>NZ_JASJVE010000023.1:0-74738 GCF_036346185.1 Pseudomonas sp. 10C3 | reverse complement strand
CGAACTGAGCGAAACCATCGGCAAGACCCTCGACTTCTTCCTGCGTGAAGCAATGCTCGAAATCGCGGATAAACGCTGAGGTTACTCTTCAACATCAAGCAGGAAAGCATGAGGCGCCATTTATGGCGCCTCATGCCCTTTAGTGACGGGTTGGACTATCAGTGCTGGAACTTCGACTCATTCAGTCCAGCGCTGAACGTCTTCAGCCTACATCCCTAAGTACAAGGATTTCTCATGGGCGACTATTTCCGTCAATTGCTGACTGTGGCACATCAGCAAACCAGGCTCTTTCAAACCAGGAGCCACTGGCAGGGAGCTCAACGGTCATGATTAAACGCTGGGGCATACCTCTTCTGTTACTCGCCTTTGGCCTGTTTTATCTGCTGCCATTGCCCTTTCACGGCCTCTGGATTCCAGACGAAACCCGCTATGCACAAGCCAGCCAGGAAATGCTCCTGAGCGGCAACTGGGCGGCGCCACACTTCATGGGCCTGCGCTACTTTGAGAAGCCCGCCGCCGGCTATTGGATGATCGCCATCGGCCAAGCGGTGTTTGGAGAAAACCTGTTCGGCGTGCGCATCGCCTCGGCCCTGAGCCTGGGGCTGAGTACCCTGCTGACTTACCTGATGGCTCGTCGCCTGTGGAATACCCCGCGCAAGAGCTTCACCTGCGCCACGATATACATGAGCTTTGGCCTGATCGTCGGACAGGCCGGCTACGCCAACCTTGATCCGCAGTTCACACTATGGGTCAACCTCAGCCTGGTGGCCTTGTGGTATGCCATCGACAGTACCGCACAGCGGGTAAAACTGGCCGCCTGGGCGGTACTCGGACTGGCCTGCGGCATGGGCTTCATGACCAAGGGCTTCCTGGCCTTCCTGCTACCCGTACTGATCGCCCTGCCGTACATGATATGGCAGCGTCGACTCACTGAAATGATGCGCTATGGCTTGTTAGCCGTGCTGGTCGCCGTACTGGTCTCGCTGCCCTGGGTGCTGACCGTACACATGCGCGAACCCGACTTCTGGTCATTCTTTTTCTGGCACGAACACATCCGCCGATTTGCCGGAGACGATGCGCAACACGCTCAACCCTGGTGGTTCTACTTACCGTTACTGATAGTCTCCAGCCTGCCTTGGGCACTGGCGCTGCCCGGGACTTTCAAGCATGCATGGCAGACAAAAAGCCAGCCAAAAATCGCATTTCTGTTGCTCTGGCTGGTGTTGCCACTGGCTTTTTTCAGCCTGAGCCGAGGAAAGCTACCCACCTACATCATGCCGTGCCTGCTGCCCTTAGCACTGCTGATCGGCCACACGCTGACCGGCTGGCTTGAGCAAGCCAGAACGGGGATAATCCGCGCTAACGGGCTGCTGAACCTGGCCCTTGGCCTGATTACGCTACTAACGGTGACTTACCTGCAATTCAAGCAGCCCATCTATGACAATGAGCCGCTTCATCTGACTTTTGTGCTCATTGCACTGGGGATATGGAGCATCGCCAACGCCCTGCAAGTCGCCAGACCATCGACCCTTTTTCTGGCGCCCGCAGTCGGGATGCTGGCGCTGGTCGCCTTGCTGCCTGCAGCACTGCCCAACACAATTATCTACAACAAGACACCTGACGTATTCATCTCCGAGCATGCCCAGGCACTTCGCGAGACCCGCTCGCTCTTGAGCAATGAGCTGGGGGCAGCCTCTGCCTTGGCTTGGCATACCGCACGCCCGGACATAACGTTGTACAACACCGTCGGTGAGACCCAATATGGTTTCACCTACCCTGACGCCAAGGGCCGCGCCGTGACATTAAGTACTGTCCAGCAATGGATGACCCAGGCTCGTCAGAAAGGCTCGGTCGGCGTGGTTATGCGGGTCAAAGATGACGGCGAAAGGCATGAAGTCGATCTACTGCCCAAAGATGGGAAGCGTTATGAACAGGGCAACATCGTGATTTTTATCTTTGCCCAAACGACACCATGACTGTATCCATTGCCGGAAGCCCGTTCTAACGCCTTCAATGACCATTTCCCAGTATTAAAGACGCGCGGAATGACCTTGGTCATTCCGCGCGTGATGACTATTAAATTACGACGCACACGCGGCAACAAACCTTAGGAACTGCGCATGAAAATCAGTGTATTCGGTAGTGGTTATGTCGGTCTCGTGCAAGCGACGGTGCTCGCCGAGGTCGGTCATGATGTCATCTGTATGGACATCGATGAGAACAAGGTCAAGCAGCTTTCCCAAGGCCAGGTAAACATCTTCGAGCCTGGGCTGGCCAATCTTGTTCGGGATAACCTTGAGAGCAAGCGCCTGCATTTCACCAGCGACGAAAAGCTCGCGGTCGAACATGGCGAAGTCTTGTTCATTGCTGTCGGGACACCCTCCGGCGACGATGGCTCGGCAGACCTCAGTTACGTTTTTTCTGTCGGCGATGCGATCGTCAGGCATCGGGTCACCCCCCTGATCATCGTCGAAAAATCCACGGTACCCGTCGGCACCGGCGACGCGTTGCGTGCTCATATCGAAAAAGCCCTGGCGGGACGCCCGCTGGAGTTCGATATCGTCTCCAACCCTGAATTCCTTAAAGAAGGCTCTGCGGTTACCGACTGCCGTAAACCGGACCGCATCGTGATCGGTTGCGAACGTGAAGAAGTGCGTGAGGTCATGCGCGACCTGTATGCGCCGTTCAACCGCAACCACGACCGCATCATGTTCATGGACCTGCGCAGTGCCGAGCTGACCAAGTACGCCGCCAACTGCATGCTGGCGACCAAGATCAGCTTTATCAACCAGATCGCCGAACTGGCCGAGCACCTCGGCGCCGATATTGAATCGGTACGTCTAGGCATCGGCGCCGACTCGCGCATTGGTTACGACTTCATCTATGCGGGCTGCGGTTATGGTGGTTCGTGCTTCCCTAAGGACATGCGCGCCCTGATCCACAGTGCCGACCAGGCTAACTGCTCCAACGATCTGTTGCAGGCAGTCGAAGCGATCAACGAGCGACAGAAGCACAAACTGTTCGATCGGCTCAACGCCTTCTACAAAGGAGACCTCAAAGGCAAGACCTTCGCCTTGTGGGGCCTGGCTTTCAAGCCCAACACCGACGACATGCGCGACGCCCCCAGTCGTGTCCTGCTGGAAGCCTTGTGGGCTGCTGGAGCAAATGTGCGCGCCTATGACCCGGAAGCCATGCAGCAAACCCAACTGCTCTATGGTGACCATCCGGGCCTTGCCCTCATGGGCACGCTGGAATCAGCACTCAGTGGCGCGGATGCGCTGGTCATCTGCACTGAGTGGCAGCTATTCAAGGCGCCCGACTTCGATGAAATTCACAAGCGCCTGAAAGCACCGGTGATTTTCGACGGCCGCAACCTGTATGACGCCGAACGCATGGCTCAAAAAGGCTTTACGTACTTCCCGATGGGCCGAGGCGAGTCATGCAACCTGCCAATCCCGCAACAAAAATGGGATTCCAGCAATCCTCTCTGATTGATTGATCCAGATGCCAGAGCCCTTGTACAAAAGCTCTGGCATCGTTGATCAAGTATTCAGCTATCTAACCCTGAAAAAGTTGACTCTTATTGATGAATAACCTTCTGTTCAAGGGAGGGTTATTCAAAACGTTCTATACGACACATGGACGAACTTAGCGAAGCCCCATCGTTGGTTGCCGAACCCTCTCCAACCTTGCAACGCCTCAACGTAGAATTATCTGTTCAGGCATAAACATCAGCCACTGATCAAGCCTGAACCCATCTTTTATTGATCGCAAAAGCGAACAGGCGCCGATACAGTCCTTCCAACCCCTGCAGCAGTTGCTGTTTGACCTGACCAACGCTTAGCCCTGTGATGACAACCCAACTACTGACGATGGCCACAAGAAAGGCGCCAATGATATCGAATGGAAAATGCACGCCCAGGTAAACACGGGAGGCCCCCACAACGACACCGATCAACACAAGTAAAGCACCGACATTGCGCAAGGCGCTCCAGATAAGTGCCAGCCCCACCGAGAAAAACACCACGGCGTGGTCGCTGGGGAAGGAAGATTCCGCGTCATGGCCCATGAACGTATGCCCCAACTGAATCATAAATGGCCGAGGGTGCATCCAGGCGGCGGCAATCAACTGATTGCAACTCAGGGCAACCAGCAAACTCAGCGTGGCAACCAATACCGCCGCACGGCGTTGCGGGCCTCCCCAGAGCCAAAATCCTGCCAGTAACAAGGGAACACCATAAATCAGCCACTGCGCGACGATAATGGCCACCCACAGCATCCCGGGGGCAGGATCTGCACCAGCATTGATCATTAAAAAAAGTGAACGATTCAATGCTTCCATGTTGCGAGCCACCCTATAAGCAAATTACAAACAGACTATCAATACCCCCCAAACAAAGACCGAACACGTCTAGACACCGACCTCATCAGGAAACTTAAACAGCACCTGGCCATTGAGTTCTGCCGCGCAGCGTTACGAGCACATCGATAACAACATTGCGCACTCATCCGCAAACGCTTCAGTTCAATAACCTCTGAGAGTTTAGATATGCCGCCGTGAAAAAAGAGTGAACGCACTGTAAAGGGAAACGTCGGCCTGAGAAAAGACCGCACTCTCAGCGAGCCCCTGACCACGAGATTAACGGAAATAACATCCACACGAGCATCAACCGCCCATCCGCCATAAAAGTTGGCCGAATTATGCTTTTTTTTGCCATCCCGACACCAATTTGACAAACCACCCTATAACATTGACGCGCCTTGTCGTGCCGTACGACAAGGCCCGAAATTCCAGGGGGCACTCGGTCGCGTTATGGAAATTATAAGAATGAAGTTTTGGAGAAGCGACAGGGGAGCATTGACACTGTTGCTCGCTGTATCGGCACTGATTCTGTTGCTGGGGCTCGGAGCAAGGGAACTCTGGGGCGCTGAAACCCGCTGGGCTAACATCGCCTTACAGATGATACAAACAGGCAACTATTTCGACCCCTACCTCAAAGGCGCACCCTATTACGACAAACCACTGCCCTCTTATTGGCTGATCACCGCCACGGCAAGTTTGATGGGCGGCCTGAACCACTGGTCATTACGACTGACGTCAGTGATTAGCGCCTGGCTAAGTATCTGGTTGGTCTATCTCATTGGTGAACGCCTCTTCCGCAAAGGCACCGGACTGATCGCCGGCTGGCTGCTGGCGACGACGTTCTTTTTCATCTTCTGGGCACGGGTAGCCACGGCCGATGTTCTTACCGTGTGCGGCGTGCTCGCGGCCGTCTGGTGGTATTGGCGCGGCCCGGATGACACTCGCCTGAGTCGCTACATAGTGTTCTTTGTATTGCTGGCGCTCACGTCCCTGCTCAAAGGCCTGATTGGTTTCATCCTGCCAGGGCTTATGCTGTTGCCGCACGTGCTCAGCGAGGGGCGCTGGAAGCGTCATCTCAACTGGCGCTTTTGCCTGGCGCTAGTGATCGCAGGCGCGCTCTATATGGTGCCATTCATGCTGTCGCACCTGTATGGCACGCCCAGCTACGCCGAGAGCGGCCTGGGCCTGGTCTTCAGGGAGAACGTAGTACGGTTTTTCCACCCGTTCGATAATATCGGCCCGATCTATACCTACCTGCTCTACCTGCCGATCTATACCCTGCCTTGGGCGCCGTGCTGGATACTTGGCCTGTGGCTGGCTCTGCGCAACTGGAAGCAGATCGAACCAAACACCCGCTGGCTGATCTGGGGCCTGGGCTTGCTGTTTGTGTTCTTCACTGCCAGCGGCAGTCGGCGCAGCTACTACGTATTACCTCTGGTGCCATTCGCACAGCTGCTGTCAGCCTGGTGGGTGACCCGACACATGGCCGAACGACGGGCGGCTGGCAAAATCAGCGGTCCAGGCTGGACGAAGGGCATCGCAGCTGCGGCGGTGACACTCTTGCTGGTGCTGGGCATTATCTACCCCTGGACCAACGGTGGTGGCGGCGTCATGCAGTTCACCGCAGACATAAAGGCGCAAGCCAGCAAAAGTACGCCCTGGAGTCAGTGGCGCATGGTGCTGGTCGAGGTCGACAATAAACTGCCGATGTACCTGCAAAATAAAGGCGCACCTTTTTACTATGTTCCGGAAAGCGAGGATTTTCCGCGCGACGGTAACAGCGCCGCATTCATGGCATGGCTAGAGAAGAAAAGCGGCGAGACATGGGACCCGCAGCACACGATCATCATCACCCAGTATCACGATATTCATCAGCTGCCTCTTGGCTACCTGGCCGCCGACCATCAGGTAATTACCACTAAGCCGAATAACGGCGCCCGACTGTTCCATGTCCGCGAATCCGGCAGCGTTGCTTTTGTCCCGGGAACATCTGCCGCAGACGCACCCCTGCCGTGATCGAAAACGACCGCGACATCGGACTCACCAAAGGAGTGAACGATCAACGCAATTAGCCCGCCGATGGATTTCGGAAGTCTACCGGCCTGGAGCGGAGGTAGACTTTGTCGACGCGGGCACAGGGACACCCCTGATTGCTGGCTCCCGATGATAATCGGGAGCACAACCCCAAGCTTCAGCGATTAGTTTTGGGTATTTAGAAAGCAAAAAAAAGCGACCCTAAGGTCGCTTTTTGTTGCTTCAAGGAGTTCAAGGGCCTTGAAGCTTAATATGGCGCAGCGGACGGGACTCGAACCCGCGACCCCCGGCGTGACAGGCCGGTATTCTAACCGACTGAACTACCGCTGCGCGTAACACTGAGAACGATTGGTGGGTGATGACGGGATCGAACCGCCGACCCGCTGCTTGTAAGGCAGCTGCTCTCCCAGCTGAGCTAATCACCCTTCACTCTCGGTGTGGCGCGCATTCTATATAGCGACCCTATCTCTGGCAAGCACTTTTTTAAATAATTTTTATAATCCTGCCAAAGGCTTAGCACAGGGTTGGCCGCAGAGGCCGAGGAGCGAATAATGCCCCCACTTTGTACAAAGGAGAGATTCACCCCATGTGGTTCAAAAACCTGCTTATCTATCGCCTGACCCAAGATCTGCCTTTTGATGCCGAGGCGCTGGAAACCGCATTGGCGACCAAACAGGCTCGCCCTTGTGCCAGCCAGGAGTTGACCACTTACGGTTTCGTCGCACCGTTCGGTAAAGGTGAGGACGCTCCTCTGGTTCACGTCAGTCAGGACTTCCTGCTGATTGCCGCACGCAAGGAAGAACGCATTCTGCCTGGCAGCGTGGTGCGTGATGCATTAAAGGAAAAGATCGAAGAGATCGAAGCCGAACAAATGCGCAAGGTCTATAAGAAGGAGCGTGATCAGATCAAGGATGAAATCATCCAGGCCTTTCTGCCCCGCGCCTTTATTCGTCGCTCGGCGACCTTTGCTGCCATCGCGCCGAAACAGGGTCTGATTCTGGTTAACGCCTCCAGCCCGAAACGCGCCGAAGACCTGCTCTCCACCCTGCGTGAAGTGATCGGTTCGCTGCCGGTACGCCCACTGACGGTGAAAGTCGCGCCAAGTGCAACCATGACCGAATGGGTCAAGTCCCAGAAAGCGGCTGACCACTTCTTCGTCCTCGACGAGTGTGAACTGCGTGATACCCATGAAGATGGCGGCATCGTGCGCTGCAAGCGTCAGGATTTGACCAGCGATGAAATCCAGCTGCACTTGAGCACCGGCAAGGTGGTCACCCAGCTGTCGTTGGCCTGGCAGGACAAGCTGTCCTTCGTGCTGGACGACAAGATGGTGGTCAAACGCCTGAAATTCGAAGACCTGCTGCAAGATCAGGCCGAACAGGACGGTGGCGAGGAAGCCCTTGGCCAACTGGACGCCAGCTTCACCTTGATGATGCTGACCTTCGGCGAATTCCTGCCTGAGCTGTTTGAAGCGTTGGGCGGCGAAGAACTGCCACAGGGCATCTAAGCCATCAGCTGTCATGCGCTACCCGTTGCGGTAGCGCATTTCCCCTCTAATAAAAAAAGGAACAAGCCATGCGTGCGCTGGCTGCGTTGAGTCGCTTTGTCGGGAATACCTTCGCCTATTGGGTGCTGCTGTTTGCAGTGTTGGCGTTTGCGCTGCCCGAATGGTTTATCGGTTTAAAAAGCGCCATCGTGCCGCTCCTGGGCCTGGTCATGTTCGGCATGGGCCTGACGCTCAAGCTCGATGATTTTTCTGAAGTCGCTCGCCATCCATGGCGTGTGGCCTTAGGGGTGGTCGCGCATTTCGTGATCATGCCCGGCGTCGCCTGGCTGCTGTGCCAGGCGTTTCATCTGCCCGCGGAGATCGCTGTGGGCGTGATTCTGGTGGGTTGCTGCCCGAGCGGCACCTCCTCCAACGTCATGACCTGGCTGGCCCGTGGCGACCTGGCGTTGTCGGTCGCTATCGCCGCAGTGACCACCCTCCTCGCCCCGCTGCTGACACCCGCGTTGATCTGGTTGCTGGCCTCTGCCTGGTTACCGGTGTCTTTCATGGACATGTTCTGGTCGATTCTGCAGTTGGTCTTGCTGCCAATCGTGCTTGGCGTTGTCGCACAACGCGTGCTCGGCCATCGAGTCAAAGCGGCGGTGGACGTCTTGCCGCTGGTATCCGTGGTCAGCATCGTATTGATCGTCGCAGCGGTGGTTGCCGCCAGCCAGGCGAAAATCGCTGAGTCAGGCCTGTTAATCATGGCGGTGGTGATGTTGCACAACAGTTTCGGCTTTGTGCTCGGCTACTTCACCGGCAAGCTGTTCAAGCTGCCGCTGGCGCAGCGCAAATCCCTGGCACTGGAAGTCGGCATGCAAAACTCCGGGCTGGGTGCTGCATTGGCCAGCGCCCATTTCTCGCCGCTGGCCGCCGTGCCCAGCGCGCTGTTCAGCGTCTGGCACAACATTTCCGGCGCCTTGCTTTCTACGTATTTCCGGCGCATGAGTGAAAAAGCAGACCGCGAACTCGCCACTCGGCCCGTTGCAGACTAGCCGCGTTATCGATACCTGACTTGCCCCCGAATCGTTTATGTGCAAAATACTGCGCACAGCCAGGACGACCTGACTGATCCATCAAGAAAAACGATTCGGGGACGACCCCTTTATAGGAGGTCATCATGTCCTGGATCATTCTGTTTTTCGCCGGTCTGTTCGAAGTCGGTTGGGCCGTCGGCCTGAAATACACCGAAGGCTTCACCCGCCCCTTGCCTACAGCCCTCACCGTCGCGGCCATGTTGGTCAGTTTGGGCCTGCTCGGCCTGGCCATGAAAGAACTACCGCTGGGCACTGCCTACGCGATATGGACCGGTGTCGGTGCGATAGGCACCGTGATCGCCGGGATCATTCTGTTCGGCGAGTCCACGGCGCTGTTCCGCCTGGCCAGCGTGGGCTTGATTCTGTGTGGACTGGTGGGGCTCAAGCTGAGTGCTTGAAGTTGCACTACGCCAGATCAACTACCGAACCGTGCCTCGCAACTCCGCAACTCGCGCCTGCAAACTCGCCGGTAACGCCGCCTCCATTGCCACGGCGGGGCCGGCAACTACGGTGATGCGCGACCACAGCCGACGAAAGACTCCCTTGTTCGGATCTCGGCTGAAGAAACTACCCCACAAGCCCTGCAGTGCCAGTGGAATCACTGGCACTGGGGTGTCTTGCAGAATCCGGCTCAGGCCACCTTTAAATTCATTGATCTCCCCGTCAGCAGTCAGCTTGCCTTCAGGGAAGATGCACACCAGCTCACCATTTTTCAGGTATTCAGCAATTTTTTTGAAGGCCTGATCGTAGATCGCCAGGTCTTCGTTGCGTCCGGCAATCGGAATGGTGCCAGCGGTGCGGAAAATGAAGTTGAGCACCGGCAGGTTGTAGATCTTGTAATACATCACGAACCGAATCGGCCGCCGCACAGCCCCACCGATCAACAGCGCATCGACAAAGGACACATGGTTGCAGACCAGCAGCGCCGCACCTTCGTCCGGAATCAGCTCTAGATTGCGATGCTCGACGCGGTACATGGAATGGCCGAGCAGCCAGATCATGAACCGCATGGTGAACTCGGGCACGATCTTAAAGATGTAGGCATTCACCGCGATGTTCATCAGCGAGATCACCAGAAACAGCTGCGGAATCGACAGTTTGACCACACTGAGGAGTACGATCGACACGATGGCCGACACCACCATGAACAGCGCATTGAGGATATTGTTGGACGCGATGACCCGCGAACGCTCGTTCTCGACGGTGCGCGACTGGATCAGTGCGTACAGCGGCACGATATAGAAGCCGCCAAAAACACCGATGCCCAGCACATCGCTCAGCACCCACCACGCCTGACCATAAGACAGCACCGTCAGCCAGTCATTGGCCTGAACGTTTTGCGGAAAGCCGCCCGAATGCCACCACAGCAGCAGCCCGAACACGGTCAGGCCCATCGAGCCGAACGGCACCAGACCGATCTCGACTTTGCGCCCGGACAATCGCTCGCACAACATCGAACCCAGTGCGATGCCGATGGAGAACACGGTGAGAATCAGCGTGACCACGGTCTCGTCGCCATACAGCCACTCTTTGGCGTAGGCCGGAATTTGCGTCAGGTAAATCGCGCCGACGAACCAGAACCAGGAGTTGCCGACAATCGAGCGTGACACGGCCGGCGTCTGACCCAGTCCCAAACGCAAGGTGGCCCAGGATTGACTGAAGATATTCCAGTTCAGGCGCATTTCCGGCGAAGCCGCCGCTGCGCGCGGGATGCTGCGACTGGCGATATAACCCAGACACGCCACCAGCAAGATCGCTGTCGCAACGATCGGCGCGTAGTGCGCGGAAGACATCATGATCCCGGCGCCGATGGTACCGGCCAGAATCGCCAGGAAGGTGCCCATTTCCACCAGCCCGTTGCCACCGACCAATTCATCCTCATGCAAGTGCTGCGGCAGGATCGAGTACTTCACCGGCCCGAACAACGCCGAGTGCGTCCCCATGGCGAACAACGCCAGCAACATCATCCACAGGTGGTTGAGCATGAACCCCGCCGCGCCCACCAGCATGATCGCGATTTCGCCCAGTTTGATCAGGCGGATCAAGGCATCCTTGGCGTATTTCTCGCCAAACTGACCCGCCAATGCCGAGAACAAAAAGAACGGCAGAATGAACAACAGCGCACACAGGTTGACCCAAATCGAGCGATCGCCGTCGATGCTCAGCTTATAGAGAATGGCGAGGATCAATGATTGCTTGAGGATATTGTCGTTGAAAGCCCCGAGGGACTGGGTGATGAAAAACGGCAGAAACCGCCGTTTTCCCAGCAAACTGAATTGCGACTGACTCATCGTCCGTGTACTCGAATAGCGCCGGGGTCGGCTTTTTAATTGGAGTGTCTATGTCGACTCCGAGCCACATTGGAAACGTTACGCAAGCAGATGTCGATAGGACGCGTCTGGTTTGATCGTCTCCCACGTCTTTAATACTCACTTGACCCCAGCACCCAACCCCGCAATACAAGGTGAAACGAACAGCTCTCCTTTATAGGCACCACACACGGTCCGACTCATGACGATCAGCCACAATATCGCCAGACAGCACACCAACGCACAACCGGCCAGCGAGAAGAATGTCAGGTGCAGCCTTGCTGCAAGCTTTAGGGTCGCCAATGCGTAGACACCCAATGGAAAGGTGAATCCCCACCAGCCGAGGTTGAACGGGATGCCGGTGCGCAGGTAGCGCACGGTAATAAGCACGGCCATCAGCATCCACCACAAGCCGAATCCCCACAGTGTGATACCCGCCACCAACCCGATACCATCCGCCATCTCTCCGAGCCCGGGCAAACCGTTGGCCGCAAAAATCGCCGGTGCGTCTGCGCCCATCAACAACATGCCCAACGCTCCGGTGCCAATCGGACCCAACGCCAGCCAACTCGAAGCGGCCATGTTTTCGTGGGGCAATTTATGCAGGGCCATGCGCAACAACAGAATGGACAGGATGCTGAACGCTACGGGTACCGAGAACGCCCACAACACGTAGCTGGTGATCAGCACGCCGAATTGCGCGGAGGCGTCGGTCAGATGGGGTGCCAGCAGACCACCACTGGCTGCCGCCACCTCAGCCGCGACCACGGGTAACAACCACACGGCCGTCATCTGGTCGATACTGTGCTCCTGACGCGTAAACATCATGAACGGAATGGCCACCCCGCAGGCCAGCGCCATAGCCACGTCCAGCCACCACAGCGTCTCGGCAATAGGCACTATAGCTCCGCCCCATCGAGGTAGGCCGAAGAATAGAAAGCCGTTGATAATGGTCGCCAGCCCCATGGGGATGGTGCCGAAAAACATCGACACCGTAGAGTGCCCAAACACTCGCCGCGCCTCATTGAAAAACAGCACCCAGCGCGCCATATACACGAGACTGAAGAGCACGAAGAGCGCGATATTGAACAGCCACAACCCCTCGGCCAACAGGTGCAAACCCGGGATCTGCACGGGCAATTGCCCCAGCGTCAGGGCCAGAATGCCGGTACCCATGGTCGCGGCGAACCAATTCGGGGTGAATTGGCGAATCACTTCTCGCGGATGACTCAGCGTGTTCAACGGCAGATTACGTTGGTTGGCAACGGCGTATGGCGCAGGCGTATCAAGGCAAGGCATGCTCTTCTCCAGTCCTCCTATGAGGTGAAATGAGCTTATAGTTCGATTGCATATCTATATAACGGGTAATTTCTCTATAGGTCATCTATTTTACCTATATGCAACACCGCAGACCTCGTCCTGCGGCACCAGGCCGCGCCAAGACCTTGGTCGGCACTGACGAACCCTGAACATCATGCGAGACTGTCCAGCCGGAGCAGGATCGCTTCCGGTCGGTCATTTTTTAACGAGCGCTGTTGAGAGCTATCTAGCGCTACCTGGAGTTTTACATGTCGCTGTCCAGTGGGCTGATTGCTGCAGTCGCCCTGACCTATATGGCCGTTATGTTCGCCATCGCCTTTTATGGCGATCGACGCAGTGCGCCTCTATCGCCACGCCTGCGGGCTTGGGTCTACAGCCTGTCGCTGGCGGTGTACTGCACCAGCTGGACATTTTTTGGCGCCGTGGGCCAAGCGGCCGAGCAACTCTGGTCGTTCCTGCCGATCTATCTGGGCCCGATATTACTGCTGACGCTGGCGCCTTGGGTGCTGCAGAAGATGGTGATGATCAGCAAACAAGAGAACATCACGTCTATCGCTGACTTCATCGCCGCACGCTATGGCAAGTCGCAATCGTTGGCAGTGGTGGTTGCACTGATCTGTATGGTCGGTGTTTTACCGTACATTGCCTTGCAGCTCAAAGGCATCGTCCTGGGGGTGAACCTGCTGATCGGTGCAGTCGCCGAATCCACGGGCACCCGCGCCCAGGACACCGCACTCATCGTCTCGCTGATCCTGGCACTGTTCACCATCTTGTTTGGCACTCGCAACCTCGACGCTACCGAACACCACCGCGGCATGGTGCTGGCAATTGCCTTCGAAGCACTGGTCAAACTGTTCGCGTTTCTCGCAGTGGGCGCGTTCGTCACCTTCGGCCTGTACGACGGTTTCGATGACCTGTTCAGTCAGGCAATGATCGCCCCTCGCCTGGAAGAGTACTGGAAGGAAACCGTCAACTGGCCGTCGATGGTGGTTCAAACCGGCGTAGCGATGATGGCCATAGTGTGTCTGCCACGGCAGTTTCACGTGACCGTTGTCGAGAACATCGAGCCGCAGGATCTCAGGCTGGCCCGGTGGGTTTTTCCGACGTACCTGTCCCTGGCAGCGCTGTTTGTGGTGCCCATCGCCCTGGCCGGACAAATGCTGCTGCCCAGTTCGGTGCTGCCCGATTCGTTCGTGATCAGCCTGCCGTTGGCCCAAGCCCACCCGGCGCTGGCCCTGCTGGCGTTTATCGGTGGCGCCTCCGCTGCCACCGGCATGGTGATCGTCGCCAGCGTTGCACTGTCGACCATGGTCTCCAACGATATGCTGCTGCCGTGGCTGTTGCGCCGCAAAACCGCAGAGCGCCCATTTGAGGTGTTCCGTCACTGGATGCTGTCGGTACGTCGGATCAGCATCGTGGTGATTCTGTTGCTGGCTTACGTCTGCTACCGGTTGCTCGGCTCAACGGCGAGCCTGGCAACCATCGGCCAAATCGCCTTCGCCGCCATCACTCAACTGGCCCCAGCCATGCTCGGCGCGCTGTACTGGAAACAAGCCAACCGCCGAGGCGTATTCGCTGGCCTGGCAGCCGGCACCTTTATTTGGTTTTACACCTTGGTGTTGCCCATTGCGGCCAACAGCCTGGGCTGGGCGCTCACTCTGTTCCCAGGGCTGGCCTGGCTGCACGGTAACCCATTGCACTTACCGATTACCCCGCTGACACAGGGCGTGGTGCTGTCGCTTGCCGGTAACTTCACCCTGTTCGCCTGGGTGTCGGTGCTGTCACGCACAAGGGTCTCCGAACACTGGCAGGCTGGACGCTTCATCGGTCAGGAAATCAGTGCGCGCCCCAGCAACCGTTCGTTGCTGGCGGTGCAGATCGAGGATTTATTGAGCCTGTCGGCGCGCTTCGTGGGTGAGGAGCGCGCGCGGCAGAGTTTTATTCGCTTCGCTTATCGCCAGGGCAAGGGCTTCAGCCCGAACCAGAACGCCGACGGGGAGTGGATAGCCCACACCGAGCGTTTGCTGGCTGGTGTGCTCGGCGCGTCCTCGACCCGCGCAGTGGTCAAGGCCGCCATCGAAGGCCGGGAAATGCAGCTCGAAGACGTGGTGCGCATCGCCGACGAAGCCTCCGAGGTGCTGCAGTTCAACCGGGCACTGCTGCAAGGGGCCATTGAAAACATCACCCAAGGCATCAGCGTGGTCGATCAATCGCTGAAACTGGTGGCCTGGAATCATCGTTATCTGGAACTGTTTAATTACCCGGAAGGCCTGATCAGCGTTGGCCGACCAATCGCAGACATCATCCGCTATAACGCCGAACGTGGTCTGTGCGGTCCCGGTGAAGCCGAAGTGCATGTGGCGCGTCGGCTGCACTGGATGCGCCAGGGTCGAGCCCATACCTCAGAGCGATTGTTCCCCAATGGACGCGTCATCGAGCTGATTGGCAACCCGATGCCCGGTGGTGGTTTCGTCATGAGCTTCACCGACATCACCGCGTTCCGTGAAGCCGAGCAGGCGCTCAAAGGCGCCAATGAAAGCCTTGAACAACGCGTCGCCGAGCGTACCCATGAGTTGTCACAACTGAACGTGGCGCTGACCGAGGCCAAGGGTACCGCGGAAACCGCCAACCAGTCGAAGACCCGCTTTCTTGCAGCGGTCAGCCATGACTTGATGCAGCCGTTGAATGCGGCGCGACTGTTCTCGGCAGCCCTGTCCCACCAGGAAGACGAGATCTCCAGCGAGGCCCAGCAACTGGTGCACCATCTGGACAGCTCGCTGCGCTCCGCAGAAGACCTGATCAGCGACCTGCTGGACATTTCTCGCCTGGAAAACGGCAAGATCACACCCAATCCTCAGCCGTTCCCCCTGAGTGCGCTGTTCGACACCCTCGGCGCCGAGTTCAAGGCACTGGCCCAGGAACAAGGCTTGAAATTCCGGGTACGCGGCAGCAACGTGCGGATCAACAGCGACATAAAGTTATTGCGACGGATTCTGCAAAACTTCCTGACCAACGCTTTCCGCTACGGCAAGGGTCCGATACTGCTAGGCGTAAGGCGTCGAGGCGCGCAGCTGTGCCTTGAAGTCTGGGACCGCGGCCCAGGTATTCCGGAAGACAAACGTCAGGTGATCTTCGAAGAGTTCAAACGCCTGGACAGCCATCAGACCCGTGCCGAAAAAGGCCTGGGCCTCGGGCTGGCCATTGCCGACGGACTTTGCCGCGTATTGGGTCATGAACTGCAAGTACGCTCCTGGCCGGGTAAAGGCAGCGTGTTCAGCGTCACTGTGCCCCTGGCCACTCATCAAATGCCATTGGCCGCCAGTCCTGCCGAGCCCAAGTCCCACCAGCCACTGAGCGGTACCCAGGTACTGTGCGTCGACAACGAAGACAGCATTTTGATCGGGATGAACAGCTTGCTCACGCGTTGGGGATGTCAGGTGTGGACGGCGCGCAATCGCAGTGAGTGCGAAGCCCTGCTGGGCAAAGGCGTGCATCCGCAGCTGGCGCTGGTGGACTATCACCTGGATGAGGGTGATACCGGCGCCGCGCTGATGGCCTGGTTGCGCACGCGACTGGGTGAGCCGGTACCCGGCGTGGTAATCAGCGCGGACGGTCGACCTGAACTGATCGCGCAGATCCACGCTGCCGGCCTCGATTACCTGTCGAAACCGGTCAAACCGGCGGCGCTGCGGGCATTGTTGAGTCGGCATGTCAGTTTGAGCTGAATCCAAAAAGGGGGCAGCGTAATCTGCCTGACACATGATGGCGGACACCCGCTATTCTTTGCCTACCCCTTTGTCAGGCGAGTGACTTCATGCTTCAGGTGCAAGGCGTGTTCAAGAGCTACGCGACGCCACAAGGCCCGCTGGCGGTGTTACAAGGGGTCGATTTACAGCTCGAACACGGCAGCAGTCTGGCACTGATGGGAGAGTCGGGTAGCGGTAAAAGCACCCTGCTGCACCTGGTGGCCGGGCTGGACCAGATCGATCGCGGCAGTATCCGCGCCGGCAGGCATCGTCTGGATCAAATGAGCGAAGCACAGCTTGCCCATTGGCGGCGCACCGAGATCGGCCTGGTGTTTCAACAGTTCAACCTGATCAGCAGTCTGTCAGTCGACGACAATCTGGCGTTCCAGGCGCGCCTGGCCGGACGTTATGATCCGTCCTGGCAAGCACAGCTGATCGAGCGGCTGGGACTCGGCGCGCTGCTCAAGCGCTACCCGGAACAGCTGTCCGGCGGCCAGCAACAGCGGGTTGCCATCGGCCGCGCGCTGGCCTCGCGTCCCGGCCTGCTGTTGGCCGATGAGCCCACGGGCAATCTGGACGAAGCCACCAGCGATGAAGTCCTGCAACTGCTCCTGGACCTGCTGAAAAACACCCCGACCAGTTTATTGATGGTCACCCACAGCCCGCGAGTAGCGGCTCGATTGGCAAGCAGAGTGGTACTGCATCGCGGGCGACTGGCCGATGTCGGCGAGCGCTGAGATGCGCGTATTTTATTGGACATTACACGCCCTGCTCAGCCATTGGCGTCAGCACCCGGTGCAGTTTTTCAGCGTGCTGACCGGACTGTGGCTGGCGACCAGCCTGTTGACCGGCGTGCAAGCGCTGAACAGTCAGGCGCGGGAAAGTTACGCCCGTGCCAGCCAGTTGATCGGTGGCGAACCCCAAGCCAGTCTGAGCGCACCGAATGGCGCGTCCTTCTCTCAGGAGGTGTTTGTCAGTCTGCGCCGCGCGGGTTGGCCGGTGTCTCCAGTGCTGCAAGCACGCCTCTCGCTCAAGGGGCATGACGATCAGCGCCTGCAATTGATGGGCATCGAACCGGTGTCGCTGCCAGGCGGTTCGGCGGTGGCCGGGCAAGCCCTGGACATGGCGCAGATCGTTGGATTTTTCAGCCCGCCGGGCAGCACCTGGATCGCCCCGCAAACCCTGCAGGTCTTGGGTTATCACGAAGGTGACCAACCCCTGACCGAGAATGGGCTGGCCTTGCCACCGCTGCACAGTCAGGCCGACATGGCCCCGGGGTTACTGCTGGTGGATATCGGCTTCGCCCAACACCTGCTGGGCATGCCTGACCAAGTCTCGCGGCTGTTGTTGCCTAAAGACTTTGCGGCCACACAACCGGCATTGCCTGCTGAACTGGTCGGGCAACTGGTGCTCAAGAGCAGCGGTGAAGAAAACAACTTGTCGCGCCTGACCGAGAGTTTTCATTTAAACCTCGATGCACTGGGCTTTCTGTCGTTCGTGGTCGGTTTATTTATCGTGCATGCCGCCATTGGCTTGGCACTCGAGCAGCGGCGCGGACTGCTCAGGACTCTGCGCGCCTGCGGTGTCAGCGCCCGTATGTTAATCCTCAGCCTGGGCGTGGAGCTGGGTGGCCTGGCCTTGCTGGGAGGCCTCGCCGGGGTCGTCAGCGGTTACTTCCTGGCCAGCCTGTTGTTACCCGATGTCGCCGCCAGCCTGCGGGGCCTGTACGGCGCCGAAGTGGCCGGACAATTGAGCTTGAGCCCGTTGTGGTGGGCCAGTGGTGTGGGTTTGAGTCTATTCGGTGCATTGCTGGCCGGGGCCAGCAGCTTGTTGCGTGCAGCGCGGTTGCCACTGCTTGCCCTAGCCAACGCACAGGCCTGGCATCAAGCCTATGCTCGCTGGTTGCGACGCCAGGCGTGGGTGGCGGCCATCGCAGGCATGACGGCGTTGTTGGCCTTGTTATTGGGTGACAGCCTGGCCAGCGGTTTTGTGCTGATGGCCGCCCTGATGCTGGGCGCGGCACTGAGCCTGCCGGTGCTCCTCAATGCGCTGCTTAAAGCCTTACTGGGCCGCAGTCGTTCGGTATTGGGCCAGTGGTTTCTTGCCGATTGCCGCCAGCAGTTACCGGCGTTGAGCCTGGCGCTGATGGCGCTGTTGTTGGCCCTGGCCGCCAATATCGGTGCGGGCAGCATGACCTCGGGATTTCGCCAGACATTCAATAACTGGCTGGAACAACGGCTGACCGCAGAGCTGTACCTCAACCCACAGAACCCGGCCCAGGCACATAGCCTCCAGACCTGGCTCAACGAGCAGCCACAGGTGCAGGCCGTGTTACCCACCTGGCAGGTCTCGATCCAGCTACAGGGCTGGCCTGTGGATGCAGTCGGCGTGATCGACCACCCGACCTACCGTCAGCACTGGCCGTTGCTGGACACTCAGGCGGACGATCCCTGGGATCAACTGGCCCGGGACGACACCCTGATGCTCAGCGAGCAACTGGCACGCAGGCTCAAGGTTCAGGTCGGCGATCAATTGACGATTCCCACACCACAAGGTCAGTGGTCGCCGCGCATCGTCGCGATCTACGCCGACTACGGCAATCCCAAGGGCCATCTGCTGGTCAACGCTCAACACCTGCTGCGCTATTGGCCGCAGTTGTCGCCCAATCGCTTCAATCTGCGCATCGCCCCTGTGTCGGTGCCGCCGCTGGTGCGCGAACTTCAGTCGCGCTTTGCCCTGGAAGACAGTCGCATCGTCGATCAAAGTCGGCTCAAGGGCTGGTCCACACAGGTCTTCGAACGCACCTTCGCCGCCACTGCCGCGCTCAATAGCCTGACACTGGGGGTCGCGGGAGTGGCGTTGTTCATCAGCCTGCTGACCCAAAGCCAGAGTCGGCTCGGACAACTGGCGCCGCTGTGGGCACTGGGCGTGACCCGACGCCAACTGATGCTGCTCAATCTGGGACAAACCTGGCTGCTGGCAGTACTAACGCTGTCACTCGCATTGCCATTGGGTCTCCTGCTGGCCTGGTGCCTGGACGCGGTAATCAATGTGCAAGCCTTTGGCTGGCGTTTGCCGTTGCAGGTGTTCCCTGCCCAACTGGTGCAGTTGATGGCCCTCGCCCTGCTCGCGACCTTGCTGGCCTCGGCGTGGCCGTTGATCAAGCTGTATCGCAGTCGCCCGGCAGACCTGCTGAGGACCTTTGCCAATGAGGATTAGATGGCCATGGCTCTTGCTCGGCACCCTGCTCTTGAGTGCCTGCGATGATCAAAAGCCGCCCGCCGATGGTTTTGCCGGGCTGGGTAACCAGGCCTCGATGTTTGCTCGAGTCGTCCCGGGCAAGGTGTTCAGTTTTCCTCGAGATCACGGCGCCCACGACGGTTTCCGCATCGAGTGGTGGTACCTCACCGCCAACCTCAAAGATGACCAGGGCCGGACCTTCGGCGTGCAATGGACGTTGTTTCGCAACGCGCTGAGAGCCGATACCCAGGTGCAGGGCTGGAGCAATCAGACGATCTGGATGGGCCATGCCGCCGTGACCTCCGCCAGCCGGCACTATGCAGCCGAACGCTATGCCCGTGGTGGCGTCGAGCAGGCCGGGGTTAACGCCTCGCCGTTCAAGGCGTGGATCGATGACTGGACATTCGACAGCCGGTCGGGCCTCGAAAACCCGCTGGCAAACATGCAACTGCAAGCCCGTGGACAGAATTTCAGTTATCGACTGCAACTGACAACCAGCCAACCGCTGGTACTGCAAGGCGAGCAAGGTTTCAGTCAGAAGTCAGAACAGGGCCAAGCCTCGTATTACTACAGCCAGCCATTTTTCCAAGCTAAGGGCACCGTCGAAATAGACGGCAAGACGTATCAGGTAGCGGGCCCCGCCTGGCTGGACCGTGAGTGGAGCAGCCAGCCACTGACCGCCAATCAAACGGGCTGGGACTGGTTTTCCATGCACCTGGACAGCGGCGAACAACTGATGCTGTACCGGATGCGGCAGAAAAACGGCGAGCCGTATCTGACAGGCACCTGGATCAGCGCTGACGGCCAGACACAGGTATTGAAGGGGCCAGAGATCCAGCTCACGCCACTGACCTCGAGTGACGTCGCCGGGCACGCGCTGCCAACCCGCTGGGGAGTGAAAATCCCCGAAAAACACCTCGACATCACCACAACCGCGCTAAACCCCAATGCCTGGATGAACCTGCGCATCCCGTACTGGGAAGGCCCGGTGCAGTTGAGCGGAAGTCATTCGGGCACCGGGTATCTGGAAATGACCGGGTATTAAGTCGAGCGAGGGCTCACACCCGACACTTCCCGACAGCCGAAGGCACTTTGGCTGCCGGGCAGTCTGCGGGAGACGATCAAATGACCGTGATCAAATGCCTTCCAACGTCCACCGTTCCAGCAAGGTCAACTCGCTCAACACGCGCAGCTCTTCTTCCTCTCGCTCCTGGCGCAAGGCATTCACCTGATTGAGATACTCACCCTCCATTGCCGGGGGTGCCGCTGTGAGGTCTTCGAGTCGGAGATCGAAAGCCGCCAGTCGTTCCTCGAACCGAGCCACATAGTGCTGGTGCAAGTAATCGCTCCAGAAGCGCTTCTGGATCATCGAGTCAACGTACTCAAGCGCCTGTTCACGCTGCAAAACGGTGCCTTCGGCGCTGATGATCGCATCCTCGCTCACCCCCGCTATCCGCCGATAATTCATGCCGTGGGGCTGTGCAGGCAAACCCAGCCGGTCAGCCAGATCCGTTCGATAAGCCAAACGTACCTCGGCTTCATCGACGAGCAATCTCATGCTCTTCCTGGTGGCGATATCTTTCTCGGCGATTGCTTCGACGGCCTCGAGACGAAACAGACTCTTACCCAGCTTGAACAAAACACCGCCTTTGCCTTCCTCGGGCACGTTCAACAGGGCATTTCGGCTGTAGACCTCCACCTGAACATCGCTGAACAGCAAGCGCGCACCGTCTGTGCAGGTTTCACAACCTTGTGCAGCTCGCGCATTCAGAATGCCTCGCAACTCAGCGTCTTCTGCCGCAGCCTCCAGCACCCCAAGTACTTCAATGGTCAGTTCTTCACGGACCCGGTTGAAATCCTCGCTGCCTCGCAATTGTTGAATCAGCGATAGCAGGTCGGGGGCATCGTTGGTCTCCTCAACCCGTTGCCACGCGAGCTCGATTCGGCTGTTCAGTGAATCACTTCCCGGCACTTGCCAGAGATGCACACCCTCCGCGGCCTGCGGATCTGGAGTCGGTGGCTCCGAGTCTGAAGATTCAGGAGCGGAGAATAGATCGTCCGAAGCCTCAGACTCCGAGGGCGACGAGCGACGTGAGTGAAGCGCCCTAATGTCGTCCGGATAATCCGCAAGCAACGAATATCGCTGATTCCAGCCACTGTCATTGACCCATGCGGTCTGCAGATCGTCATGGGAAATCGGATTCCCGTAGGCCCTGACAGTCAAATGTTGGTTGCTGTGGCGTTGGTTCTGCAAAATATGATCGGGTAAATGCACGATCTGGTTATCGGATATGTCGAGTTCCTGCAGTGGAATGTCCTCGACCCACTGCGGCCATTCGGTCAACCCCATCGACTCAAGGGCTAACACGTCCAGTCTCAATCCGCTGCTACCGGCAAAGCTGCCCAATGTATTGCCCGACAGATCCAGCGTCAGCAACCGAGGCATAGCAACGAATATATCCATGGCCTGCTGATTGATCACCATGTCCTGACAAGCTATGGACACATAATTCAGTTGGGCGAACCCGGTCAGCCCCGCAGGCACACGTGAAAGCCCGCCGTTAGTAATAGACAGCTCTTTTAGCCCTGTAAATTTGCTCAAGAACACATCGAACTGCTCGGCATCAGCCGTCACATTGCTTAGGATGATTTCTTCGATTTTGCTGTAGTAATCCGGCAGATCCGGCAGATCGGAGAGGTCAGGCAAGGTAACGGAATCGAGACTAAACGTAGTGCGCGGCTCTGGCATGACGGCTATCACATGCTCGCTGTAGCGCCAGGCACGAGAAAGTTCGTCTGCGATTCGCCCTCTTGTTTGACGTTCCAGCGCAGTCAGCAGCGGATTGGACTCCGAAATATCGACCCAGCCGTCCAGCGCATTGCGCAAAGTGCCAAATGCTTGAATCTGCTCATTCAAACGCGCACTGACCCGCGCTACATCTCGGCCGGCCAACCGGTCGACGTGGCCCGCATCAGCGCTTTCAGGATAAAACGTGCGCAGTCTTTCGCTGAGCGCCTCTGCGCTCTCTTGCTGGTACACAACAGCCGCTGCCATCGCCCCACGTCCACTCAACAGGTAGCCGATTCGGCTATTGGATAGACGGGACGGCACAGTGAAGCTCTGTTTGGCGCGCGATTGGCCGAGAACCCTGGCCGCGTGATCACGTTGACCCATGGCGACTGCGGCCAAACGCTCTCTGAACTGGCTGACGTTCCAGACGCCGGACACGCCAATCGACTCGCGGGCCGAGTCCGGCAACGCCTGCATGACCGCCGTAAAAAAATCAGCAGGCGCGTGTAGCTCGTTGCCCTCGCTGTCATGAGCCTGATAAGTCTTGCCACGCTTGACCAGCGTTTTAACCTGCGATGCCGTCGGGCTGCCGACACGATTAAGCAACTCGCCGCCCGTCGAGCCCTGTCGGACCTCGATCATCAGGTCTGTCGGCCAGCCCGGCAGTTTTTCAAGCGAGACCAGCGCGAGCTTTAGGGTGTCTGGGTGCGCACTGCCCGAGGCAAGGAAAAAACCTTCATAGGCACGGTTCAGTTGTGTTTCCCGTACATAAACACGGGCTTGTCCCGCCAGTCGCGAAGGAATGCGTTGCTGCCCGGTCATCTGCGCAATTTCGGTCGCATTAGCCTCGACAATGATCTCCTTGGCGGCTGCCGTTGTAATGCTCGGAAAGTCCCGTTTGATCACATTGATGAGCGGATCGGCGGAGGCCTCGCTAGCCTGATACTGCGCGTTGAATATTGCGGGCAAGTCCTCGTGCGCACCGGACTGCACCAACTCTTGGTCCAGTCGAAACCGTTTTATGGTGTCCGCCAACTGTGGTGTCGGAGCCTGGTTTCCCAGGTGGATCCTGCGCAGCAGCGTTTCATCGGTCCCTGTGAGTGCCAGAATGTGCTCGGCTGTTTTTTCGGAAAAGGAATCTACCGAATACCCCAACCGCTTGAATAACGTGTTGATCTGCCAGCTGTGCGGGCTTTCGCCCTCGACCCGCCATGCGCCTGCGCCGTTATGTTCAAGGAGGGGCGAATACGTTTCGACATAGACCGGGGGCTTGAGCCGCCAGGTGTTGATCGCCGGATCAAGCGCTATCCGATAGAGTTTGTCGTTCAATGGCAGGTAGTCCTTGCCCTCAAGCGTGATGCGCCCTTCGGCATCCGCCGCGACCCAATCAGGCAGCAGTACGTCAGACTCAAACGGCTTGAGGTCAACCTTCCACAAACGACTCTGACCATTGGCCAGTTTTACTTCGATCAGCGTGTCGATAAAGGCCGAACCTTCAACGGCCGGCACGTGGGACGCCCCGCTCGCCCCCAACGCAACGATCAAGGCGGCATTGCTTGCCACACCAAAAAGGTGCGCCAGCGCTTCCTCGACTTCCGCATGATTCCAGGCCTCGACACCTTCGAATAACTCGTTGAACAGCTGCGCGCCGGCGACCACCATCATGATTTCGCCCACACCCGGAACGAAAAAGGCCGCGAGATTCAGGACACTCAAACCAATGCTCAGAAACTCATCGTAGAAGGCCAGGCTGCTCTTGAAATCCTCATCGTCGGTGCGCACCACCAAGTAGCGCGCATCATCGAGCACTTGTTGCAGTTGCTGACGGTAAAGGGTCAAGAACAGGTTACCCACCAACGGCGTTTCGCCGAAGCTCAGGGTGGCATTTTTATCCAGCGTTTGCGTCCAGATGGCACTTGGACTGGGGAACATTCTCTTGATCAAGGACGTGCCAACTGCGCCCTTCTGCAGAACAGGGTCTGGGGTGAAGACGCGGTAAGGCAGCGAAGGGAAAAGACGTGTGTTCAGGGCTTTGAAAAAAGCTGGCCGCTGCCGTTGAGTGATAAAACGACTGAAGAACTGCTGATAATCCGCTGACCCCAAACGCTCGGTCAGCGCCTTGGCGAAATCAGCAGTTGAGGCGTACTCCTTCAACGGGTGCAGGGGGTCTCCCGGGATATACGCCACGCAGGGCAACGCCTTTCCATCCTCATGGCTTCGATCCGCGCTGATCACCACTATTTTATGGATCGGCGTCTCGAACAGGGTCAATCGTACGACACTCGGCAGTGACGCCTCCGAGCGCTGAGCGGCCACCTGCAACATCATCTGATGGGCACTTTCGCTGATATCCCCTTTGATGCGCGCGACAGTGATTTCAACCGATAGCGCATCCCGCTCACTGACCAGGAACAGCGCTCGACGATTAGCACGTACCGCCACAGGGTTTTCATCCAGCCCGGTGTAGGGCTGAAATACCGAATCGAGGTGATCCTGATAGAGTTGCCCCAGGTTCAGATTGCGACAGGCACGGGCGAACTGTTCAGGGGTAATAGGCAGACGCTCTCCAGAGTGCTCATTGAGGAATACGCCAGAGCCTGTTTTGAAGGCGCCGTCTTTACCCTCGTGCGCTTCGAAGTTTTGCAGCGCAGCTTCGAGCAGACTGCTGCTGGATGTTCTGTAGTCGACGTTGCGGTTAAAGAATATCGCGGTGCGCACATCGACTTTCACGTTGAACCAGTCTTGCAACGCCTTGGTCAACAAAGGCTCGGCGAATGTGTCAATGCTCTGCAGTTCCTCAAGCACCTCGGCGACCCGCGTTCTCGAAAAACTACTGACTGCCATTTGCACCCGCAGGGTTTCACGTAGCGTGGGGTCTGCCTCTTTTAGCCAGGCGGGGGTATTGCTCTTGATGAAATGGAGGTTGGGTTGAACTGGATTTTTAGCGTTTGAACGAGGTGAAACAGTCATAAAACACAACCTGCTGGCATGAATAGGACTGACCACGTTATGCATTCGAAAGGTTTAACTGAGGTACACAATTAGCACCGACGAAATCAGCCCTTCTGTTTTGCATAACCGTGTGGGAATTGGCTAAACGCAGAGGGTGTGCTCTGGGTCGAAAAAATGGTGCCCGGCACGTCGAGAAATAGCGCCTTCGATGATGACTACCTTTACACTTCACCACTTATCCACTCCCAAAGACCAACGTCCATGTCTGAAGACTTCGAAGTCCCCAGTCCGCACGAACATCACCTGAAACACGTCAACGAACACGCCCATGCCAGCGGCGACAATTTCGCGGGCAAGATAGCGGTGATGACGGCGATTATGGCGACCCTCGGCGCATTGCTCAGCTATCAGGCCGGCTCCACGGAGAGCGAAGCGGCCATGGACAAAAACAACGCCGCGATCAAGAAAACCGAAGCGTCCAACCTGTGGAATTACTACCAGGCTAAATCCAGCCGGCAAAACCTCTCTGAACTGGCGATCCATATCCCCGGCCTCGATGCCGCGCATTACACCGCCGAAGCCCTGCGCTATAAAAATGAGAAAGAAATCGTGCGCAAGAACGCCGAGGCCCTCGAAACAGAGGCTCGAGAGTGGGATGAAAAGTCAGAGTTGGCACTGCATCAGCATCACCGCTGGGCGCAGGCGATGACTGCGATTCAGATCGCTATTTCGCTGGCGGCGATTACCTTGTTGACGCGCAAGGAGTGGCTCAAAAAGGTGGCGTACAGCGCAGTGGGTGTCAGTGTCGTGCTGGGCACACTGGCGTGGTTCCATATTTAAGTCGGACCAGAGTCCCTTCTTATCGTCGGCCACGGCAAAGGCCGATTCAATCATCGAGCCGTCCACCCCGCCAGCAAGAACAGCTGCTGGCGGCATGAGCCCTGTCATCAAACGTTCGGTTTCAGCGACCAAGCCAGGTGAACGCGAGATCAATACCGTGTCGCAAGGCCTCGCCGAAGGTGCGCCACTCGCCCATTTCCTCGCCGAGCTTTACCCTGTCATTGCCAGCCTTGAGCCAAATAGTAATTCCGATAGGCGCCATACTTTTTGGATCTCCCCAAATGAAGTCAATCTTTGCTTGCTCTCCGTTCGGATGGATATAGTCCACGGGATAAGGTCTTTCCACAACCAAATGCATGGCAATCTCCTTGAGCCGGCCCCGCGCCGGAATACACAAATAGACCATGAATTGAAATCACGCCACTCCGCGAAGTCCCCCTCTGCCCCATAAAAACAAGGTCCCCCCCCCAAAAAACCGGGGCCAGAGTAGTGGAGCTTGTCGATTAATTTCCCGATGCATGTGACGCCCTATCCCCCTACGTCATTTCCAGGCGCTTTCTTATACCTGTCGCGCCCGGGAGCGTTGATGGCCCTGCGCGGCAGCGAGGTCGACCCGCGACAGCGAAACGCCCGAACCTGTCGGATACACGTCGATGAAAACGTCCGGGAAAAGCTCCCGACCAAAGCCACACGGGAAATTTTATTGAACGATCGGGCTCTGCATGCACTCGAAAAAGTCAGACCACTTACGGCGGCGCGCTCTGATGAGGCGCTTGCGCCGGAGGGGACGGGTGAAAGATCAGAGCACTATGTCCGTTCCAAAACAGGACCTGAAACAGGCTGTGTGAAAACGACTGCGCTCGGCATGAAGCACCGCGGTGGTACGTACCAAGCACCCATAGCCTTGGAGGGTCCGGAACACATAGGGTTTATGCACCATGTGCGGATTAGCTGGAGAGTTACGTTTCGACCATCAACCGGCAGACATCGCGGCGGTTGAACGGATCACCCATCATTTGGCCCCTCGCGGCCCGGACGCCTGGGGTTTTCATAGCCAGGGACCTATTGCCCTCGGTCACCGTCGACTGAAAATCATGGACCTGTCCGAAGGCTCGGCACAGCCCATGGTCGACAATCAGCTGGGGCTGGCGCTGGCGTTCAACGGTGCCATCTACAATTTCCCGGAACTGCGCGCTGAACTGGAAGCACTCGGCTATCCGTTTTATTCTGGCGGCGACACCGAAGTGCTGCTCAAGGGCTACCACGCCTGGGGCGTCGATCTGCTGCCCAAGCTCAACGGCATGTTTGCCTTCGCCATCTGGGAGCGTGACACCCAGACCTTGTTCATGGCTCGCGACCGACTGGGTGTAAAGCCACTCTACCTGTCACACACCGACAAGCGCCTGCGGTTTGCCTCATCGTTGCCTGCGCTGCTCAAAGGCGGCGATATCAGCCCGATGCTCGACCCGGTCGCCCTGAACCACTACCTGAATTTCCACGCCGTGGTTCCAGCGCCGCGCACCCTGCTCGCGGGCATTGCAAAACTGCCACCTGCCAGCTGGATGCGCATCGACGCCAGCGGCAAGACCGAACAGAAAGTGTGGTGGCATCTGCCCTATGGCCCGCATGCCGACGAAGCGAATCTGACCCTCGAAGACTGGAGTGACCGGGTGCTGGACAGCACCCGTGATGCGGTGGCGATTCGTCAACGTGCAGCGGTGGATGTCGGCGTTCTGCTGTCTGGCGGCGTCGACTCCAGCCTGCTGGTCGGCCTGCTGCGGGAAGTCGGGGTCAAGGAGCTGTCGACCTTTTCCATCGGTTTTGAGGATGCCGGCGGCGAACGCGGTGACGAATTTCAGTATTCGGATCTGATCGCCAAACACTACGGCACTCAACATCACCAGTTGCGCATCAACGAAAGCGAAATCATCGAGCAGTTGCCTGCGGCGTTCCGTGCCATGAGCGAACCGATGGTCAGCCATGACTGCATTGCCTTCTATCTGCTCTCGCGAGAGGTGGCCAGGCACTGCAAAGTGGTGCAGAGCGGGCAAGGTGCCGATGAGCTGTTCGCCGGGTATCACTGGTACCCACAAGTGGACGGCGCCAGCGACCCTTATGCGGCCTATCGCGCAGCGTTCTTCGACCGCACGTATGACGAATACGCCGCCACCGTGCAGCCCCAGTGGCTGACCGCCAATGACGCAGCTGGCGACTTTGTCCGCGAGCATTTCGCCCAACCTGGGGCCGACGCCGCTGTGGATAAAGCACTGCGTCTGGACAGCACGATCATGCTGGTCGATGACCCGGTGAAACGTGTCGACAACATGACCATGGCCTGGGGTCTGGAAGCGCGTACGCCGTTTCTCGACTATCGCCTGGTCGAACTGTCGGCCCGAGTACCGGGGCGCTTCAAGTTGCCCGATGGCGGCAAGCAGGTACTCAAAGAAGCGGCGCGAAGGGTGATCCCGGCCGAAGTGATCGACCGCAAAAAAGGCTATTTCCCGGTGCCGGGGCTCAAGCATTTGCAGGGCGACACGCTGAATTGGGTACGCGACCTATTGCTCGACCCGAGTCAGGACCGAGGCCTGTTCAACCCGGCCATGCTCGACAAACTGCTGACCGATCCCGAGGGCGAATTGACCCCCTTGCGCGGCTCCAAGCTATGGCAGCTCGCAGCGCTGAACCTGTGGCTCAGCGAACAAGGACTTTGATCGATGAAACACAATGCTTCGGCTTTTAGCCAACGCCTGTTGCGCGGCCAGGCGCCCTCTTATGAGCGCCTGCAAGCACGCTTCGCGGAAGACGGCAGCGAGCCTGACGCCCAACCTCTGGCCCTGCATTGCGGCTGGGGCCGGCTGCTGATCGGGCACACCTATCCTGACCCGGCGACGCTGGCTGACGACTTGCTCAATGAGAAGCTCGGCGAGCGTGACATCGCCCTGTATGTCGCGGCGCCCCAGCAGGTGCTGGCGCAATCGCCACAACAGCTGTTCCTCGACCCGTCCGATACCTTGCGCCTGTGGTTCAGCGATTACCGTCCGGCACAGCGGGTGTTTCGGGGTTTTCGTATTCGCCGTGCGCAGAACGATGCGGATTGGCAGTCGATTAACAACCTGTACCTGGCGCGGGGCATGCTGCCCATCGCCCCTGCCCTGCTGACCCCGCGCCATCAAGGTGGGCCGGTGTACTGGATTGCCGAAGATGAGAGCAGCAATGCCGTGATCGGCAGCGTGATGGGCCTCAACCATCAAAAAGCCTTTCATGACCCGGAGAACGGCAGCAGCCTGTGGTGCCTGGCCGTTGACCCGCAATGCACCCGGCCGGGTGTGGGCGAAGTGTTGGTGCGGCATTTGATCGAGCACTTCATGAGCCGTGGCTTGAGCTACCTTGATCTCTCGGTGCTGCATGACAACCTGCAAGCCAAAAACCTGTACGCCAAGCTTGGTTTCCGCAACCTGCCGACCTTCGCCATCAAACGCAAGAACGGTATCAATGAATCCTTGTTTCTCGGGCCAGGACCACAAGCAGACTTCAACCCGTATGCGCGGATCATCGTCGAAGAGGCCCATCGACGTGGTATCGACGTACAGGTCGATGACGTCGACGCCGGCCTGTTCACCCTCAGTCATGGCGGACGTCGTGTGCGCTGCCGTGAATCCCTGAGTGACCTGACCAGCGCCGTCAGCATGACCCTGTGTCAGGACAAGAGCATGACCCACCATGCACTCAAGGCCGCAGGCTTGAATTTGCCGGCCCAGCAATTGGCAGGCAACGTCGATGACAATCTGGATTTTCTGAACGAACACGGGCAGATCGTGGTCAAGCCGCTCGATGGTGAACAGGGTCATGGCGTCGCAGTGGACCTGCGCACGATTGAAGACCTCCAGAATGCCATCGAGCGCGCCCGCCCGTTCGACAGCCGGGTGTTACTCGAGAGCTATCACCCGGGACTGGACCTGCGCATCGTGGTGATTGGCTTCGAGGTGGTGGCGGCCGCTATCCGCAGACCAGCCGAAGTCATCGGTGATGGTCACCATGCAATTGGCGCGCTGATAGAAGCGCAGAGCCGACGTCGTGAGGCCGCTACATCGGGAGAAAGCCGTATTCCGCAAGATGAAGAAACCCAACGCACAGTGCGCGACGCAGGGTTCGACTACAACACCGTGTTACCACCGGGTCAGCGCTTGGCGGTCCGACGCACCGCCAATTTACACACCGGCGGTTGCCTGGAAGACGTCACGGCAATCCTGCACCCCGTACTCGCCGATGCGGCCGTACGTGCGGCTCGAGCGCTGGACATTCCAGTGGTGGGCCTGGATTTGATGGTGCCCGCTGCCGACCAGCCGGAGTACGTGTTTATCGAAGCCAATGAACGGGTCGGCCTGGCAAACCATGAACCGCAACCGACCGCCGAACGTTTCGTCGACCTGCTGTTTCCACACAGCCTGCCGGCACACAGCTAACCGCATCGCTTCAGGAGCGCCCCTCATGACCCCTGCAAAAATCCTCGAACCGGATCTGAATTACCTGCAGAAAGTCCTGCTGGAAATGCTCGCGATCCCCAGCCCAACCGGGTTCACCGACACCATCGTGCGCTACGTCGCCGAACGCCTGGAAGAGCTGGGCATTCCCTTTGAACTGACCCGACGCGGGACCATTCGCGCCACCTTGAAGGGCAAGCAAAATAGTCCCGACCGTGCCGTCTCCGCACACCTGGACACCATCGGCGCCAGCGTACGAGCGGTGCAAGACAATGGGCGTCTGTCCCTCGCACCGATAGGGTGCTGGTCGAGCCGTTTCGCCGAAGGCAGCCGGGTCAGCGTATTCACGGACACCGGGGTGATACGCGGCAGTGTCCTGCCCTTGATGGCGTCAGGGCATGCGTTCAACACGGCGGTGGATGAAATGCCGATCAGTTGGGACCATGTCGAGCTGCGTCTGGATGCCTACAGCACCACCCGTGCCGACTGCGAATCGCTGGGCATCGGCATCGGCGACTTCGTCGCGTTCGACCCCCTGCCAGAGTTTACTGAAAGCGGGCATATCAGCGCGCGACACCTGGACGACAAGGCTGGCGTCGCGGCCCTGCTGGCTGCACTTAAAGCAATTGTCGACAGTGGCGCCGAGCCGTTGATCGACTGCCATCCGTTGTTCACCATCACCGAAGAAACCGGTACCGGCGCGGCAGGCGTGCTGCCGTGGGATGTCAGTGAGTTCGTCGGGATCGATATTGCCCCGGTCGCCCCAGGTCAGCATTCCAGCGAACATGCAGTGAGTGTCGCGATGCAGGACTCAGGAGGCCCTTACGACTACCACTTGTCACGGCACCTGTTGCGCCTGGGAGCCGAGAACGAACTGCCGGTACGCCGGGATTTATTCCGCTACTACTTCAGCGATGCGCACTCTGCCGTCACGGCCGGGCATGACATTCGCACCGCCCTGCTCGCCTTCGGCTGTGATGCGACCCATGGGTATGAACGCACCCACATCGACAGCCTCAGTGCCCTGAGCCGTCTACTGGGCGCCTACATGCTCAGCCCGCCGGTGTTCGCCAGCGATGCACAGCCGGCGAAAGGGTCCCTGGAGCGTTTCAGCCATCAGCTCGAACATGATGCCCAGATGGAATCCGACACCCGGGTACCGGCTGTAGAGAGCTTGATCGGTCAGCGCACCGAGGAGGTTTGAGGCATAGGGCGGTGGGAAACCTCCTGCCGCCCGGATGGAAGCATCGTCCTGGGATGTAGCCTGCTGACCTCAACCGCGCTAGCATCGCGGGAATTCATGCGAGAACCCCATGCTGATCCCCTACGACCAACTTGAAGCCGACACCCTTACCCGTCTGATCGAAGATTTCGTCACCCGTGACGGCACCGACAATGGCGACGAGACACCGCTGGAAACCCGCGTGCTGAGGGTGCGTCATGCCTTGGGCAAGGGTCAGGCGGTGATCGTATTCGAACCGGAAAGCCAGCAGTGCCAACTGATGCTCAAACACGACGTGCCCAAGGAATGGTTCGACTGATACCGGTCACGCCGTGGGCTCCGGCTCTTGCTCCGCCAAACGACTGGCGATGCGTCTGAAGACTTCCGCTCGATTGATTTTGATGTGCTTGGGTGCGGTAATTCCCAGCCGGACCTGATTGCCGTTCACGCTCAGAATTTGCACGGTGATGTCATCACCAATTGAAAAGGTCTCTCCAACTTCCCGCGTCAATATAAGCATTTTCCCTGCCCTCTTTTGTTACAAAGAGCAAAGATTGCACGGCGAAATCGGCCTCTTCAATGCATCTGCAGTAAATCAGTAATGCCCTTCATTCCGGCCAGACCGATCCTACGGAATAGGGCCACATGGCGATCAAAACCATAGGAGAAGTCAGCAACGCAGACAGGTTTTGGGTTTCTCAGGCGTTAGAAAATCGTGGGCCGAACAAGATGATGCTGGCGCCGATTACGCAGAGTGCGGCGCCCAGCCAATCGGACGTCAGTGGCCGAACCCGCTCGATCAGCCCCAGCCAACCAATGGATGCAACGATATAAATACCACCATAAGCCGCATAGGCACGTCCGGCGTATGTGGCTTCGATTCGGGTCAACAGCAACGCAAACAGTGTCAGGCTGAGCAGCGCCGGCAGCACCCATAACACGCTCTTGCCCATGCGTAACCACATCCAGAATGCATAACAACCGGCGATCTCGAACAACGCCGCAAGAAAAAACCACAGATAGTTGAGCACGTCGGCATCTCGTCAAGGTTGCAGGGGCAGATGCCGGCAACCCTAACTGCATGCTGGAGGCGGAGCAAGCCTTCGCGAAAACAGTGGCATGCGATCTACTTACTCGCGACCCGGCTTTGCCTTGGCGCGCATTTTTTCGGCCATGGAAATCATCTCGTCGTAGAGCATCTGCGGATTCTTCTGTTTCAGCTGCCAGGCCATGCGTCCTTGCTCGTGGGGCAGGATCATGAATTCGCCTTGGGCGACATGCTCAAAGATGTAGTCGGCAATATCGCTGGCGGTGATTGGCGAGCTTTCCAGCAGTTTGCCAACCTGGGCTTTCATCGCCGGGGTTGGACCACGGAAAGAATCGAGCAGGTTAGTCTGAAAAAACGACGGGCATACCACGTGAACACTGACTTCCTGTTGATGCAGTTCGACCAGCAGGCTTTCCGACAGCGCCACGACGCCGGCCTTGGCCACGTTGTAGTTGCTCATGGCCGGGCCCTGCATCAAGGCGGCCATTGACGCGATATTGATGATCTTGCCCTTGCTCGTTTCCAGCAACGGTAAAAACGCCTTGCAGCCCTTGACGACGCCCATGAGGTTGATCGCGATCTGCCAATCCCAATCCTCCAGCGACAGCTCGCTGAAAAAGCCACCGGAGGCAACGCCCGCGTTGTTGACGATAACGTCTATGCCGCCAAACTTCTCTTCGCACGCTTGGGCGAAGGCCGTCAGCTGGCTGTAATCCCGCACATCACAGCGTTGGATAAAACCGTCGCCGCCAACCTCGCGTACTGACTTAAGGGTTTCCTGCAAGCCAGGCTCATTGACGTCCGACAACGCCAATTGCCAGCCTTCACGGGCCCAGCGCAGCGCGATTTCGCGACCCAGGCCTGACCCGGCGCCGGTGATCATCATGCGATTTTGCATAGGGGAATGCCTTGTTGTTCCGGGGAAGATGAGTCGCAGTGTAGCGAAGGTCATCCCCGTAACACCTCACCATCCAATTGCTGAATACCAAGGGCAAACCCACGGCTTATAAGGCGTTGCGCTGACGCCAATGACGTCTTATCAAGCAGAAATAAACCACCCCATTGATCACCACAACCCCAGCGCCTAACCACAACTGGGTCTGCGGCGTAAGCCCCGCAGGGTAGATCAGCGGAATCAGGTAATGCTCGATAAACCCACCGCTGAAACCTTGATCACCCGCCTTCACGCGCAACTCGTTTTCCAGCGGTGTAAGCGGGCAGTACAGATGACATATCTCGACAGCCGCGCCCCATGCAACCGCCGGAAGGTGCAGTGCAATAAGCCAGCGCCAACGTATCGCCAGTAATCCACCGAACAAGGCAAAGAGAATAAACAGCACATGCATGAGGACAACGGCATCGGCGGCGATGTGATAAAGCACAGTTCTGCCCCCCCATGAAATATTACGACACAGACCACGGACTTTTTTCAAACAGCCGCAGTCGGATCATTTAAGCAGCACACACTTTACGCATTGGGCGTTAACTGCGTGAACTGCAGAAGCCACTCACCAAGAGGGAACTCGTCATGGGCATCGGCACAATTCTTATCATCATCCTGATCCTGCTGCTCGTTGGCGGCCTGCCGGTATTCCCGCACTCCAGAAACTGGGGTTATGGGCCATCGGGCATCATCGGGACTGTTTTGATCATTCTGTTAATCCTGGTCCTGCTCGGCAGGATCTAGTCCGCTGGCTGCAGAACGCCCCGCTTTATAGCGGGGTTTTTTATGGTTCAGCAAAAATAACCGTTTTCACGTCCATAAAAAAAGCAGCCCGAAGGCTGCTTTTTTCATGACATCAACAGACGTTAGTGAGCGACGGCGCCGGTGGCACCCAAGCCAGTCTGCGAGCGGACAAATTGCGGGAAGAACAAGGCACGTTCTCCCTCTGCCGCTTTGGACTTGTCGGTGATGGAGAAGAACCAGATACCGATGAACGCGATGGCGATGGAGAACAGCGCCGGGTATTCATACGGGAAGATGGCTTTCTCGTGGTGCATGATCGTTACCCAGATGGTTGGGCCAAGGATCATCAAGCCTACTGCGCTGACCAAGCCCATCCAGCCGCCAATCATGGCGCCACGGGTGGTCAAGTTTTTCCAGTACATGGACAGCAACAGGACAGGGAAGTTACAGCTTGCCGCGATGGAGAACGCCAGGCCAACCATGAACGCAATGTTCTGGTTTTCGAACAGAATGCCCAGGAAGATAGCCAGAACACCCAGTGCGAGAGTGGTGATCTTCGATACCCGAATCTCATCTTTCTCGTTGGCTTTGCCGCCCTTGATTACACTGGCATACAGGTCGTGAGACACCGCTGTTGCGCCAGCCAGGGTCAAACCTGCAACCACTGCCAGGATGGTAGCGAACGCTACCGCAGAGATGAAGCCCAGGAACAAGCTGCCACCGACTGCATCGGCCAGGTGAATCGCCGCCATGTTATTACCGCCCAACAGCGCGCCAGCAGCGTCTTTGAAGGTCGGATTGGTGCTTACCAACAGGATCGCGCCGAAGCCGATGATGAAGGTCAGGATGTAGAAGTAGCCGATGAAGCCTGTTGCGTAGAGCACCGACTTGCGAGCTTCTTTAGCGTCGCTCACGGTGAAGAAGCGCATCAGGATGTGTGGCAGGCCAGCGGTACCGAACATCAGTGCCAGACCCAGAGAGAACGCAGACACAGGGTCTTTCACCAAGCCACCCGGGCTCATGATCGCTTCACCTTTAGGGTGAACTTTGATCGCCTCGGAAAACAGGGTGTTGAAATCGAAGTTAACGTGCTTCATGACCATGATTGCCATGAAGGTTGCACCCGACAGTAGCAACACCGCTTTGATAATCTGAACCCAGGTAGTCGCCAACATGCCGCCAAACAGGACGTACATGCACATCAGGACACCCACCAGAATCACCGCGATGTAGTAGTCCAGACCGAACAGAAGCTGAATCAGCTTGCCGGCACCGACCATTTGCGCGATCAGGTAGAACGCAACCACCACCAGAGAGCCGCAGGCAGACAGCGTGCGAATCTGGGTCTGACCTAAGCGATAGGATGCCACGTCAGCGAAGGTGTATTTACCCAGGTTACGCAGGCGCTCGGCGATCAGGAACAGAATGATCGGCCAACCCACCAGGAAGCCGATCGAGTAGATCAGGCCGTCGTAGCCGGTGGTGAACACCAGCGCGGAAATCCCCAGGAATGATGCTGCCGACATATAGTCGCCAGCAATCGCCAGACCGTTTTGCAGACCGGTAATTTTACCGCCCGCCGAGTAATAATCTGCCGCCGACTTGGTGCGTTTGGACGCCCAGTAGGTGATGCACAGGGTGAAGCCGACAAACACCACAAACATGGCAATAGCAGCAACGTTCAGCGGTTGTTTTTGCACTGCACCGGTAAGCGCTTCAGACGCCCACAGAGTCGGTGCGAACACAGCAAGGCCAAGGGCCGTTAGTAGTCGCCGGATCATTGTTGGGCCTCCTTCAGAATCGCTTTGTTCAGGTCATCAAATTCACCGTTCGCACGGTATACATAGATCCCGGTGAGGATAAACGCTGAAAGAATCAGCCCGACCCCTATCAGGATCCCCCACGTGATTGATGATTCAGGGCTGATTTTGCCCCCGAGAACCTGTGGCGCATAAGCGATTAAAAAGATAAAGCCCGCATACAACCCAAGCATGATCGCTGAAAGAATCCAAGCGAACCGCTCTCTTTTTGAGACCAGCTCCTTAAAAAGGGGGCTGTTTTGAATCGAGATGTAAATGCTGTCGTTCATTATTTTTGTCCTCGCAGCACAGATGAGTTTGAACGAATTACACTTTAGTCTGGTCCTGAGCGCACTCCAGACGACCTTAGTATTAGAACGACATTAGCTACGATGCGCGACGACGCACGCTTATTTGAATAAAGCAGGGGGATGATTAAGCGAGATGGCGCGGATGGCGGGCAGTTATAGTCAGGCAAAAGGCCATCTTGCAGGAATGCAAGATGGCCTTGAAAGGTGCGACGTAGACGCGTTTAAGCGCTTTTACTTAGTCCACTCGGCAACACGTTCCGGGTGCTTGGCAACCCAGTCTTTCGCGGCGACTTCAGGCTTGGTGCCGTCCTGGATCGCGAGCATGACTTCACCGATTTCATCCTTGGAGTTCCAGGAGAATTTTTTCAGGAAGGCCACCACTTCAGGTGCCTTTTTCTCTAAACCCTTGCTGCCGATGCTGTTCACTGTCTCGGCTGCGCCATAAACGCCTTTTGGATCTTCAAGGAAGCGCAGTTTCCACTTGGCAAACATCCAGTGCGGAACCCAGCCAGTGACGGCAATGGACTCATGCTTTTCTTCAGCGCGGGTCAACTCGGCAATCATTGCAGCGCCGGAACTGGCCTGCAATTTGTAGCCCTCCAGGTTGTAGTCCTTGATCGCTTGATCGGTCTTCAGCATCACGCCTGAACCGGCGTCGATGCCCACGATTTTTTTCTTGAAGGAGTCATCGGTTTTCAGGTCGGCAACACTTTGCGCTTTGACGTATTCCGGGACGATCAGACCAATTTTGGCATCTTTGAAGTTAGGACCGTAGTCGACAACCTTGTCCTTGTTCTTGGTCCAGTACTCGCCGTGCGTGACTGGCAGCCAGGCCGACAGCATCAGGTCGAGTTTACCGGTCGCAACGCCCTGCCACATGATCCCGGTCGCAACCGGCATCAGCTTGACGTCATAACCAAGCTTCTGCTTGATCACTTCAGCCGCCACATGGGTCGTGGCAACGCTGTCAGACCAACCATCGACATAGCCGATGCTAAGCGTTGATTTAGTTTCTGCAATCGCCAGCGTGGAGCTGATCGCAAGTACCAGAGCGGCACCTGCGCCAAGGATTCGTCGAATCTTCATCGTTACTTCCCCGAAAGTGCTAGGCCCGACGACATGTCGAGCATGTTTAACGTTGTTTTTAGGGACCGCAGTTCATGCCCGGCTTTGGAGCGCTGCCGCCCCTTCACGCTTCGCCTGTTCACCTGCACAGACACATTCACCGTGCTGGCACCTTGATAATCAACCTGCAGGGGGATGCCTCCTGCTCTGTCAGCGACCTCAAGGCACCGAGAAACGACATCACCAATCCATCAACGACAAACCACCCTAAATAAGTGGTCTAGTCCGCCCGAACTTTGCATGTCCCTCTTCAGGTCAGCGCCAAAGAGCTTCTCCTGCCCTGGAAAAATACAGGTAACATGCCGGCCTCAGCCCCATTACGGCCCCATCATGCCTGCGATTTCCCGCTTTCCCGTTGCACCTTATCTGTTCGCGTGTCTGCTTGGTCTGTTCGCCCTTTGCGGCTTCTGGTATGGACTGGGGAAGCCGGTGATTCTGCCGGACGCGGCCACGCCTACGCACAAATTGCAGTGCGCCTCGTACACCCCGTTCGACAAGGATCAATCCCCGTTCGACCAGCCCTTCAAACTTCGACCGGAACGGATGGATGCCGACCTGGCCCTGCTCGCCACCCGATTCCAATGCATTCGCACCTATTCCATGACCGGACTGGAAGCCATTCCGGCGCTCGCGCGCAAACACGGGCTGAAGCTGATGCTAGGCGCCTGGGTTAATGCCAATCCCGTGGACACCGCCAAGGAAGTCGATGCACTGATCGCTTCGGCCAATACCAACGCTGACGTGGTCACTGCGGTGATCGTCGGCAACGAAGCGCTGTTGCGCAAGGAAGTGACCGGCTCGCAGTTGGCGAAGCTGATTCTTCAGGTCAAGGGCCAGGTCAAACAACCGGTGACCTACGCCGACGTGTGGGAGTTCTGGCTGCAGTACCCGGAAGTCGCGCCTGCAGTGGATTTTCTGACCATCCATTTGTTGCCGTATTGGGAAGATGATCCCAAGGGCATCGACGACGCTCTGGAGCATGTCGCACAGATTCGTCAGATCTTCGGCAGTCGCTTTGCGCCCAAAGACATCGTGATCGGCGAGACCGGCTGGCCCAGCGAAGGTCGCCAGCGGGAAACCGCTGTGCCGAGCCGAGCCAACGAAGCACGATTCATTCGTGGTTTTGTCGCCATGGCCGAACAGAACGGCTGGCACTACAACCTGATAGAAGCCTTTGACCAGCCGTGGAAACGCGCCGCCGAAGGCGCGGTAGGCGGTTACTGGGGATTGTTCGATGCAGACCGCCAGGAGAAAGGCGTGCTCGCAGGCCCAGTTTCCAACCTGCCTTACTGGCCTTTCTGGCTGGCCGTCAGTGGGCTGTTATTCGCGATGACTTTGGCAGTTGCTGGCCGCGTGTCCACCACACGCGCGGCGTTGGTCTTACCGCTGCTGGCCGCGCTGGGTGCTTGCTGCGTCGGCACCTGGGGCGAGCTGGCACGGATTACTAATCGTTTTGCGGGCGAATGGGTCTGGGCCGTGCTGTTGGTTGGTTTGAATCTGCTGGTGCTGACCCATGCCGCGCTGGCGCTGTCGGCCAAAGACGGCTGGCGGGCTCGCGCATTCCTCTGGTTTGAGGCCCGCGCCGGTTGGTGGGTAACCGCCACGGGGTTCGCCGCAGCGGTGATGATGCTGGCCATGGTGTTTGACCCGCGCTACCGCAGCTTTCCCACGCCGACCCTGATACTGCCCGCCTTGTTCTATCTATTCCGGCCAGTGCGTGTTCCGCGCCGGGAAGTCGCGCTGCTGACGTTCATCGTCGGTGCCGGTGTCGCGCCGCAGTTGTTCCAGGAAGGGCTCGCCAGCCAGCAGGCATTGGGCTGGGCATTGGTCAGCCTGCTGCTGACCGCTGCGCTGTGGCGTTGTTTGCGGGTCCGTCACGCCTGAACAGGCTGGGAATGTACCCATTGTGTTACCGGCCACACAAAGGCCGGTACCCATTCGGGTAACACGGAAACAAATGCTGATGATTTTTATCGACCGCACCGATACGATTTTATTTAAGTTACTGATTTTAAAGGATTTCTATAAACTGGCACGGCTCATGCTATATCTCTTGCACAACAAAAATAAAAACAAAGCAGCAACCCAATAAAAACAATACGTATCGGCTCTGACATAACAAGAACAACACGGACAGAGACGCAGCTAACAGATTTTTTTGGAGTGGAAGGGCTTTACCGGGGTTTCGATCCCGCAACCGGGCAGAGAACAATAAAACTACCTCAGGTAGCTACCAACGGGTTGGGTCACATCAGTGATCAAAGCAAGTCAGCGCTCAAAAAAATACGTTTGCTCTTGATCCCCAATGGGATCGCACAAAACAGCAGTAAAGGGACAGGTCGCCAAAAACAAGAACAGGCCACCCTACAATAATAAAAAAAGAGCACGCAATACGATTAGAGGGGAGCTTCGGCTCCCCTCAGTGCTGTCTGGGGTTTGAGATTCTGGATGTTGAATCAACGCACAGCGCGCGGTGCTCTGACCAACCGCAACCCGGCAATCACTACGGCAAACACTGCAAGGCTCGCACTGTAGAGCACCAGCGCCGGAATCCCGAACAGCACCGCTAGCACTGCCAAACCCCATCCGGCCCGACCTGGCACACAAAAAGCGATGACCGATGTCACCAACGCCGCCCAGGCGATCACCCCGAAATGAATCATCAACCCAAGGCTCGAACGCATCTGGCATTCCCAGTTCAATGCCTCGTTGGCGCAGAGACCGACCCAGCGGGCATCCTCCATCAACGAATAACGTAAACCATAGCTGGCAGCGAGCCAGAGCGGCAGAACGATCAGCAGCACAATCAGTGGCAGACGGCGGGACATGCAATACTCCAGAAACCAACGCGGCCGAAACCGGAAACGGCGCCCAGCATAATCGCCCGACACCCGTATGCAAGGGGCTCCAGCAATAATAAGACTGGCTTTACTGTCAGTTAACGGTACAGAACGTGTATCGTCTCAAACCTATACACGGCGTTCGCTTGCAAGTACGGCACTTTGGCACTACCCCAGTGGTCATAACCTGCGTACCTCACTCAGCACTTTCCCCAAGGGATTTAGTCATGCTCCGTTTTCTGCGCTGCGCTGCCGTTTTCGGCGGCCTCATTTTGAGTGCGTCCGCTCTGGCGGTCGATGTCGACCCGACCAGTTATGGCTTCCCCCTGACCAACCCCTTCGAAGCGACCATTGCCACAACACCTGCGGACCTGCGTCCAGACCTACCGGCCGATGCCGATATCGATCAAGCCGATTACACCCTTAACTTGCGTCCTGAACGCGATTTCACGCTGCCTGACAATTTCTGGGCAGTGAAAAAACTGCGCTATCGTCTGGCCAAGCAAAATCATCCGGCTCCGTTGGTCTTTTTGATTGCGGGCACCGGCGCGCCGTACACCAGTACGCTCAACGAATTCCTGAAAAAACTGTACTACGGTGCTGGCTATAACGTCGTGCAGTTATCGTCGCCCTCCAGCTTCGACTTCATGAGTGCCGCCTCGCGCTTTGCAACACCCGGAGTTTCCAAGGACGACGCGGAAGACTTGTATCGGGTGATGCAGGCCGTGCGTGCCCAACAATCGAACGTGCAGATCACTGATTACTACCTGACCGGTTACAGCCTGGGCGCACTGGATGCAGCCTTCGTCGCCCACCTGGACGAAACCCGACGCAGCTTCAATTTCAAGCGGGTGCTGCTGCTGAATCCGCCGGTCAACCTCTACACCTCGATTACCAACCTCGACAAACTGGTACAGACTGAGGTCAAGGGCATTAATAACAGCACCACGTTCTACGAACTGGTACTGGCCAAGCTGACCCGTTACTTCAAACAGAAAGGTTACGTCGATCTTAACGACGCGGTGCTTTTTGACTTCCAGCAGTCCAAGCAGCACTTGACCAATGAACAGATGGCGATGCTGATTGGAAGCACCTTCCGTTTCTCGGTGGCCGATATCGCCTTCACCTCCGACCTGATCAACCGCCGCGGGTTGATCACCCCACCCAAATACCCGATCAGTGAAGGGACCAGCCTGACCCCGTTCTTCAAGCGTGCGCTGCAATGTGATTTCAATTGTTACATCACTGAACAGGTCATCCCGATGTGGCGTGCACGCACCGACGGCGGCAGTCTGCTGCAACTGGTGGATCAAGTGAGCCTCTACGCGCTCAAGGATTACCTGCACAACAGCTCGAAAATTGCCGTGATGCATAACGCCGACGATGTAATTCTTGGCCCTGGCGACCTCGGTTTCCTGCGCAAAACGTTTGGTGACCGCTTGACTGTTTATCCCTACGGCGGCCATTGCGGCAACATTAACTACCGCGTCAACAGCGACGCCATGCTGGAGTTCTTCCGTGGCTAAACATCTCTTGTTTATCGCTGCCCTGTTGTGCGCAGGCGTAACCCATGCGGCCGATGTCCCACCAGCGGCCCATCCCCCGATCGTTGCCAGGGTCTCCAATCCGGACGGTTTCACCGAACCGTTGAAGTCACTGAAATTCAACCCGGGCCTGGACCAGCGAGAGTTCGAACGCGCGACCCTCAACGCCCTCAACGTCTATGACCCGTTAGAGTCGTGGAACCGTCGGGTGTATCACTTCAACTATCGCTTTGATGAGTGGGTATTCCTGCCGGTGGTCAACGGCTATCGCTACATCACACCGAACTTTTTGCGCTCCGGCGTCAGTAACTTCTTCAGCAACCTGGGCGATATCCCGAACCTGTTGAACAGTCTGTTCCAGTTCAAGGGCCACCGCTCGCTGAACACTACGGGCCGATTGCTGCTCAACACCACGGTCGGCGTCGCCGGGCTGTGGGACCCCGCGACCATGATGGGCCTGCCACGTCAAAGCGAAGACTTTGGTCAAACGTTGGGCTTCTATGGCTTGCCAAGTGGTCCGTACCTGATCCTGCCAATCCTCGGGCCATCGAACCTGCGTGACACCGCGGGGCTGGTCTTCGACTTTACGGCCGAATCGCAGATCAACTTCCTCAATGTCGCCCAGGTCAGCGACAATCACCCGGAAATCTACCTGTTGCGGGCTATCGACCGGCGCTACACCAACAGCTTCCGCTATGGTCAGGCGAACTCACCGTTCGAGTACGAGAAAGTGCGCTACGTCTACACCGAAGCGCGTAAGTTGCAGATTGCTGAGTAAGCAACTGAGCAACTGAGCAACTGAGCAAGCGTCATAAAACGGCCAGCCTGGGTAACAGGCTGGCCGTTTTATTGCCTGCTTTGTTATTGCCCATAACGATCAACTGCCGCTGACAGGGGAAAGCATCAGAATAATTGATAACCAAGGCATAAAAATCGCACCATTCCCTCAACGGGACAGGCATAACATAGTCGCCATTCCCACCTGATCAGGAGCTGCCGTGATGACTCAATTTCGCAACGTGCTGGCGATTCAAGCCGGTCAGCCTACTTCCGACGGTGCCGGCGTGCGCCTGACTCGTGTGTTCGGCGGCGAAAGCATGGAGCTGTTCGACCCGTTCCTGATGCTCGACGAGTTTGGCTCGGACAAGCCCGACGATTACATTGCCGGTTTCCCTGCGCATCCGCACCGAGGTTTCGAGACGGTCACCTATATGCTCGAAGGTCGGATGCGCCACGAGGATCATCTGGGCAACGTAGGCTTGCTCGAAGGGGGTGGTGTGCAATGGATGACGGCAGCCCGCGGGATTATCCACAGCGAAATGCCTGAGCAGGAGGAAGGTGTGATGCGCGGTTTTCAGCTGTGGCTGAACCTGCCGGCCAAGTCCAAGCTCAACCCCGCCAGCTATCAAGACATTCAACCGCAGAACATTCCCCGGTTGACCACGAAGGCTGGTGTGGAAGTGGTCGTGATCGCCGGGCAGTTCGACGACGGTCAGGTGCAACAGGCGGGTGCAGTGCAGCGCCCGGATACCGAACCGTTTTATTTCGACCTGCACATCCCCGCTGGCGCGAGCATCAGCCCGCAGATTCCACAGGGCCACCGCGTGCTGCTGTACGTTTACGAGGGCACCCTTGAACTTGCTGGTCAGCCACAAACAATCGACACCTGTCGTCTGGTACGCTTGTCTGACGTCGGTGAGTTGCAACTGCACAGCGCCTCAGGGGCAAAGGTGTTATTGATCGCAGGCAAGCCGTTGCGTGAGCCCATCGTGCAATACGGCCCGTTCGTGATGAACACCCGAGAAGAGATCGAGCAGGCATTGCGTGACTTTCGCGATGACCGCCTGACCGCCTGATCGACCGCGTAGTCGTTGGCATTGCAGAGACGGAGGATGACGCAGCATCCATAAAAATGTGGACGAATCCATTCCCCGTTATCGGTCTTATCGTTAACGGGGAATGGATTCATTGCAGAGAGGCGTTCATTGCTGGGTTTTGTGATCCAGTGCCGCGTAGAAATGGGCGCTTTGTTGCAGATATTTGGTGGTGTAGCTCTGGGTGACATTCGATTTTTTGTCGCTGATCTCGACACTGGCGCTGGCAGGCAGGGCGACAGCGGCGGAGATGGCGGATGCTGCAATGACAGAGAAGATATTGAAGTTCATGTCGTAAGCCTCGGATGTTCAGGTTGGATAACTGCCGTTTAAGGCCGTGACTCAAACTTACGCCCGGGGGTCTGATCTCAGAAATGCTTTGTACTGGTAGCCCATATCAACTCAATTAATAACAGGCTGCAGCGCCCGGAAAACGGGGCTTAAGCCTATTATTCAGGGGTTAGCGGGTGAGGAATCTGAAGTCAGAGGGTGAGTCGATGTCCATTTTTTGCACGGTTTCGCCCAAAAGACCGGTCTTGGTGTCGCGGCGGAGGATAACGATCTGGTTGCTTTTCTGATTGGCAATCAACAGAAAATGACCACTGGGGTCAATGCTGAACTCGCGCGGCTCAGTGCCCTCGACCGAGCGCCGCTGGACTTCCTTGAGCTGGCCGGTCGCCGGGGCGATGGAAAATACCACTAGCTGATTGGCCTCTCCCCGATTGGCGACATACAGAAATTTACCGTCCGCCGAGCTGTGTAGGCCTCCTGCGCTATTTTTCTGCTGCACGCTCTTGTCAGCCAGATCAATCAGCTGGGTGCGCTTGAAAACCCCGTCGTGGTAATCGAACAGCGCCACCTGCGCCGACATCTCCAATGTCAGATAGGCGTGCTTGCCGTCGTGACTGAACAACACATGGCGAGGCCCGCTGCCCGCAGGTAATTCCACCGCAGGGTTCCTGACGGGTTGAAGGGGTTGCCTGGCCTTGCTGTCGTATCGATAGACAAACAGCTTGTCGGCCCCCAGATCGCTGGCGATCAGGTACTTGCCGTCCGGTGTCGGTACGACCGAATGCACATGGGACGACGCTTGGCGCTCTGGATCGATATGGCTGGCCGGATGGCTGCTGGTTTGCGCAACGGCGGACAGCTTGCCCGACGAATCCACCGGCACCACTGCCAGCGCGCCGCCCGGATCGGGGTGCACGGCGTAGTTGGACACGAACAGGAAGCGTCCGTCAGGGCTCAGACTGGAATGGGTCGGCTCATCGCCCTTGCTCTCGACCTGATTGATCGGTGTCACTTCATGGCTTTTACCATTGATGGCGAAGCTGCTGACCTTGCCCACGGTGTTGCGCTGACCTGGACCGTTCTCATTGACCACGAACAGGCGGCGCTGATCGTCGGAAAGCGTCAGCCAGGACGGGTTTTCGCTTTTGATCACTTGGCGCGGGTGCAGGTCGATCTTTCCACTCTGACTGTCGAACCGGTAGCGGTAGATGCCTTCACTGTTACCTTGGGTGTATGACCCCACCAGCACATCGTACTCAGTGACATTTTGCGCTAAAACGGGGAAAGCGCTGATCCCACTCACCATCACCAGCCAGGGCAGAGTTTTACGGTTCATGAGCAGTTCTCTAATTGTTGGAGGTGTTGGGCGCCCTACTTGGCCAATCGCGCTATCGCCATCGATTCTATGACAGCGCCCGTGATGCAATCGTTTTATCGCGGCGTGTTATCAAGGTTTGGGCAGCGCGAATGCCATCACGTAATCGCCCTTCCGGGTGCCGAGCGAACCATGACCGCCAGCCATAATCAGCACGTATTGGCGACCGTCTCCACCGGTGTAGGTCATGGGCGTGGCTTGACCGCCCGCTGGCAGGCGGCCCTCCCACAGTTGTTTGCCGTTGCGGATGTCATAGGCCCGCAGGTATTGATCCAGCGTACCGCCGAGGAACGACACGCCACCGGCGGTGCTGATCGTGCCCCCCATGCTCGGCACACCCATGGGCAACGGAACCGGCAGCGGCGCACTGTCGCGAACTGTACCGTTCTTGTGTTTCCAGATCACTTTATGGGTGGTCAGATCAACCGCCGCAACGTAACCCCAGGCCGGTGCCTGGCACGGCAACCCCACGTGTGAAAGCAGTGGCGACAGGATCACCCCATACGGCGCGCCTTTGTTCGGCTGCACGCCTTGGGTTTCACTTTTGCGTGCAGGGCCGCCCTGCATGGCGGAGCGTGGCACCAGTGTCGAGGTGAAGGCCATGTAATTGGGCGAAAGAAAGGCAACCTGCCGCACCGGATCGACGGAGATGCCGCCCCAATTGAAGACGCCGACATTGCCTGGATAGATGATCGACCCCTGAGTCGAGGGTGGCGTGTAAATCCCGTCATAGCGCAGCGAACGAAACGTGATGCGACACAGCATCTGATCAATCGGAGTCACGCCCCACATGTCCGCTTCGCGCAGGCGCGGCGGCATCATGTTCAGCGCCGACATGGGCTGGGTTGGCGAGGTGAAGTCACCCTCCACCGCACCCTGCGGCACAGCGGTTTCCTTGATGGGCACAATGGGCGTACCGGTGCGGCGGTCGAGGACATAAATGCTGCCCTGCTTGGTCGATGCCAGCAGGGCCGGCTTGATCCCGCTCTCGGTCTTGAGGTCCATCAGTGTCGGCTGCCCGCCGACGTCCATGTCCCACAGATCATGGTGGGTGAACTGAAAGGTCCAGCGCACCTTGCCCGTGGCAATGTCCAGCGCGGTCACGCCGGCGCTGTACGGCTCAGGCTGCTGGCGATCACCGCCCCACTGATCCGGCGTATGGTTGCCCATGGGCAGGTAGAGCATGCCCAGCTTTTCGTCGACGCTCATCACCGACCACATGTTGGGCGAGTTGCGGGTGTAGGTCAGGCCGGGCAGGATTGGCTCGGTGTTGTCGGGGTTGCCGCTGTCCCAGTTCCATACCAGCTTGCCGCTGCGCACGTCGAAGGCACGAATCACCCCCGACGGCTCGTCGATGGATTCATTGTCGGTGACATGCCCGCCAATGATCACCAGATCGCGGGTGACCGCAGGTGGCGATGTAGAGTAATACCCGCCCGGGGTGAAGTCCCCGATATTGCGGGTCAGGTCGACCGAGCCTTGATCGCCAAACTCTTCGCACAGCGTGCCGTTATCCGCGTTCAGGGCGATCAGCCGGGTATCTGCGGTGGGCACAAAAATGCGCCTGGGACAGGTGTTCTTCACCGCCACGACGGCTTTGCCAGAGGGGGTTTTGCCAGAAAGCGCTTTACCCTCAGGGCTTGAGGGATACGCCCCGACATCATGGTAGGCCACTCCACGACAGGTCATGTGCGCCCAACCTTTAAAGTTGGCGGCATTCTGCGTGCTGAGTTTGGGATCGAAGCGCCAGATTTCTTTGCCGGAATCCGGGTCCAGGGCAATCACCTGGCTGTGCGGAGTGCACAGATAGAGCATGCCGTTAACCTTGAGCGGGGTGTTCTCGGCAGTGGTTTCCTGCGGATCGTTGGGACCCGGCAGATCGCCAGTGCGAAAAGTCCACGCGAGTTGCAGCTGATGCGCATTGTCCGGGGTAATTTGCGCCAGAGGTGAATACCGGTCACCGAACGCACTGCGCCCGTATGACTGCCAATCGCCGTCAGGCTGCTTTGGCGCACTCTGCTGCACACCCGCATCGGCACGTGCCAACTCACCCTTGATTTCATCGTACTGCGTGTATTGACTGGCCCATGCTGCAGCACCGGCAACCAACACTGCCAGGCTCAGACTGGCAGTGGAAAACCGTTGATGTTCCGGCCTCAAAGGACGCCGAACAGCCGGCAACAACAGTACGATGCCCAGGACAAACCACAAGGACAAGCGCGGAACCAGCTGCCACCAATCCAGCCCGACTTCCCACCACGCCCACAGCGTGCTGACGAGCAGCAGCACGGCATACAGCCCAATCGCCGCACGCCGCGCCAGAATCAGCAACACCCCGCTCAACGCAAAGCCGGCCCCGGCAAGTACGTAATAAAACGACCCGCCCAACTGCGCCAGCTTGACGCCCCCGGTCACCATGACCAGTCCTAACGCCAGCAACACCGTCCCGACCAGAGTCGGTAACAGGCCCGCACGTTTCTTTATTGCACCTTGGGTGCTCATAATGGATCTCCCTATCGTTTGTGGCTCAAATCCGTTGAGCCGATGTGAAACGCAGTATAGCTGCCGTAAGAAACTCGACCCGTCGACGCGAATCAGTCCCGCCCGGAAGCGTCGTCGACGTCGACGTCTTCGTCCACATCATCATCGCTTGGCGTAAACGCGCTGAGGCACACGATCCGGTGATCAGCACTACCATCGCTGAGGGTCCAGCTCTGCAATTGCGTATCAAACGTCGCTGCCTGCACCTGCGCAAGGCTGAAACGCCAGATTTTGCGCTCGCGACCGTCTATTGCCTCAACCTCCAGATGTTCGTCGCCCAGAGAAAACTCCCAGGCATGCAGCCCGTCAATTTCCAACATGTTGGCCGTTTGCAAGGCCGCAAGCAGGGTTTGGTTAGTGCTGGTCATAACGTTCAATCGCCTGAGTTAAAGGACGAATGATAGGCCAAACGGCGGGACGTTCCCACGCACTGCCAATCTCTGTTTATGAATGACCCTGAATTCCCCACCGAATCAGCCCATCGCAGCCGTTGACGCCACCCCATCCACCAATCGCTGAATGCCCAGCGGGTTGGCGTTTTTTAGGGCGGCGGGCAGTGCGCTGTCCGGGTAGTTCTGGAAACACACCGGGCGCAGGAAACGATCGATCGCCAACGTCCCCACCGACGTCCCACGGGCATCGGAAGTCGCGGGATAAGGCCCGCCGTGCACCATCGAATCGCACACCTCGACCCCGGTCGGATAACCGTTAAGCAGGATACGGCCGACTTTCAGTTCCAGCAGCGCAGTGAGTTCGCTGAACTGCTGCAGGTCGCCCGGTTCGGCGATCAAGGTCGCGGTGAGCTGACCGTGCAAGCCGTGCAGGGCTTCGCTGAGTTGGGCTTGATCGACGACTTCCACCACCACGGTGGTCGGGCCGAATACTTCTTCCTGCAACACCGCGTCGCCGTTGAGCAACAGGCTGACATCGGCCTTGAACAGTTGTGGCCGGGCCTGATTACCCTGCTGTTCACTGCCTGCCAGGTGCGCGATGCCAGGGTGCGCCTGCAATGCCTGCAAACCTTTGGCATAGCTGCCTAGCGTGCCCGCATTGAGCATGGTTTGCGGCGCTTGATCGTTGATCTGCGCGCTGAGCTGTTGCACGAATTCGCTGAACGCGGGCGAGCGCAGACCAATGACCAGACCGGGATTGGTACAGAACTGACCACACCCCTGAACCACCGACGCAGCCAGTTCGCCGGCAATGCTTTCGCCGCGTGCAGCCAGGGCCTCGGGAAGGATGATCACCGGGTTAATGCTGCTCATCTCGGCGAACACTGGAATCGGTTGTGGGCGCGCTGCCGCCATGTCGCACAGGGCGCGGCCACCTTTGAGCGAGCCGGTGAAGCCCACGGCCAGAATCGCCGGATGTTTGACCAGCGCTTCACCCACGCCGGCGCCGTAGATCATGTTGAACACGCCGGCCGGCATGCCGGTCTTTTCCGCCGCGCGGATGATCGCATCAGCGACCTGTTCGGCGGTTGCCATGTGCCCGCTGTGGGCCTTGAACACCACCGGGCAACCGGCCGCGAGGGCCGAAGCGGTATCGCCACCGGCCGTCGAGAACGCCAGCGGAAAGTTACTGGCGCCGAACACGGCAACCGGGCCCAGGCCGATGCGGTACTGACGCAGGTCCGGGCGTGGCAAAGGTTTGCGTTCCGGCAGCGCCTGATCGATTCGCGCACCGTAGAAATCTCCACGGCGCAGGACCTTGGCGAATAAGCGCATCTGGCCACTGGTACGTCCGCGTTCGCCCTGGATACGCCCGGCAGGCAGCGCGGTTTCACGGCAAACCATGGCAACGAAGTCATCGCCCAGCGCGTCGAGTTCATCGGCGATGGCGTCGAGGAATTCAGCCCGTTTCACTGCGCTCAATTGACGATAGATCGGGTACGCGGCAGCGGCTGCCTTGGCGGCGCTGTCGACTTCTTCGAGGGTGGCCTGATAGAAGTCGTGGGGCAGCTTTTCGCCGGTGCTGGCGTCGACGCTGTGCACGATGACCTGGCCGGCAGCGCTACGCTGGCCGCCGATGTAGTTGTAACCAAGAATGTGGGACATGAACGGTGCTCCTTAAAGGGTGCCAATGGCGCCGGGCTGAAAAGCCGCTTCAGCCGGGGCGATGCCGTTGATCAACGGGGCGCCGAAGTCGGCCTGACTGATTTCGAACGTATCCCCTGGCCGAGCGCACACGCCGTCGGCAAAAGACAAGGTCGCGGTGCCGAAGAAATGAATGTGCACATCGCCCGGACGCAGGAATTGGCTGTACTTGAAGTGGTGGTATTCGAGGTTCTCGAAGCTGTGGCACATATTGGCCTCGCCACTGAGGAACTCTTTTTCCCAGAGCACCGTGCCGTCACGAAGGATCCGGCTGGTGCCCGACAGGTGTTGCGGCAGTTCGCCGACCCGTAACTCCGGGCCAAATGAACAGGCGCGTAATTTGGAGTGAGCGAGGTACAGGTAGTTCTTGCGCTCCATCACATGGTCGGAAAACTCATTGCCGATGGCGAAGCCCAGACGGTACGGCGTGTGGTCAGGACCAATCACATACAAACCGCTCAACTCCGGCTCTTCGCCAGCATCTTCAGCGAACGGCGGCAGCGGGAACGAACGCCCTGGGCGAACGACGATGCCGCCGTCGCCTTTATAGAACCATTCTGGCTGCACTCCGGCCTGGCCAGCGGTCGGTTTACCACCCTCAAGACCCCATTGAAAAATGCGCATGCTGTCGGTCAATGTCGCGTCATCAACCGTGTGCTGGTGCATTTTGTCCCGCGTCGCAGCACTGCCCAAATGTGTCAAGCCAGTACCGCTAACCAGCATGTGTGCCGGATCGGGATGGTCCAGCGGTGACAGAATGCGCAGGTCTTGCAGCAGTTGCGGGTAATCGTGATCGGTACCCAGCCCTTGACGTTCGACCTGTTGCACCAGACTGACGCCCGCCTCAATGGCGGCCAGCGCCAGTTCGCGAACGCTGGCAGCGCCCACCACTTCGCGCACCCGCTCGCCGTCCACCACGCCAACCCGACGCTGGCCATTGCTCAATTCGAACTGTACTAAACGCATGTGCATGCTCCCTTCTTTGCAGGATTCAAGGACGGCTGGCAGGCTGAGCCCTTTGGCTTCGGGCGCTGGCAGCAAATTCGGTCGGAGCCAGAGCGTGTTTACGCTCAAGCAGGCGGTAGACGATGCCAGTCAGGAACAAACCGAAGACCATGACGCCAGACAGGAAGTACAGGCCCGACGCAAGGTTGCCGGTGTACTCCTTCAGCGCGCCGATCACGAACGGTCCGATGTAACCGCCGAGGTTGCCGACCGAGTTGATCAGGGCGATACCGGCCGCCGCGCTGGCCCCGGCAAAGAATCGTCCCGGCAAGGTCCAGAACACTGCCGTGCAGGAAAACAACGCAAACGCTACCAGGCACAGAGCGGCCAGTTGTAGCACCGGCATCGTCAGCCAGGCGCTGAGAAACAGGCCAATGGCGCCGAGCACATACAGCACCGCCAGGTGTCCGTAGCGGTCATTCAATCGGTCGGAGCTGCGCGGGATGATCAGCAAACCGATGATGCCGAAAATATAGGGCACCGCCGAGACGAAACCGGTGCTCAGGTCGCTGCCGCCGAACTGCTTGATCAAGGTCGGCAGCCACAAGCCCAGTCCATAAATGCTCAGGGTCACGGGCAGGTAGAACAGCGCCAGGAGTAACACGCGCTTGTCTTTAAGGGCATGCAACGGATTGCCGTGACGGGTCTGGCCGTACTCTTCCTGGTCCTTTTTCAGCTCACCGGCCAACCAGTTCTTCTCGGTCTGGTCCATCCACTTCACCTGTTTCGGACCATCCGGCAACCAACGCAACACCGGCCAGGTCAGCAGAATCGCCGGGGTGCCTATGACGATGAACAGCCACTGCCATCCGTGCAGACCCAACACACCATCCATCCCCAGCAGGCCACCGGAAACCGGCCCGGTGATCATCATGGCAATGGGTTGCGACAGGATGAACAAGCCGAGGATTTTGCCGCGATGGCGAACCGGGAACCATTGGGTGATGTAGTACAGCACCCCCGGAAAGAAGCCCGCCTCCGCCGCGCCCAGCAGCAAGCGCATCACGTAGAAACTGTGCGGCCCTTGGACAAACGCCATGCCGATGGTGATCGCGCCCCAAGTGATCATGATGCGGGCGAACCAGCGGCGGGCACCGAAGCGCTCAAGCATCAGGTTGCTGGGGATCTCCAACAGGAAGTAGCCGATAAAAAACAGCCCGGCGCCCAACCCGTAGGCGGCATCACCGATGCCCAGGTCCGCGCCCATGTGCAGTTTGGCGAAGCCGACGGCAGAGCGATCAACGTAAGCAATCAGGTACAGCAGGATCAGGAAGGGAATCAGTTTCAGGGTGATGCGGCGTATAAGCCGGAGTTCCTGGCTCATGAAGGTGGTCTCCAATTGTTTTTGTTATGGAACCTCGGGGATCGCCTCTGCACCTTACAGCACTGGCAGGGTCGTCCCTCGCTGGAAATCGACTATATAGTATTACTATTTAAGCCACAACTCTTCCAAATACAGGTTTTTAGGCTTACTTTAACCAAAGAAAACGCCATTAAGTCTTACAATAAGAGTGATGATCATGTCTGATTCCGAAAAAAAACCACCCCTGCGTTCTGCCCAATGGTTTGGTACTGCCGACAAAAACGGCTTTATGTACCGCAGCTGGATGAAGAATCAGGGCATCGCCGATCATCAATTCCATGGCAAGCCCATCATTGGTATCTGCAATACCTGGTCGGAGCTGACGCCGTGCAACGCACATTTCAGGCAGATCGCCGAGCACGTCAAACGTGGGGTGATCGAAGCCGGCGGCTTCCCGGTGGAGTTCCCGGTGTTTTCCAACGGCGAATCCAACCTGCGCCCTACCGCCATGTTCACCCGTAACCTGACGAGCATGGATGTCGAAGAAGCGATCCGTGGGAACCCTATCGATGGCGTAGTGCTGCTGACCGGCTGCGATAAAACCACCCCGGCACTGCTGATGGGCGCCGCCAGTTGCGACGTGCCTGCCATCGTCGTCACCGGCGGGCCGATGCTCAACGGCAAACACAAGGGCAAGGACATCGGCTCCGGCACCGTGGTCTGGCAACTCAGCGAACAGGTAAAGGCCGGGCAGATCAGCCTCGACGACTTCCTCGCGGCTGAAGGCGGCATGTCCCGTTCGGCAGGCACCTGCAACACCATGGGCACCGCTTCGACCATGGCCTGCATGGCCGAAGCCCTCGGCACTTCCCTGCCCCATAACGCGGCGATTCCCGCAGTCGATGCACGACGCTACGTGCTCGCGCATATGTCGGGCATGCGTGCGGTTGAAATGGTCCGTGAAGACCTGCGTCTGTCGAAAATCCTCACCAAAGAAGCCTTCGAAAACGCTATTCGGGTCAACGCCGCCATCGGTGGCTCGACCAATGCGGTCATTCACTTGAAGGCGATTGCCGGACGTATCGGCGTCGAACTGGACCTCGACGACTGGACCCGCATGGGTCGCGGTATACCGACCATCGTCGACCTGCAACCCTCGGGGCGCTTCCTGATGGAAGAGTTTTACTACGCGGGGGGGCTGCCTGCGGTGCTGCGTCGCCTCGATGAAGCCAATCTGTTGCCCAACCCGGATGCCCTGACCGTCAACGGTAAAACCCTACGCGACAACAACAAAGCCGCGCCAATCTATGGCGAAGATGAAGTGATCCGTACAATCGACAACCCGATTCGCGCCGACGGCGGCATCTGTGTGCTGCGCGGCAACCTTGCACCACTGGGGGCCGTACTCAAACCTTCAGCCGCCAGCGCCGAATTGATGCAGCACCGTGGCCGGGCCGTGGTGTTCGAGAACTTCGACCACTACAAGGCACGGATCGACGACCCTGAACTGGACATCGACGCCAGCTGCGTCATGGTGATGAAAAACTGTGGACCGAAGGGTTATCCAGGCATGGCCGAAGTCGGCAACATGGGTTTGCCTGCGAAACTGCTGGCTCAGGGCGTGACCGATATGGTGCGCATCTCCGACGCGCGCATGAGTGGCACCGCCTATGGCACGGTGGTCTTGCATGTGGCACCGGAAGCCGCTGCGGGCGGACCGTTGGCGGTGGTGCATGAAGGTGACTGGATCGAACTCGACTGCGCCAACGGCCGTTTGCACCTGGACATCTCCGATGCTGAACTGGCCGGGCGCCTGGTCGACTGGCAAGCGCCAGAGGGATTACTGCTGGGCGGTTATCGCCAGCTGTACATCGACCATGTGATGCAAGCCGATCAAGGCTGCGACTTCGACTTCCTGGTCGGCTGTCGTGGCGCCGACGTGCCACGTCATTCGCACTGAGTTTGCGGGATAAATAACAGGGCGACGATACTATCGTCGCCCTGTATGCCCCCCTGCGCGATGCTATTATGCGCAGCACTTATTGCTCAGGAACGACTCGCCCCTCATGGACTACCGTAAGCCCTCCGTCCGCAAAAGCATGCATGCCCGAATCGTTCAGGACATCGGCATGCAGATCGTATCCGGCCGCTTCAAGCCCGACGATAAACTGCCTGCCGAAACGACCCTGTGCGAAGAGTACGCAGTTAGCCGGCCGGTGCTACGTGAAGCCACGCGGGTGTTGGTCGCCAAAGGTCTGGTGTATTCCCGGCCGCGGGTCGGCACAGTGGTCAAACCACGTCGCGAATGGCATTTGCTCGACCCGGACGTGCTGCATTGGGTCATGCAAAGCAGCCCGCAAAATGAATTCTTCAACCTGCTGACCAGCGTGCGCAGCATCATCGAGCCCGCTGCGGCCGCCCTCGCCGCCCAATACGCAACCGATCAGGACATTGCTTCGATTGGCGAGGCCTACCAACGCATGGAAGCCGCGCCGACGCCTGAAGCACTGTTGCAGCCAGACTTGGACTTCCACAGCAGGATCGCCGACGCCACCCATAACGACCTGCTCGCCCACCTGTGCAACATGCTGTCACTGGCCCTGCGCGAAGCGTTGAAACACTCCAACCAACGACCAAACCTCCATGAGCTGGCGATGCCGCGCCACAAAGCGATCCTGACCGCCATCGAAAACCGCGACGCCCTCGGCGCACGCCATGCCACGCTGGTACAACTGGATGACGCAAGAAGCGCCCTGAACGTGGTGTTGGGGCAGGATGTGGCGTTGTAACAGAAACCAATCCTAACTCGGCAATAAAAAACCGCAGCCCTTGAGCTGCGGTTTTTTTATTGCGGACGACTTCAGTGAGAGAACAACGAGTTCCCGACCTTGCCCGCCATGCTCTCCGGTTTGATCAGGAACCGCGCCAGTGCTGGCAGTAGCCACAGGGCACCGAACATGTTCCACAGGAGCATGAAGGTCAGCATCAGGCCCATGTCAGCCTGAAACTTGATTGCCGAGAAGATCCAGGTGCAAACCCCGATAGAGAGGCACAAGCCGGTAAACAGCACCGCTTTACCGGTGGACTTCAAGGTCTCGTAATACGCTTCCTGCAGAGGCAGACCGGCACGCAGGAAGCTTTCCAGACGGCTGTAAACGTAGATCCCGTAATCCACACCGATGCCCACACCCAGCGCGACCACCGGCAAGGTCGCGACTTTCACCCCGATGCCCATGAAGGCCATCAAGGCGTTGCCCAGTACGGACGTCAGCACCAGCGGCAGGACGATGCACAAGGTCGCCGCCCATGAACGGAAGGTGATCATGCACATGGTCGCCACGCAGAGGTAGACCAGGATCAGGATCGTCAACTCCGACTCCTTGATCACTTCGTTGGTGGCCGCCTCAATCCCGGCATTGCCCGCGGCGAGGAGGAATTGCAGACCATCCTTGTCGTTGTCTCTGGCGAAGTCCTTGACTGCATGCACCGCGCGATCAAGGGTTTCGGCCTTGTGGTCGTTGAGGAACACCAACAGCGGTGCCAGCGAGCAATCGTTGTTGTACAGGCCGTCAGCGCGGGAGATGGAGTTGTTCAGCACGTCCTTGTTACGCGACAGGGATTCCCATTTCAGGTTGCCCTCGTTCATGCCCTTGATCATCTGCTTGGACACGGTCACCAGGGAAATCGCCGACTGCACGCCTGGGGTGTTCTCCATCTTCCAGGTCAGTTCGTTGATGGCAGACATCGTCGGATAGGCCGAGCAGCCTTCTGGCGGGGTCTTGACCATCACCACCAAGACATCCGAGCTGGTGGAGTAGTTTTTGATGATGAAACTGTTGTCTTTGTTGTAGCGCGAGTCCGGACGCAGTTCCGGCGCCCCCTGATCGAGGTCACCGATTTTCAGGTTCTGGCTGTACCAGAGCCCACCACCGAAGGCCAGCAACGCCAGGCCAATAGACACCGGCGCAACTTTTGCGCTGGCGAAATTCGACAGCAGGCGCCAGAACGGATGCTCACGCACCGCATCCTTTTTGCTGCGTTCAACGGCTTTCTTGCTGATGCCGACATAGGAAATCGCCACCGGCAACAGGATCAGGTTGGTGAAAACGATGACCGCGACACCAATCGACGCGCCGATGGCCAGCTCGCGGATCACGCCGATGTCGATAATCAGCAAGGTGATGAAACCCACTGCGTCGGCAAGGATCGCGATCATCCCCGGCAAAAACAGTTGGCGGAACGTCCGTCGAGCAGCGGTCAAGGCGTTGTCGGCATCGCTGGACTGCATGGCGATGCCGTTGATTTTTTGTACGCCGTGGGAAATACCGATGGCGAAAATCAGGAACGGCACCAACATCGAATACGGGTCCAGGCCGAAGCCCACCACGTGCATCAACCCCAATTGCCAGACCACCGCAATCAGCGTGGTGCTGAGCACCGCGATGGTGCTGCGGATACAGCGCGTGAACCAGATGAGCAGCACCAGGGTGATCAGGAAAGCCACACCAAAAAACAGGACCACCATGATCAGGCCATCGATCAGGTCGCCGACTTTCTTGGCGAAACCGACGATGTGCACCTTCACATTAGGGTTCTGCGCCTGGAACTTGTCGCGAATTTTCTCTTCGAGCTGATGGGAAAACTGCCGGTAATCGAGGGCAAGCAGCTTGCCTTGATCATTCGGGTCCGGGTAGGACTCGAGCAACGGAATATCCACGATGCTCGATTTGAAATCGTTGGCCACCAGTCGACCGACCTGACCCGACTTGAGCACGTTGTTGCGCAGTTGATCAAGGCTGTCTTCGGACCCGTTGTAGCTTTGCGGGATGACTTCACCACCAGCAAACCCTTCTTCGGTCACTTCGGTCCAGCGCACGCTAGGACTCCACAGCGACTTCAACCCGGATCGATCAACGCCGGAGATGTAGAACACCTCGTCATTGATCAGTCGCAGGGTCTCCATGTACTCCTTCGTGAAGATGTCGCCGTCCACCGCTTCCACGGAAACCCGTACGGTATTGCCGAGGTTGGCCAGATCGTTGCGGTGTTCAAGCATCTTCTGGATGAAGGGATGCTCGAGCGGAATCATTTTTTCGAAACTGGTCGAGGGCCGAACCAACGTCGCCTGATAGAACAGAAAGGTACTGACCAGCAGGCAGATAAAGACCACTACCGGGCGATTGTTGAAAATCAACCGTTCAAGGAACGTCGCCTTGTCTTGATGATGAAGTGGTTGATGATTGGTCATGCGAAAACTTCCTCGCCTTAATAGGTCTTATTGTTGGACCAGCTCAGCGCCGGTTGGCGAGGTAACGCGAACGCCACCCTGTCCTACCAGAATCAGATCGCCCTTATCGTCGGCGGTCACGCCTGCCAGGGAGATGCGGTCAGGACGATTGGACACCTTGAACGAAACGCCGTCGTCAGTGCTGCGCATCACACTGCCGCCATTGCCCACCACTACCAGCGAGCCGTCAGACAGCAGGGCCGCATTCGACAGGCCGAACTCCAGCGGGCCACGTGCGCCCTTGAGTTCGATGGTGGTCCAGGTAGTGCCGAAGTCAGTGGACCGAAACAGGTTACCGCGCAGGCCGTAGGCCAACAGCGTGCCGGATCTGGCAGTGCCGATCACACCGAACAGGGAACCCTGATAAGGGCTTTGTACGCGCTCCCAGGTTTGTCCCTCGTCGGCAGAACGGAACATGCTGCCCATTTCCCCAACAATGAACAGACCCGAATCCTTGACCTGGGCGATGCCGTTGTAGTGGTACTGGTCCTGGTTGTCGATTCGGTCGCTGACATCGGCCCAATGCGCGCCGCCATCAGTGGTCGTCAGCAAGGCGCCATAGGCTCCCACGGCAAAACCTGTCTGGGCGTCCTTGAACCAGACATCCAGCAAGGGTGCTTCGCGGTTGAGGTCTTCGAATTGCTTGGTCCAAGTCGCGCCTGCATCGGCACTGGCAAGAATCTGTGCATCGTGCCCGACTGCCCAACCATGCGTGTCGTCGACAAAATAGACCGCCGTCAGCAACTGCCGGCTCGGCACTTTGGCCTGAGTCCAGGTCTTGCCCTGATCATCGGAATACAGAATGTGGCCCCGGTCGCCCACAACGATCAGCCGCGCACCGGCATGGGTCACGTCGAGCAATAACCCGTGAGAGGATTTGGGCGATTCGATGGAAAAAGTAGAGTCTTCAGCCGTGCTTTGCGCAGCCTGCAAGGGCGCGGCAAAACCAGATACCGACAGCGCGCCGAGCAGCGAGATGGTCACTGAGAGTGCCGCCGCCAGGGACTTGCCTTTACGTAACGCCGATGGACGACCTATAGCCGCATCCACATCGGACTGGGTGCGCCGATTTACAGGCTCACTCATAGACCTCTCCCCCGTTATTGTTATTAGGTCGACCTCAAGGTGTCCCAGAGGGCCGCAACCGCTCTAGAAAAACCCTTTGGAAGCAGACCTATCCTATCCAGCTTTAGAAACGTATGACAATCGACATGACGTTATCTTTTGTTAAGCCGGGCATGCGTGATTGATGGCTTATTCGTTTGCTTGATGACCAGGGTGCGAGCGGACATACCCTATCAAGAAGGGCACGCCTGATTGCAAGACTGCCCGTCCCGGCAGATCGCGCACCTGTGTGGTGACACGCGAGACTGCGATGAAGGGGCCAGGGCAGTCTCACTGCCCCCTACCGGGTACCGCGCCGGCGCAAGGCAGCTGGTTTGAACTCGCTTTCATCAGGGCTGATCTGGCTGAAGTCGATGGTATTAGGCTCCTCATTGTCCAGGTTCTGCACGTGATAGCGACGGGCCTGAAGATCGTGAAATACGTCCAGTGCAGACCAGGTGGTGGGCAGTTCGTAGTAGTTTTTCAAGTAGGCCATCGATACCCGCCACAATTCGCCGCGGCTGTCGTACTGATCGACCACCGCCGCTTGCCAGCTGTCCTCATCCAGATACAGGGTCCGTCTGGAATAGATATGCCGTGCGTTCGGTTTGAGCGTGCCCTCCACCACCCACACCCGATGCAACTCGTGACGCGTATAGGCAGGGTTCAAATGGCCCGCCTGCAACAATTGCTTGTAACTGACCTCCGGGCTGGACACCTTGTAGTTGTTGTAGGGGATGTAAATTTCCTTTTTGCCCACCAGCTTCCAGTCGTAACGGTCCGGCGAACCGTTGAACATGTCGGTGTCATCAGCCGTGCGTAAACCGTCGGCAGCGGGGATTGGCGTGTCATAAGCCAGATTCGGTGCGCGCCGCACCCTGCGCTGGCCTGCGTTATACGCCCAGGCCTGACGTGGCTCCTTAACCTGATCAAGGGTTTCATGCACCAGCACCGCAGAACCGGCAAGACGCGCCGGGCTTTTGGTGAACGACAGGTAATAGAACATCACGTTGCCCAAGCCGGCGTAAGAGCCATCGGGTTCATAAAACTTGAACTTGGCCTCCTGCTGCGACGTGATCGGACTGAAACTGCCATTACGCTGTACAGCCACTTCCGACGCACGACGCACCACATAGGTACCGCGGTAGCGGGCAATGTGGTTCCACAGCGCTTCAACCCCGCTTTGCGGCATCGGGAACGGAATACCTCCGTATGCATCGACAAAGCCGTTGCCGCCACCGATCAATTTGGCGCTGCCGGCGTTCTTGCGGGTGTTGTCATAGACCCATTGCGGTGCCGCTCCGGTGCGGCGAGTGGTGTAAACCGGCATCTGGTAGCTGTTCGGGTACGTTTCGAACATCGCGATCTGACCCGGCGTCAGACTTACTTTGTATTGGTCCAGATTGGCCTTGGTGATGGTGAACAACGGCGTGTCTGTGCCAAAGGGATCGACATGCGGTTTGCCGGGGCCTTTGTAACCCGCAGGCGCTTGGGTGAGACCACCACTCCAGGCCGGAATGGTGCCCGCCGCGTTGCCAGCCTTTTCAGCGCCCAGTGGGGTCAGGCTTTTATCCCACGCAGCAGCGTCCGCGGCCTGGACAGTGTTGGCCGTCAGCGTCAGGACAAAGGCGACTGCCATTGACCGATGCGTCTTGAGCATCTGTTTCATGAGCATCTGCACTCTCCTTGATTTCAAAACGAATATTTGACGTTCAGCCCGATGTTGTCCCGGTCGCGAATGGCACTGTTCTGCCCTGCCCCGTAAAACTCGGTGTATTGCAGCTCGGCTTCCAGACGGTTCTGGTAGTTGGCCCTAACGCCGAGGGTGTAAGCCTTGCGTCCCTCGATGAAATTGCCGGTCTGGTGAGAGTTGCCCTCGAAGTCATCCTTGTAGATAACGAAGGGCGACAGGTTGACCCCCGCATACGCATCGTTCCAGGTGCCCTGGAACATCAGCGTGTAGCCAAAAGCGTTTTTATTGACCTGGTCGTCTCGGTCATGGCCATTGATGTACGGAACGTTGCCACGGCTGGAGTAATAACGAGTGCTGCCATCCCAAGCGGTATATTTCAAGCTGCTACCGCGCAAGTGTTCGGAAGACAGCTCGGCGACGCCGGTCAGCGAATCAAAACTCATTCGTGGGCCGAAGTTGTAGATCGTGCCCAATGAGGTGTTGAACATTTCGACGCGTTCGGCGTTATGGATCCTGTCCCCCAGCCTGACGTCATTACCGCCGATATTGACCAGGGCACCCGAGGCCATTTGTGGGGCCTGCATCAGCAAATCGCCGAGTAAATCGCTGGTGGTGGCGATACCAATCGGCATGTTCGGCCGATAAGCCAGTTCCCCGAACAACGAGGCGTCACCCAGAGTCGTGTTGAAGCTGACACCAAACATGCGGATGTCTTCAGCGTATTCGCGACGCCCCTGGACCTGATTGGCGACGTCCATGGTGGCCATTCCCCCCACCGCCGAGGTCAGGGTGCTGCGATAGGCTTGGGCCAGTGGCGAATTGGGGGCGGCAGCCAGTGCCGCCTGCAATTGCGCCACGCTGATACCGGCCTGAGCGGCCACCGCCTGTTGAATCGCAGGCGTGGTCGCGGCGGTCAGCTCGGCCAGATTCAACCCACTGTAGCTGCCCAGGTCAGCGTAAATGGTCGGTTCTTTGGCGTGATAGTTGACGAAGTAAAAGCCGAATTCGGTGGCGTTGAGCTGTTCGGCCAGATAGCGGAAAGCCACGCCGTATTGCCCGTCGTTTCTCGCGTTGATATCAGGCCCGATCGAGGCCACCTTGAAATTGCCGACGGCGTCAGCACCACCTCCGCCTTGCAGGCCCCCGGCACCCGCCGCACTGAGGCCCTGATACAAACCGTTGAGTTCGGTCAGCTGCGGCATCACCGCATAGGCCGTATTGCCACCATCGGCAAACAGATCGGTTTCCGAAAAATAGGTGCCCACCGGATCAACCTGGGTTTCCTTCCAGCTGAATTGGTAGAAGGTTTCCATCGACAGGTTGTCGCTCAACCCCACGTTGAAATTCAGCGCCTCGATGGGCACCAGTACCTCCTTGAGTTCAGAGCCAGGCAACCGGAATTGCGCAGCATTGATCGGGTTGGTGGTGTTGACTCCACCTCGATAGAAAAGCCCCTCGCCCCAGTTGAATACTTGTCGGCCCAGACGCGCCGTCAGCGGCAAATCACCGACCTCCCAATTACCGTAGACATAGGCATCGAGAATTTGTGCATCGCGCCCGGCACTGTGACGAGTGGCATAAGTGAAGCTGTCGTTATGCGGAAAGTTCTGACTGGGTTGCGACGGATTATTGTTACCCGAGTAATCGGTGCGCTTATCCATAATCTGTGTGTCATAGAACGCCGAGCCACGTACGAAAGCTCCATAGTTCTTGTAGGAAACTTCCAAGTCACTCGTAACTTTATAAACCTCCGAGACCAATCCGGTATCAAAGTTACGATTACCGTCATTGATATTGACATCATCATTAGTCTTGTCCCGGCCTTGCACTCGCCAAAGCTGCCCATAAGACAATGTGGTATCGAACGAGCCTTTGATTTCATCATCGGCGAAACTGAACTCGACAGCCTCGACCTCCACGCCGCCCAGCAAGGGCAAAAGCCCGGCAAAGGTAAAGCCCGCAACCCTTGGTGCGAAAAGCAACCGCGCCCTGACAGGTCCCTTCTCCATAATGACTTACTCCCTGAAGTTACTTATTTACATGCATTAATTATTTTTATAAGAAACATCCCTTTAGCTTGTAGGAAATTTCACAAGTTAAACGCACGCAAGCCGTTCTCAAGTTAAAAACCCGCAATCCGGATGCCAAATGTAATAACAAAGGAGAGGATAAGTGTTACAGAACAAAAAACCAATCATTAAGGCAATAACATACGCCGTTCAACGCACGGAGAATATCCCAAGCAGTATTTCAGGAGCGAATACAATCCGACACACACCGAAAAGTTAGTAACTGCATGTGAGTTATCCGTCCAAGACAGGCCGTCGATACTTTCTTTACGCAAAAAAATGTTACCCCATTGTTTGCGGGTAACACTTTTCAGAGGGGACTATCCATTGTGCCTGTTGCTGGCGAAGGCGATGAATCAAGCCAGACTTTTGCTCACCACCTCATACACGTCGCTCGACAGATCGCCCGAAGCACGAATGCGCTCCAGTTCGGCCTTCATCAGGGCCTGACGGGCGCTGTCGTATTTGCGCCAGCGTGTCAGCGGTGCCAATTGGCGCGAGGCGATCTGTGGATTGAAGGCGTTCAGCTCAATCACCAGGTCCGCCAGGAAGCGATAGCCCGAGCCATCCGCCGCATGGAAGTTGATCAGGTTCTGACCGGCGAATGCGCCGACCAACGCACGAACCTTGTTCGGATTTTTCATCGTGAAGGCCGGGTGCGCCATCAACGCTTTAACCCGTTGCAGGCCACCGGGCAAGGTGCTTGCAGCCTGGACGCTGAACCATTGGTCCATGACCAGCGGATTGTCCTTGAAGTTGTCGGCAAACGTGGCCAGGGCCTTGGCTTTCTCTTCGGCGAATGGCGAGTTCACCAACACCGCGAGCGCAGTCAAGCGCTCGGTCATGTTGTCGCACGTATCGAACTGCTCAAGGCAGGCCGCAAGCACCTGCGGTTTGCCACTGAGCATCAGGTACGACAGGGCGATGTTTTGCAGGCCACGACGGGCAAAATGCTCGGCCTCGGCGACATAAGCGGTCTTTTTCGACAGCTCGCGGTTGGCCTGGTAACGCTGCCATAAGCCCTCGAACAGGCTGTCGGCCAATTGCTTGCGGGCAAACTCGCGGGCGGCATGGATCGCGTCCACGTCGGCGACTTCGCTGATTTCTGTCAGATAGGCCTCGCCCGGCAACGACAGCATCTCGGCAACCATGGCCTGATCAAGCTGATCGTCAGCCAGCACGCTGTTCAACGCAGTGACCAGACGCTGATCGAGCACCAGGGCCTCACCCTTCTGGTGTTGGCCGATCAATTCCTGCAGCACCTGTACCGACAGTTGCTGGCCTGCTTCCCAGCGATTGAAGCCGTCACTGTCATGCTGCATCAGGAACATCAGTTGGTCACGGTTGTACGGGAAGCTCAGTTTCACCGGTGCCGAGAAACCACGCAGCAACGACGGCAGCGGCTTTTCAGCGATGTCGACGAAGGTGAAGGTCTGCTCGGCTTCGTTCACCGAAATCACCCGCGAGGTGCCCGACGCCGTTGCTTCTCCGGACAGACGCAAGGCGATTTCGCCGCCCTGCGCATCCATCAAGCCGAGCGCCACCGGGATCACGAAGGGTTGTTTTTCCTGTTTGTCCGGGGTCGTCGGGTAGCTTTGACGGAAAGTCAGGCTGTAGGTTTTCGCCGCGCTGTCATACGCCTCGCTCACCGCCAGACGTGGGGTGCCCGCCTGGCTGTACCAGCGTTTGAACTGGGTCAGCTCGACGCTATTGGCGTCTTCCATGGCTTTGATGAAGTCATCACAGGTCACGGCTTGACCGTCATGGCGTTCAAAGTACAGGTCGCTGCCTTTACGGAAGCCCTCGGTACCGAGCAAGGTGCGCAACATGCGCACCACTTCCGAGCCCTTCTCGTACACGGTCAGGGTATAGAAGTTGGAAATCTCGATGAAGCTGGCCGGGCGCACGGCGTGGGCCATCGGGCCGGCATCTTCGGCGAACTGGTGGGTACGCAGGTAAGCGACGTCTTCGATGCGCTTGACCGTGCGCGAGTTCATGTCGGCCGAGAACTCAGCGTCACGGAAGACCGTGAAGCCTTCCTTCAACGACAGCTGGAACCAGTCGCGGCAAGTCACGCGGTTGCCCGACCAGTTGTGGAAATATTCGTGGGCGACCACCGCTTCGACCCGCTGGTGCGCGGCATCGGTGGCGGTTTCGGCGCGGGCCAGCACACAGCTGGAGTTGAAGATGTTGAGGCCCTTGTTCTCCATGGCGCCCATGTTGAAGTCGTTGACCGCCACGATCATGAAGATGTCCAGGTCGTATTCGCGACCGTAGGTCTCTTCGTCCCAGCGCATGGACTTCTTCAGGCTGTTCATGGCGTGCTCGCACTTGTCGACGTTTTCAGGCTCGACATAAATGCGCAGTGTCACGTCGCGCTGGTTCATGGTGGTGAACACGTCTTCGATGCACCACAGATCGCCGGCCACCAGCGCGAACAGGTACGCCGGCTTCATGAACGGATCTTCCCAGGTCGCCCAATGCCGACCGTCCTCTCCCGGGCCACTGGCAATCGGGTTGCCGTTGGACAGCAGTACCGGATAGCTGTGCTGCTCGGCGCTGACGGTGGTGGTGAACTTGCTCATCACGTCAGGTCGGTCGAGGTAATAGGTGATCTTGCGGAAGCCTTCGGCCTCGCACTGGGTGCAGAACATCCCGCTGGACTTGTACAAGCCTTCCAGCGCGGTATTGGTTTCCGGGTGAATCCGTACCGAGGTGTCGAGGGTGAATTGCGCAGCCTTGGGTTGCACGGTCAGCTGGTCGGGAGTCTGTTGGTAGTCGCCGACACCCAGTTCAGTGTCGTCGAGCTTGAGCGACAGCAGTTCGAGCAACTGCCCATCCAGCACCAGCTGCGGCAGACCGGCACCGCGCGCCGGGTTACGACGCATCACCAGTTGCGCATGGACCAGAGTGTGGTCCTCGAACAGTTCGAAGGTCAGGTGCGTCTCGTCAATGAGGTACTCAGGCGCCTGATAGTCTTTCAGATAGATCATTTTCGGTTGTTCTGTGCGCATGCTGGAGTCCTTACTGATGCACGGCGAGCTGATAAGCCGTGTACTTACGAATATTGATCACGCCGGTATCGAAGATCAGGTACTGCCCCTTGATCCCCATCAGCGTGCCTTCAGCGATCGGGTTCTTGTCCAGATTGAAGCTGACGATCTTGGTCGGATAAGCCTCGACCGGGTAACGAATTTCAATTGGCTCGACGTCATGCAAGAGTTGGACGGCCTGCAGGCCGAATCGTTCTTGCAAGCCGAGCAAGCCTTCGCCACAGGTGTCGAACAGTTGCTGGCGAACGGCTTTAAGGTCCACCGGCGGTGCATCGCCCTTGAGCAAGGCACGCCAGTTGGTACGGTCGGCCACCTGACTGCGCAACAGGTCTTCGACAAAACCGGACTGCTGCCGCGTCGCGACGCGCACAATCGGCACCGCCTGACTGGCCCCCTGATCAAGCCAGCGGGTGGGCAATTGCGTGGCGCGGGTGATGCCTACCTTGACCCCGGAAGAGTTGGCCAGATAAACCACATGATCGGTCATGCAGAACTGCTCGCCCCACGCCGGATCACGGCAGGTGCCCTGTTCGTAGTGGCATTTTTCCGGGCTCATGATGCAAATATCGCATTGCGCCAGTTTGGTCATGCACGGGTAGCAATACCCTTGGCTGAAGCTGGTCTTGGTCTTGCGCCCGCAATGGGTGCAATTGATCGCGCCCAGGTATTCCAGGCGCACCGTCTTGCCGATCATGGGGTTGACCGGTATGTCCGTGTCGCCCAGACGAAAACCGTACTGCACCCACGGCGCGTCGAGACGCGCCGACATTTTGCTGATTGCACCGCGGCCAATCTCGATCAATGGATAGCATCCGACTTGAACAGGATGTTAGGCACTGTTATCGATTTTGAACTGCATTCCTGCGGTCCCATATAGCCGGTGCGTTGTTCCTCGGGCAAGTTCTGGACTTCCCAGGCGATCAACGCTTGCAAGGACAACTCACGCTGTTCCTGGGACAGCTTGCGACCGTCGGACCACTTGCCGATTTCCACTGCCAATTTCAGGCTTTGGTAAATGTCCGGGGTAATGTTTTCGATCATTTCAACAAAAGAGGACATATCACTCTCCACAGTAAGGACACAATTTTAACCAGCCCGGCGAGCTAAAGCTCCGCCTACAAGACCCGTAACACAACCGATGATCAGGCCGCCGACATGAGCGCCGTTGGCGATGGCGCCGAAGCCCAGCATGCTGATCAGACCCGACAGGCACAGCAGCAGCCAGACCAGCATCATGATCAGTACGCCGCGAGGCAGACGATAAACAGGGTTCGGCGCCAGCCACTGGAAGATCCAGCAATGGCCGAGCAGGCCGTAGAGTACTCCCGAAAGCCCGCCAAACAGGGTCGGCCCACTGACCAGATATTGGGTGTAGTTGGACACCAGGCTGAACAGCAAGGTCAGCCCGAGCAAGTGCCAACTGCCCTCGCGCGACTCGATCCGCCGCCCCAGTTCCCAGTACCACATGCCGTTCATCGACAGATGGAGAATACCGAAATGCACCAGCATCGGTGTGACCAGCCGCCACCACTGCCCCGCTGCCAGACTGTCGGCCAGTGGCATGAAGGTGATGTAGTCACCCCGCACGCGGAAGTCGAGAAAAGTCAGCCAGCTCAGGGTGTCAAACCGGTCACCGAGCAGGGTGACGGCGCCAACCACCAGGCACAGCAGCAATACCAGTGTCGTAACCGGGCTGTTGCGCAATTGTTGGACAAAGCCCGGCCGGGCGTAGGTCGCCCCCAGCTCGACAGCGGGCAATTCATAGGCGGGATCGCCTTCGGGGAAGCGTTGATACAGCACTCGGATGTCATCTGCCAACTGCGCATTTGGCACCCACAAGACCTGCTCGCCCGCCTCCTCGCTGACCCGATGGGGCACGCGCAGGCGTCGCAACAAACCGACGAAGCCGCTCAAGTCAGTGGTCAACGGCAAGCGTAGTACTGCGACAGGACTCATTGCACAGCCTCTGGACGTTCAACATCGACCCAGACGAATTTGCGTGGGTCGATGCAGGTTTCCTGGTCCAGCCGATAGGCGACCAGCTTGCCGTAAAGCACGGCGCTGTAATCCAGACAGGCCAGGTTCGGCCGGATTGGGGCGGGGTTGCCACTGCGCCAATAATGGCCAACGAACAGCAAGGGTTCGTCGATGCCGTAGCGTAACAAGGCATTTTTTTCGAGTGGCGACAACGGTGTCTTCGCGACCAGATCAGGCAAGGCGTCCGGCTGAAACACGACGTCGCCGTACGTTTGCGGGTCGTCTTCCCAAAACTTGGTGCGGAAAAACGCACGGGTCAGGCCATCGCCGCCGGTCAGGGTCAGGCCATGCGGCAGGCGCATGTCTGTCCCCCGCAGCAGACGGTCGAAGACGTTGCTGGCGAAACTGCCGGGCTCGGCGGACGCCTGAACAAAGTGCTCATCTATACAACCGTCGCTGTACTGCGCCCGTAGCGGCTCGATCAAACCCGCGTCCCAACAGGCGTGAACCATGCGAAACCGCCCGGCATCGATAAACAGCGGCATCGTGTAGAACCACGCGAGGAAGTCATGCCAGTCCTGAGGATGCTGGTCGAACTGGCTCAGGGTTTCCTCAAGCAGCCGCGCGTGACGCGGCGTATGTTCGCGCACGAATTGCTTGTGGCTGCCCGGCAAAGCCGGCGTGCTCCAGCCCAACGCATTGAATTCATGGTTGCCCATGATGCAGTGGGCCTGGCCCGCTTCGACCATGTCATGAACGATGTGCAGCGCTTCGCGGATTCGCGGGCCACGGTCGATGATGTCGCCAAGAAACAGCGCGATACGTTCAGGGTGACGCCAGACGCCCGCCTGAAAACGGTAACCGAGGGTGTCGAGCAAGTGCTCAAGGGTATGGGCACAACCATGCACGTCACCGATCAGATCATAGCTACGCGCGGGATCGAGCATCAATCGCCTCCACCACCGAGCCGGCTGCCCCAGCCAAGCTTGGTGCGGCAGACTTCGTAATAATTGTGATCAAGCGGATGAATCAACCGCAGCTTTTGCGGCTTCTTGCTGATGTTGATCGTATCACCGGGAGCGCAGGTGAAATGGTTCTGCCCGTCACACGAGACTTGCGGGTAGATCTGCATGTCTTTGGACACGACGATCTTCAATTCGCTGTTGCCATCGACCACGATCGGCCGGCCTGACAGGGTGTGCGGGTACATTGGCACGATGACGATCGCGTCGAGTTTGGGGTGCATGATCGGCCCGCCCGCCGACAGCGCATAGGCAGTCGAACCGGTCGGCGTGGCGACGATCAGGCCGTCGGCCTTCTGGCTGCAGACGAACTGGCCGTCGATATACAGCTCGAACTCGATCATCCGCGTCGATTTACCGGGGTGCAGTACCACATCGTTGAGCGCATCACCCTGACCAATGGCGTCGCCATGGCGCCGTACTTCGGCCTGAAGCAGGAAGCGGTTCTCCACCAGATAGTGGCCGTCGAGCACTTCGGCGACTTTCACTTCCAGCTCATCGGGACGGATATCGGTGAGGAACCCCAGGCTGCCCCGGTTGATCCCCAGCACCGGCACGTTATGACGCGCCAAGGCCCGGGCAGCACCCAAAAGGCTGCCATCACCGCCGACGACGATGACCATGTCGCAGACTTCGCCCAGCATTTTACGCGTCGACGTCTGCAGACCATGCCCCGGCAAGACTTCGGCGATGGTGTCTTCGAGGATCACGTGCATGTGCCGCTCGAGCAGAAACGCCTTCAGTCGGCGAACGGTATCAAGCACCTGCGAACTGCCGAGGCGACCAATGATGCCGATATTGCGAAATTGCTCCATGGGGCTCCTGCGGGATTCGATACGACTCAAAGAAAGCGATTATGGGTGAAAGGCCTGCCCAGCGGCAAACCGGTGCGGATTATTTGCCTGCCCGGACATCCTCGCGAATGACCCAACCCCCTCAACACAGGCTATTCTCGCTGAATGACTTTATTCCCGAGCCTACTCGACCTGCCCCGCCAGTTGCGCCACCCCGAAGTGCGCGACCTGGCGTGGGTCATCCTCGCACCGCCGATGCTTGCCGAAACGCCCTGGCCCCAGCGTCACCCCCTGACGGGCAGTGATTGGGTGCAAGCGCCGCACACCCTGGCCGACTGGTTACTGCGTCTGGATCAGGACAGCAGCGCCCTGAATCACTGGCTGGCACTGGGCGCGACCCGACGCCTGGGTCTGTATTACGAGCGGCTGTGGCAATTTGCCGTGCAGCAGGCACCCGGCGTTGAAATGATCGCCGCCAATTTACCTATTCGCCTGGCCGGTCACACGCTGGGGGAGCTGGACATGCTTCTGCGTGACCGGGACGGCGTGCACCACGTGGAGTTGGCGATCAAACTCTATCTGGGGCCGCAACGGGGCGATGGCAAGGACCCCGCGCAATGGTTGGGGCCCGGTTGTCATGACCGACTGGACCGCAAGCTCGCGCACCTGAGCCAGCATCAACTGCCAATCTCGGCACGACCCGAGGCCCGTGAAGCCCTTGATGCACTGGACATTCGCCAGTTCAGCGCTGAACTGTGGCTGGGGGGTTACCTGCTTTATCCATGGCCCGGGAAAGCACAATCACCGGCGGGCGCGCACCGTCAGCACCTGAATGGACGCTGGCTGCATCAGCATGACTGGGCAGATTTCATCGCGCAAAGCCCCGCAGGTCGTTGGCAACCCCTGCCGCGCCATGCCTGGCTGGCTCCCGCCCATTACAGTGAAGCGCAGACCTGGCAGGCCGATCAGTTACAGGAGTGGCTGCTGCAACTGGACCCGCTGGCGCCAGCACAGCTCTTGGTGCGCTTGACCGAAAACGGTGGCGGCGATTGGGAAGAGGCCGAGCGCCTGTTCCTGGTCTCGGATCAGTGGCCCTATCTAGGGAATACCACCAACGCCGTCGCCTCAGTCGCCGTACCAATGCCGCCGGCTTGAGCGTTCGGCCGGAATCTATGCAGTGATAGGTGATCAGACTTTTTTGGTATTGGGCAACAGAACCGTAAAAATCCCCAGCAGTGGCAGGAACGAGCAGAGCGAGTACACGTAGATGATTCCGTGGATATCGGCCAGGTAGCCGAGCAACGCTGCGCCAATCCCACCGAAACCGAACATCAAGCCAAAGAACACCCCAGCAATCATCCCCACGTTGCCCGGCACCAGCTCTTGAGCAAACACCACAATGGCGGAAAACGCCGAGGCCAGAATGAAGCCGATGATCACGCTCAGCACGCTGGTCCAGAACAGGTCCGCATAGGGCAGCATCAAGGTGAACGGCGCCACCCCAAGGATCGAGAACCAGATCACCGTTTTACGCCCGACTTTGTCGCCTATAGGGCCGCCAAAGAACGTACCGGCGGCCACCGCACCGAGAAACAGGAACAGGTGTAGTTGCGAACTGGCCACCGACAGGTCGAATTTCTGGATCAGGTAAAACGTGAAATAGCTGGTGAAACTGGCCATGTAGAAGTATTTGGAAAACACCAGAAAGCCGAGGACCATCAACGCGCCGGTCACCCGCTTTTTCGACAGGCCATGGGTCGCTTGCTGCCCTGCCTTGAGTTTGAACAGGTTCAGGTGCGCGCGGTACCAACGACTGATCGCGTACAGCAAACCGATGGCAAACACCGCGAACAGCCCGAACCAGGCGACATTGCCTTGGCCAAACGGAATGATGATGGCTGCAGCCAGCAGTGGGCCAAATGCCGACCCTGCGTTGCCACCGACCTGAAAGGTAGACTGAGCCAGGCCAAAGCGGCCACCCGAGGCCAGTCGGGCGATACGCGACGCTTCCGGGTGAAATGTCGAAGAACCAACGCCGATCAATGCCGACGCCAGCAGAATGAGCGGAAAGCTGCCGACCATCGACAGCATGACAATCCCTACCAGCGTACAAATAGCACCGGCCGGCAATAGCAGCGGGTTCGGATGACGATCCGTGTAATAACCCACCCAAGGCTGCAACAGCGACGCCGTGATCTGAAAGGTCAGGGTAATCAATCCGACCTGAGTGAAGGTCAACCCGTAGTTGGCCTTGAGCATTGGATAGATCGACGGCAGTACCGCCTGAATCAGGTCATTGATCAAATGCGCCAGAGCCACGGCACCAATGATGCGCATGACCAGAGGACTGCTTTGGCTCGCTGCCAAGGGCGGGACCGGGCTGGACTGAATATTGCTGATAGCCATGAAGATCATCCGTAACAATGGGTATGCGCTTTACAACCGTGATTGCAAAGGATGCCGCCAACAGTGGCGGCGCCAATGTGCCACTTTTTAGCGCATGAATGCCATTTTTTGTTGCGGACTCTGCCTGGCTGGCAAAATTTATCCTCCCTGATGCCAGTGCATCCAAAAGCATCAGTAGAGGTATTCGCTAAGCGACAGATCCCTGCGGCGACACTTCGAATTCATCTGAGCCATCAGCCCCGTGCAAGGAAACCTTCGACGTCTCCGGCAACGCCAATCCGCCCGCCAGCGCCAGCACTGCGACGGCCATCAGGTAAAAAGCCGGGGACAGGTTGCTGCCGGTCGTGGTGATCAGCCAGGTGGCAACCAGTGGCGCGGTACCACCAAAAATCGTGTAGGCCATGTTGTAGGTGATCGCCGAGGCGGTGTAGCGCGTACGTGTAGGAAAGGTTTCGGAGAGCAAGGCCGCCGTGACCACACCACAGAGCACTGCTCCCACCGCCAACAACATTACGCCGATGATCGACGCAATGAACGAGCCGGAACTGGCCATCAGGAATGCGGGATACACCACCACAAGCAACAACACGCCAGCGCTCGCTATTGTCGCCCGCCGCCCGACCCTGTCGGAAAACATCCCGGCCAATGGGCAGATCGCGGCGGCAAAAATCAGCGCAACCACCGACACCAGCAATGCCGTGGCCCGGCTCAGACCGCCTGCGACTTGCAGGTACGTGGCGAAATAGGTGGTGAACATATAAAACGAAAGCGCCGTCAACGACACGAACGCGCCCAGGCAGCAGATCGCGGCACCATGGGTACGCAGGGTTTCGCGCAATGGGGAATGGGCCACTGCAGCCTCGTTGGCGACGGCTTGAAACGCCGGGGTTTCATCCAGTTTCCAGCGCAGATACAGCCCGACCAACCCCAACGGGGCTGCCAGCAGAAACGGCAAACGCCAGCCCCAAGTGCTCATGGCGTCCAGCGACAGCGACGACTCCAGCGCATAGGCCACCACCGCCGCGCAGGCAAAGGCGGAGAACGTCGAGACCGGCACAAAGCTGCCATACCAGGCGCGCTGGGTGCGCGGTGCATGCTCCATCAGATAAGCGCAGGCGCCAGCGTATTCACCCCCGGCGGAAAACCCCTGGGCACAGCGAATCAACGTCAACAACACCGGCGCCAGCACGCCAATTGCCGCGTAATTGGGCAGCACGCCAATCAACGTCGTCGCACCCGCCATCAGCAGGATGGTCAAGGCCAGGGTTTTCTTGCGCCCTACCCGGTCACCGAGCATGCCGAAGAAAATACCGCCCAAGGGCCGAAAAGCGAACGCCACAGCAAAGACAGCGAACGTCTTCAACAACGCGGCGCTGGGGTCGCTGCTGGGGAAAAACTGCTGAGCGATAGTCGTTGCCAAAAAGCCGTACACCGCAAAGTCGAACCACTCGACAAAATTGCCAATGGCCGCCGCACAGATCACGCGTCTCAAGGTGGCAGGGTCTACAGCCTTCATTGCTTGGGTTGTCATGCTGACCTCGGCGCGCTCATCAGGAAGGTATCGATTAGAAGTTATCGATTATCGGGGCCGCGCCGAGATGTACGTGCTCCACATGTGTCATCCGCATACTCAGGGCCGACCCGTTACCAAATGAGATTCGCAGGATTCATGCCATGAGACTCAGAGCGTGGTCCTCGCCGCCATCCCGCGCCGCCCCTGCAAGCCGCCGGTGTGCACAAAAATCAAGCGAGTGCCTCGGGCCAATAACCCTGCTGCCACCCGATCATGCAAAGCCAGTAGCGCTTTGCCGGTATACAGCGGCTCCAGTGGCAGGCCGCTGTCGGCTTCACTGACGGAGATGAAGTCCAGCAAGTGCGGATCGGTCCTGGCAAAGCCGCCGCGGCTCGCGTCCAGCAGGTAATAGCTGCAATGGCGCTCGTTAGCCCGCTCGATGACAGCAGAGACGTGCTCGGCGACACCGTGGTCGTCCGGCACCGCCAGAGCGCCATAGACCGGGTGGGCGCCCGTTTCAGCCAGGACCAGCCCGGCCAGGGTGGTTCCGGTGCCTGCCGCCAACCACCAGGCGTGATAATCGTCCCAACCCAGTTGACTCAATTGGCTGCGCGCTTGAACCACCAAATCGGCACAGCCCAAAGCACCGGGCAATCCACCACCGCCTTCCGGTACCGGGTGCAGGTGCGGGTAAAGTGCTTGCCATGGCAACCAGAAATCCGCCTGATGCCGAGCCCGATAACCGGCGTAACCCAACCAGTGCAGCTGCATGCCAAATGCCTGCAAATCAAGACTTGTCGGGGTGTCTTGCGCATGGCCGCGCAGCAGGCCGACGGTGGGGAAACCGAAGCGTTTGCCCGCTGCGGCCAAGGCATGCAGGTGATTGGAATGCGCACCGCCGAGGCTGATCACGCCTTCAGCACCGGCCTCGGCTGCCGCCGCCAGATGATGAGTCAGCTTGAACCACTTGTTGCCGGAGATCAGCGGGTCGATCAAGTCCAGACGAAGGACAGCCACCTCGACACCAGCCTGTTTTAGCCAAGGCAGATGCAAGGGTTGGAGGGGGGCGTTGGGCGGGTGGCTGTCTCTTATACACATCT
>NZ_JASJVE010000022.1:0-80742 GCF_036346185.1 Pseudomonas sp. 10C3 | reverse complement strand
GGCTCCAGAGAGAGATCGGGAGCACAGCGTCAGGCATTAGCCGACGGCTTGGAATGTGTGCTTTATGGCGCGCTTACGAAACAACTCGACCAGAAGCTAAGGACGCAACGTCGTTGCGGACCCTCGATAGCGCAGGCAAGTCATTCATGCAGAATTTTAACGAGGCAGTCACAGCGTCCGAAACGCACAAAGAACACACTAAAAGTGCTAAAAGCGTATCGTTCAGAAGTTTTCTGTTGGACAGAGCCAACAACGACCCACAAGAGGCTGCACAGCTGGCTCATAGCTATGCCTACAATTCTCTCAACGGAGAAATGCATGATCTTACTGACTACCCTATTATTCGATATAGCTCGACCGGCGAAATTGTGACTGATACCACAACCTCATATTTTGAGAGAACAATGCTCTCAATGAGAAAAGAGCGGGTTGAACTGTATGAAACAGAACAAGCAAAGGGCACACCTCCAGTAACAATCCTGGAGAAAATACTGAATTTCAATAATGGATTGCCACAAAAGTTTCGTGAAATGGCAAACTGGCAAACTCTGCGCCCAGGGTTTATCACGCGAACAGCATAACACAATAGCTGACCGGCGCTCCTGTTATTAAAGTCGTCAGTGGAACCCGTCCTCTGCCGAGAAATATCTTTGCAGTGATCAGCACCATGACACAGATACACAGAGAGTCCTCTCGGCCAACCTACAACGCCACAATTCCAAGTGACATTTTATATTTTTCCGTTCGCCGCCGGCGAGCCAGAAACAGGCACATTAGCCGTGTACAGATAACCTTCAGAGTGAACAGTTGGCAACACAGTTGATGGCTGATAACTGCTAGCCACTGCCATCTGTGAGCACGTTAAAAGTGCCGTAACCATTCCTAGGGCCGCAAGAGTCCCGCTCAACTTTTTAGAGTTAAATTCCATGTGATACTTTCTGAAAATTATTGATGGGCGGCAAAACCTCAAAAGCCTGAAGTTAATAGCCCTGTGTACCGAGACCCAACACTGCAACAAGAGCATTGAAACTCGACAAACCTCACGTTACTTAGAAAGCATTCAGCGGCAACATGAAACCCACTGAAATAGTGACTTAAAGAAACGTCCTACATAACTATAAGACCGACACTTAAATAAAAGACCCGTTAGCAAATAACTACTATGCCCCGCCTCCAATCTGATATTAACCACCTGAACCCGGCACGCCCCGTTCAATAATATTTAATCAAATTAAACTGATAAAACGCGCGAGCAGCAACTGCCCGCCCATCACCGTCACAAATCCATCATCAAATCACCACATAAGCGACATGCCCTCAGCCGAGACTGACGTCATGAGCACGATCTTGCATGTCACCCTGATTACCGAAACCTTCCCGCCAGAGATCAATGGCGTGGCCAATACCCTTGGTCGGTTGTGCGACGGCCTGCGTCTGCGCGGTCACCGTGTCGAGTTGATACGTCCGCGCCAGAGTGAAGATGCAGGGCTTGTCGCCGCAGACGATCTGATGCTGTGCCGTGGCTGGCCGATTCCGGGATATCCCGGGTTGCAATGGGGGCAATCATCAATGCACAAGCTGTTGCGGCGCTGGACGCGGCAACGCCCGGATGTGCTGTACATCGCCACCGAAGGGCCGCTGGGATTGTCCGCATTGCGCGCGGCAAGGCGCTTGGGAATTGCCGTGGTCAGTGGTTTTCACACCAACTTCCAGCAGTACACTCACGAATACGGGTTCGGGTTTGTCACCCGCCTGCTGACGCATTACTTGCGCTGGTTTCACAATCGCTCACAGATCACCGTCGTGCCCAGCCTGAGCCAGAAAATGGAGCTGGAGCGTCGTGGTTTTGAGCGGGTTGAACTGCTGTCGCGGGGCGTCGACAGTCAGTTGTTTCATCCATCGAAGCGCTCGGCGGCGCTGCGTGAAAGCTGGGGGCTGAGCGTGGACGATATTGCCGTGCTGCATGTGGGCAGGCTCGCTCCCGAGAAAAATCTGGGCCTGCTTAAAACCAGCTTTGACGCCCTGCAAGCGGCACACCCTCGACAAACGCTGAAGTTGATTATCGTCGGCGACGGCCCGCAACGAACGACGCTGGAACAGCAACTGCCGAACGCGATTTTCTGCGGCACGCAACGGGGGGACATACTGGCGACGCACTATGCATCAGGGGATTTGTTTGTATTCCCGAGCCTGACCGAAACCTTTGGCAATGTGGTGCTTGAGGCCTTGGCGTCCGGGCTGGGCGTGATTGCCTATGACCAAGCCGCTGCGGCTCAGCATATTCGTCACGGCCACAATGGTGCACTAGCGATGCCGGGGGATGAGGAAGCGTTTATCGATGCCGCACGTTGGTTGCTCGAAGAAAGCGAAACGCTGCGCAGAGTCCGCTTGAACGCGCGGCAACACGCCAGTCGTCAGGGATGGGCGCCGATTATCGACCTGTTCGAAAGACAATTACGCAGCGCGTGCGCGATGAGCAACAAGGCGTTGCCCATGGGGCAATTATTGTAAGCGCGTGGGGACCGCCCAGTCCTTGCCCGCGATCAGCTTGACGGTGTGTCAGGCATGACGCCATCGCGGGCAAGCGCCTACAGGTTTTAGACCAGCGTCATTAAGGCGTCACGGCTGAACGGCAGGATGTCCTGCTCGCGGCCATCACGCACCTTCACCGCCCAGTCAGGGTCCACCAGTAATGCACGGCCTACCGCGACCAAGTCGAACTCGTCGTTGTTCAAACGCTGCAGCAGGTTGTCCAGGCTCGCCGGTTGCGCGATCTTGTCGGTATTAACCATGAATTGCAGGAACTCGCCATCAAGCCCGACACTGCCCACGGTGATGGTCGGTTTGCCGGTCAGCTTGCGGGTCCAGCCGGCCAGGTTCAGATCAGAGCCTTCAAACTCAGGTTCCCAGAAGCGACGTGTCGAACAATGAAAGATATCTACGCCAGCGTCTGACAGCGGCTTGAGGAATTCGCCCAGCGCTTCCGGCGTCTGCACCAGACGTGCGCTGTAGTCCTGCTGCTTCCACTGCGAGAAACGGAAGATGATCGGAAAATCAGGGCCGACCGCAGCACGCACTGCCTGGATCAACTCGATGGCAAAACGCGAACGGCCGGCCAGATCGCCGCCATATTCATCCGTGCGCTGATTGGTGCCTTCCCAGAAAAACTGATCGACGAGATAACCGTGAGCACCGTGGATTTCAACGCCGTCCATGCCAATCGCCTTGGCGTCCCTGGCGGCCTGAGCGAAGGCGCTAATCACGTCCTGAATGTCTTGTTTGGACATGCCGTGCACCACGACCTGACCGTCTTTGAGTTTTTCCGTTGGCCCGTAACCCGGCACGCTGGCGTCAGGCTCCGTGCCGACGCGGCGAACGCTGCCCACATGCCACAGTTGCGGGACGATTTTGCCGCCTTCGGCATGCACCGCATCCACGACTTTTTTCCAGCCGGCCAACGGCGCTTCACCAAAGAACTGCGGGACGTTCGGGTAACCGTTAGAGGCTTTGTGATTAACCGTCGCACCTTCGGTGATGATCAGACCTACGCCTGCGGCAGCACGCCGGCGGTAATATTCGATGACTTTGGAGTTAGGTACGCCACCAGGGGAAAACGAGCGGGTCATGGGTGCCATGACCACGCGTGACGGCAATTGCAAATGGCCCAGATGAAAGGGTTTGAACAAGGCGTTGACTGGCATGTGACGCTCCTCGGGAATCAATCGGTATCAGTGGGGCCGGGCGCCAACAGACGCTCAAGCTGGTTCAGAAAAACGTCGAGGGAGGCGACACTGCCTCCCACTTTCATGCGCATCAACGCCCCTTCCCAGGCATTGGCGATAAATTCGGCGAGCGCGGCACAGTCCGTATTGCGAGGCAACTCACCGGCCTGACGGGCGGCCGTCAGGCACTCGGCAAGAATCGCCACCGAACGCTCAAGGATCTGTTCCACCTGGCTGGCGATGGGTTGGCAGCCATCCGCCATTTCGAAACTCAAGCTGCCGATAAAGCAGTGATACTCAGGTTTCTCTTGTCGGGAAAAATGCTCGAGCAGGTCGCGGTAGTAACTCAGGACCCGCTCACGCGGGCTCTGCGTCGGGTCTGCCAGCACAGCGGCGTAGCGCTGCAATCGCGGCGCGTACAAATACTCCAGCGCTTGCACGGCAAAGTCTTCTTTGCTGGCGAAGTAGTGATAAAACGAACCCTTGGGAATACCTGCGGCCTGGACAATCTCCAGCACGCCCGTGCCGTGATAACCGCGACGGGTCATCAGGTGGGCGCCTTTGGCGAGGATCAGATCACGCTTGTCGAGTCGAATGGATGTGCTCATGGTGCGAAGCATATGACCGGTCGTCTCGCTTCTGCCAGCACTATTGATTTGGGTGATTTAGCCGTAAAAGTCGGGGGGAGAATAAAGGCAAATAGCGAGGATTCAATGGACAAAACCGGGAGGAGAACAGCTTGCCGGGCGTGCTCGAATGGCAACCCGGCGGGCGAAGCCGGTGGATCAGCTCAGGGCTTTTTCAATAGCCTGAACCACCGCGTGATCTTCTGGAGACGTACTTGGCGAGAACCGCGCGAGGACGCGGCCGTCTTTACCCACCAGGAACTTCTCGAAGTTCCAGGTAATGTCTCCGGGAAATTCGGCACCTTCACCGACCAACAGACGGTACAGCGAATGACGATGAGCGCCGTTCACTTCAAGCTTGCTGCCCAACGGAAATGTCACTCCGTAATTCAGGGTGCAGAACTCTTGAATCTCCGCTTCGGACCCAGGTTCCTGGCCAGCAAATTGATTGCACGGCAGACCCAGCACGCTGAAGCCTTGATCCTTGTACTTTTGATAAAGTTTTTCCAACTCCGCGTATTGCGGTGTCAGACCACACTTGGAGGCGACGTTGACCACCAGCACGACTTTGCCCTTGAAGGGCGCGAGAGGCAATTCCTGGCCATCCAGAGCTTTTAATGTCGTGTCGTGAAAAACACTCATGACGAACTCCCAAATAACTAGCGAACTAAAAAGGCGCCCGTATCAGGCCGTGGAAACGAACCAGTCGTCTTCACATACCTGCCTGGGCGCCTTGCCAGCTAACAGAGCTTAGCAGCACAAATCAATGGTGATGGCCGCCTTCGCCATGCACGTGACCATGAGCGACTTCTTCCTGGCTGGCGTCACGAATTTCAATGATCTTGACCTCGAAATTCAAACGCTGACCCGCCAAAGGATGGTTGCCGTCAACGGTCACATCATCGCCATCCAGATCGCGGATGGTCACGATCTGCATGCTGCCGTCCGGGCCCGACGCGTGGAACTGCATACCCACTTCCAGTTCGTCGACACCTTCGAACATGCTGCGGCTCAGGGTGCTGACCAGTTCGGCCAGGTATTCGCCATAAGCGTCTTCCGGCTCGATGGACACTTTCAGTTCGTCACCGACGCTCTTGCCATCCAGAGCCTTCTCCAGGCCCGGAATGATGTTGCCTGCACCTTGCAGGTAGACCAGCGGCGCGCCGCCGGCGGAACTATCGATGACCTCACCAGCGTCGTTGGTCAGGGTATAGTCAATGGAGACAGCCTTGTTGGCGGCGATCGGCATGGGGCAAGACCTTTTGCTTAAGATTGGAGAACGATCAAGTTTAACCAAGCAATCGCCCGAAAGCGAACGCAACTCTGACGGACGGCCCAGATTGGAAAACCCGACACTTCTTGAGTTTCGCCAGGACGAGGAAGGGCACTGGATTGCCGTGCTTTCCTGCGGCCACACCCAGCATCTACGCCATCAACCGCCATGGCAATCGCGGCCTTGGGTGCTTGATCCAGCGCAACGGCAACAACGAATAGGTAAAAGCTTTAGCTGTGGCTGGTGTGCGCAGAGCCTGGATAGCGATAGTCTTATGCCCAACCAAGGCACCGAGAATCGATAGCGTGCCTGTAATGTACGAAAAAAATCAGTGACGTAAACCGGTATTTTGGCTGGCTGATCCGCGCCGCCCTTGCACTGCTCAATTGAGAAGCCCGCATGCAAACTTTTTTTATCGCCCCCACTGACTTCGGTGTGGGTCTGACTTCCATCAGCCTGGGCCTGGTGCGCACGCTTGAACGTGCAGGGCTCAAGGTCGGCTTTTTCAAACCCATCGCCCAACCTCATCCGGGCGATCTGGGGCCAGAGCGATCCACCGAACTGGTCGCTCGCACCCACGGGCTCAAGCCTCCTAAACCGCTGGGGCTGGCCCATGTCGAACGGATGCTCGGCGATGGCCAGCTAGACGAATTGCTGGAAGAAATCATCCAGTTGTATCAAGAGGCTGCGGTAGGCAAGGACGTGCTGATCGTCGAAGGCATGGTACCTACCCGCCATGCCAGCTACGCCGCGCGGGTCAATCTGCATTTGGCGAAAAGCCTGGATGCAGAAGTGATTCTGGTCTCCGCGCCGGAAAATGAAGTGCTGACCGAGCTGTCCGGGCGGGTCGAATTGCAGGCGCAACTGTTCGGCGGGCCAAAAGACCCGAAAGTCCTCGGCGTAATTTTGAACAAAGTGCGCACCGACGAAAGCATGGAAGCCTTCGCCGCGCGCCTCAAAGAACACTCGCCTTTGTTGCGTAACGGTGATTTCCGCCTACTGGGCTGTATTCCGTTTCAGGCTGACCTGAACGCACCGCGTACCCGCGACGTGGCCGATCTGCTTGGCGCACAGGTACTCAATGCCGGCGATTACGAGCAGCGGCGCATGTCTAAAGTCATCCTCTGCGCGCGCACCGTGCTCAACACCGTATCGCTGCTTAAACCGGGCGTACTCGTGGTAACGCCTGGCGATCGCGATGACATCATCCTCGCCGTCAGCCTTGCAGCGATGAACGGCGTGCCGTTGGCTGGCCTGCTGCTGACCAGCGACACCGTGCCTGATCCACGGATCATGGAACTGTGCCGCGGCGCGCTACAAGCGGGCTTGCCCGTATTGTCCGTGAGCACCGGCTCGTATGACACGGCGAACCAGCTGAACCAACTGAACAAAGAGATCCCTATCGATGACCGCGAGCGCGCGGAAATAATTACCGATTTTGTCGCCGGGCATCTGGACGCGAAGTGGTTGCACCAGCGTTGCGGCACACCTCGGGAAATGCGCCTGTCCCCGGCGGTCTTTCGCTATCAATTGATCCAGCGCGCACAAGCCGCCAACAAGCGTATCGTCCTCCCGGAAGGCAGCGAGCCGTTGACCATCCAGGCGGCGGCCATCTGCCAGGCACGCGGCATCGCCCGTTGCGTGCTGCTGGCCAAGCCAGAAGAAGTCTATGCCGTGGCCCAGGCCCAGGGCATCGAGTTGCCAGCAGGGCTGGAAATTCTCGACCCGGACCTGATCCGGGGACGCTATATCGTACCCATGGTCGAGCTGCGCAAAAGCAAGAGCCTCAACGCGCCGATGGCCGAACAGCAATTGGAAGACACCGTAGTGATCGGCACCATGATGCTGGCGCTCGATGAGGTCGACGGCCTGGTTTCCGGGGTCATCCACTCCACCGCCAATACCATCCGTCCGGCGTTGCAACTGATCAAGACCGCGCCGGGCTGCACCTTGGTGTCGTCCGTATTTTTCATGCTGTTCCCGGAGCAGGTACTGGTCTACGGCGACTGCATCATGAACCCGCACCCCAGCGCCAACGAGTTGGCTGAAATCGCCCTGCAAAGCGCCGATTCGGCAGTGGCTTTCGGCATTGCGCCGAGGGTGGCGATGATCAGTTACTCCAGCGGTGATTCGGCCAGCGGCGAAGAAGTGGAAAAAGTCCGTGAAGCCACGCAACTGGCGCATCGGGCCCAAAGCGACCTTTTGATCGACGGTCCGCTGCAGTACGATGCCGCCGCCAACGAAACCGTCGCTCGCCAACTGGCGCCCAACAGCCCGGTCGCCGGACGTGCCACGGTGTTTGTGTTCCCGGACCTGAATACCGGCAACACCACTTACAAAGCCGTGCAGCGCAGCGCAGATTGCGTCAGCCTCGGCCCGATGCTGCAAGGCCTGCGCAAACCGGTTAACGACCTGCCGCGCGGCGCTCAGGTCGATGACATCGTCTACACCATCGCCCTTACGGCGATTCAGGCTGACAACCTTTCCTGACCCCAATAACAACCGCCGGGAAGTCCGGCGGCACTTGAACTATTTTTGGAGCCCTGCCCCGCATGGACTTTTTGCCTGCCCCATTGCGAGGCGTGATTGCCTCGTTGCTTTTGGCGCTTAACACAATCGTTTGCTGCACACCGTTGTTCGTGGTCGCCATCTTCAAGCTGTGCCTGCCCTTCCCTGCCGCCCAACGCTTGACCGACTGGCTGATGAGCCACATCCACGAAGCCTGGATCAGCAACAACAAAGCCTGGATGAAGCTGGTGCGCAACACCCGCTGGCACCTGAGCGGGCTCGAAGGCCTGGACTATCAACACTCGTACCTGATTACCAGCAACCATCAAAGCTGGGTCGACATCATGGTCCTGCAATACGTACTCAATCGGCGCATCCGTCCGCTGAAGTTCTTTCTCAAGCAGGAGTTGATCTGGGTACCGGTTATTGGCCTGGCCTGGTGGGCGCTGGGTTTTCCGTTCATGAAGCGTTACTCCAAGGCGTACCTGGCCAAACACCCGGAGAAGAAGGGCAAAGACCTGGAAACCACGCAGCGTACTTGCGACAAGTTCCGCAATAACCCGGTGGGTATCTTCAACTTCGTGGAAGGCACGCGGTTCACCGAGAGCAAACACGCCGAGCAGAACTCGCCCTTTCGCCACCTGCTCAAACCCAAAGCGGGCGGCATCGCGTTTGTACTCGACGCCATGGGCGATCAGTTGGAGGCCATCGTCAACGTGACCATTCACTACCCAGGTGGGCGCCCAGGTTACTGGGATCTGCTGTGCGGTAACGTCAGGGAAGTGGTCGCGCATTTCGAAGAAATCAAAATCCCACCGCAGTTCATCGGCAGCAATTATGACCAGGACGGTGAGTACCGCCTGGAATTCCAGCAGTGGATCAACCGATTGTGGGAAGACAAGGATTTACTCCTGGATCGCCTGCACCAGGAATACCCACAAAAGCGTTGATCGCAACCTGACGGCAGGAGCGAGTGAATTCGCTCCTGCCGGGTTAGCGGCAGATATCAAAAATGCTGTCTTACTGCTGCGGCGGCTGCTGGTATTGCTGACCCGGAATAGGCTTCAGGTTAACTTCAACCCGACGGTTCTGCGCCCGGCCATTCACGTCGGCGTTGCTGGCAATCGGCTGATCCGGACCTGCGCCACGTACGGACAGGTGAGAAGGGTCGACGCCTTGCGAAGTCAGGTAAGTACTTACGCTTTGCGCACGCTGCTGGGACAGGTCCATGTTGTGCTGACGACTACCGGTACTGTCGGTGTAGCCCACGATTTCAATCATGTTCTGGTTGAACTGCTTCAAGGAGCCCGCCAGATTATTCAGCGGCGAATAGAAGCTGCTGGCAATGGCTGAAGAGTCCGTGGCGAAGGTGATGTTGCCCGGCATGATCAGCTTGATCTGATCACCCTGACGCTGCACCTCGACCCCGGTATTGGCCATGCTTTTGCGCAACTCGGCTTCTTGCTTGTCAGCGTAATAACCGTAACCGGCAGCACTGGCACCAACAACTGCTGCGCCAATCAGCGCCCCCTTGCCACGGTTATCGTGACTGATCGCCGCACCGGCCAGGGCCCCGGCCAGCGCACCCAGGCCACCGTATTTGGCGGTCTTGCTGACACCACCCGAATTATCAGCCTGTCCTTGATTGTCATAAGGATTAGGTGACGCGCACCCGGACAACAAGGCAACAGCAGTAGCGACAAGAATCAAACGACGCGAGGTGAACATTGAGGAACTCCTGTTTAACTTCCTAGGGCTACTTTTTATGGCCGCTTTCGATAACGCAACGAACGTCAGACGCAGACCGTGCGGCGATTAGAGCCTCACTTCAGGAAAAAATTCCATAATCCCGATGTAACAAATTTCACGCCCGAACGTAAGGATTCTGGCGCATCTCGTCGCCCAAGCGTGTCTCGGGGCCATGACCGGTGATCACCGTTGCCTCTTCGTCCAGGCAGTACAAGCGCTGTTTGATCGAACGAACGATGGTCGCCTGATCGCCACCCCACAAATCCGTACGCCCAATCCCGCGCTTGAACAGCGTGTCACCGGCAATCAACAGCTTGTCGTCGGCAAACCAGAAGCTCATCGAACCGGGTGTATGCCCGGGGGTGTGCAACGCCACGCCGCAACCACACGGCAACGCCTCATCATCGGCCAGCCAACGATCCGGCGGCGGTACCGGCGTATAAGGCACACCGAACATCTGGCACTGCATCTCCAGATTGTCCCAGAGGAACTTGTCCTCCCGATGCAAATGCAACGTCGCCCCAGTCTTCTCCTTCATCAATCCGGACGCCAGAAAATGATCCAGATGCGCATGGGTATGAATAATACTGACCACCCTCAGCCCCAATGCCTCCAGCCGAGCCAGAATCAACTCATGATCGCCACCCGGGTCGACCACGATTGCTTGCTTGGTGATGGGGTCGCCGATGATCGTGCAGTTGCACTGCAAAGGACCGACGGGAAAAGTTTCGCGGATGAGTGACGGTTTGGCGACTTGCATGGGGCCTCCCGGGAGATGGATAGACGTAAGTTTGAATTGTAGAGGCCATGCCGTCGAGCGTCGGTTTTCGCCCTCTCCATACCGAGTTCCTCGCCTACAGGCCCGAGGTTTGCATCCGATTGTCCAAGACGCCAGCACGGGCGGGACCAAGGAAAAAACAGCAGGAAAGCTTGCTGATTTTTTTCCACGGCACACCTGACCCGCGCAGTGGTTACAATTGAAAATCAAAAAATAATCACAGCAACCTGTTGATTTATATCGTATAAATTTAAAGACAAAAAAATAAAGCACGACCACTGTTTAGCTTTGTACGCTTTTTCAGGAAGGGCCAGGCTATAATGGCACTATGCGATCACTGCGAGTCAATCACGCCATCAAGCGCGCTCTAAAGGGTGAAGTAATGTCGACTGTTCACCTGAAAGTATCAGGCGTCGTGACGGGTTTTGTTTTCGCGGTCACAAGAATAAAGCCAGCTTACTTGCAGGAAGGCTTGGCTGTACTGAGAAACTGGCGATGCTGAAAAAAATCCCCACCTCTGAACTTGCCCTTGGCATGTACATCCATAAATTCTGTGGTGCATGGGTTGCGCATCCCTTTTGGAAAGGCAGCTTTGAACTCAAAGATGCTCTGGATATTGTACGGATCCAGCAGTCGGCTATTACAGAAGTGTGGGTGGATACCGGCAAGGGTCATCCTCCTGTCACTGACGATAATCCTCAACAGTTCGAGGCGCCTTTCCTTCCGCCCTCTCCACCCATTCCCTTCGTACAGCCCGCGACCATCCCCTCCAGGGTCAGTCTGGATGAAGAGCTGTCCCAGGCCTTAAAGATCTGTGTGCGAGCCAAAGAAGCCGTCGTAAAAATGTTCAGTGACGCAAGACTGGGCCAGGCTATAAAAGTGGAGGATGGCGCTTTTTTGGTGGATGAAATAACCAACTCCATACTTCGCCATCCCCATGCGCTTATCAGTCTGGCGCGCTTGAAAACGTCTGACGACTACACCTACATGCACTCCGTGGCCGTGTGTATATTGATGATTGCGCTGGCCCGACAACTGCAGATGAACGAGGAGCAAGTCCGTGAAGCAGGGATGGCCGGCCTCATGCACGATGTCGGCAAGATGATGATCTCAAGCGCCATCCTCGATAAGGCCGGAAAGCTGACACCCGAGGAGTTCAAACTCGTCCAGAGCCACCCGGAAGAGGGGCTGAAAATTCTGGAGAGGAGCGAGGACGTCAGCACTCACGTGCTTGACGTATGCTTGCATCACCACGAAAAAATCAACGGTTTGGGTTACCCACATGGCCTGGCTGGGGACCAGATCAGTCTGTTTGCCCGAATGGGCGCGGTGTGCGACGTGTATGACGCAGTGACGTCCGAGCGCTCGTATAAAAAGGGCTGGGGTCCTGCACACTCCATTCGCGAAATGGCCTCCTGGAAAGGGCATTTCGATGAAATAGTTTTCCAGAGCTTTGTTAAAACCATCGGCATTTACCCCATTGGCGCTTTAGTCAGCCTGCAAAGCGGTCGCATGGGCGTAGTCATTGAGCAGAATGAACAGTCCCTTCTGACCCCCAAAGTTAAAGTATTCCTGTCAACGCGAAGCAAAATGGCGATTCCCCATAAGATCATTGATCTTGCCTGCCTCGAGGAACCAGACAAAATTGTGCAAATCGAGTTGGCTGAGGACTGGGGCATCACCAACGCTGAAGAGCTCTGGTCTGGCCTCTCACTAGCCGAAGGCAACCTGTTCGGTTGACGTCCTGAACGCTAAGAAGCTCCAATGCGTTTCGGCAGGTTCACGGCATTTTGAGGGGCGCTCAGACGCGCGATTGTCGAATAGTGAAGCAAGAACACTGTCCCGCCCACCAACGCGCAGATCCACCACAGTGTCGGTCCACCGTAGGCTCCGTATAACCAGGCACCGACGCTGGGACCATAAAGCGAGTGCCCCAGCCAGCCGGCACTGAATATCCCCAGGTACTTACCTCGTTGACGATGCTGAGAGCGTTCTAGCACCGCCAACGTCCACGCGGGAGTCAAAAGCAGCTCTGCCGCCGTGATTGTCAGCATAGTCACGATGGTCCAGCCGATATGACTGCCTGCATTAAGAAACAAAAAAGCACAACTGAGCAGACAAGCGCCAAGCCGCGAGGCGATGACCACCCCGTGACGCTCAATCCACCGCGTTACCGGCATCTGCAGCAAGACCACCAGCAACGCATTCATGGAAAAAAGATAAGCAATCCATTCTGGGCCAGCGGCAGCGTGCTCGCGTAAAAAAAGTCCAAACGTGCCGTACATTTGATCGAACACACCCAGCGCCAACAACTGCCCCACGATGAACACCAGAAATAGTCGATCTTTCCAGGGCGAGCCTTTTAATGCCAAGACCTCCCGCTGAAGGTCGCTGGTCGCCACCTCGACATGCAATCGAACTCGGCCTGCATGTTTCAAGGCGTAGCCCACCAGACACACGCTGCCGAGCACATTCAACGCCCCCTGGAAAAGAAATACGTAGCCATACCCTAGACTGACCAGTGCACCCGCCATGACGCCCGCCAAGGCAACACCCAGATTGAACACAACCCGATGTAAACCCTGCACACGGATCTGCAACTGCTTCGGGCTGGCGTCCATGATCAACCGTAAATTGGCGGGACGGAACGCACCATCGAAAAGCCCCACCAAGGGCACTACCAAAAACAGCAAGGCCAAAGGCAAATGCAGGGCAAGCGCAGCGGCAAGCAGGCCGCTGAACAGCAACGAAATACCCGCGACCCACTGGCAATCAATATATTCAGATAACACACCGCCTGAGTAAGCACCCACTATGCATCCAGCACCGTAGGCCGCCATGAGTAAGGCAATCACAGTGAAGTCAAACCCATACGCCTCGTAAAAAAACAAAGGCATGAAGAGCTTGACGATACCGCCTGCGCTATTGCACAGGGTCGCCAAAAGTTGGAGTTGCACGACTCGGGGTAGGGCTCGGAACATATTCTTCAACGGGTTAATTAACGCCTGCGCAATGGTACGACTCCGGCACGCACTCCAAAGGGGTGGAACACACCCTTAAGTGCTTGCAACGCCAAGTTGCCCTCACCCCAACAACCCCATCTCCTTCGCCCGTGCCACCGCTTGCGTTCGCCGTTCGACCCCCAGTTTGCTGTTGATGTGGCTGGCGTGGGTTTTTACGGTGTGCAGGGAGATGAACAGCTGTTCGCTGATTTGCTGATTGGAGCAGCCCTGAGCGATGAGTTGGAGCACGGCGAGTTCGCGGGCGCTGAGTTGTTCTGCGCAGTGCAGAGGTTCGCTGGGTTCGCGCAAAGCAACTGCGGGCGGCAACAGTTCCAGTAGCGAATCGCGAACCGCACCCGGTGCGCTTTGCAGCAGTTGTTCTCGCAACCAATCGGGATGCCCGCTCACCAGCCAGTGGAAAGGCAGAAGTGCGCCACCGGTGGCTGCTTGCAAGCTACGGGTGAACAGTGTTCGCGCCTGTGCTTCGCGCGCAGTGCCCAACAGCGGTAGGATTTGCTGGGTCAGTGCGGCGACATAAATAGAGTGGGCACCGGCATTGTGTGCCTGTTGTTCGAGGGCGAGCAGGCGTTGCTCGGATTCGGGCCGCAGCCCTTGGATGCGTTCGAGCACTGCGCGCTGTAATTCGATGTGTTGCGGCAGTTGCGGGTGACACTCCGGTGCGGCAGCGGCCTGATCACCGCCATAGGTTTGCGCCAACCGCACCAACCAGGCGTCGGCGAGGTCGATGCGGCCTTGCAACAACCACAGCTCACATTTGACCAGAGTGATCATGGCCAGGTAGTAGATTGGCGGCACGTCCCAGATGTGCATCAAGCGCTCGGCCTCGCCCAACTCGGCAAAGGCCTCGGCAAAACGGCCGTCGCGCCCGTCTAGCCCTGCGATCACACAGTGGCCGATCAATACGCTGATATCACGACAGGCTCGCGCTTCAGACAACCCGGCCAACAGCCGCGCACGCCCCGCTTCAGGCTGCATGCGCATCGTCAGCAGATAGCCTTCATACAGTGTCAGCCGCGCACGAACAGCATAGAGCCGTTGGGCTGGCAAACCCTTGAGCCGCTCCTGGCCCTGGTGGACTTCGTCCAGCGCACGCAATACCTCGCCACGCGCCTGCAACACCCGCGCCCGATCATAATGGGCAAGGGCTTCAAATAACGGATTGGCGACCCGTTGCGCCAGCTCAAGCGCCTCGCGATTGAGTACCCGGGCGCGCAAGGGGTCACCCTCGGCAATGGCCAGATTAGCCAGCGTCGACAGGCACGTCAGCCGTTGACCGTAACGTTTATGCGGCAGGCTGAGCAGCGCTTCGTTGCAATAGAGCCGGGCCTTGGCACTGTCGCCACGCCCTCGGGCAATAATCCCGCTGAGCGCCAGCCACTGGGCGAGCATGGATTTTTGCGCTGTCGCCGAGGGCGCGGGCAGAAAGCGACTCAAGTGGCTGGCCAACTCTTCAGCGGCATCCAGCTGGCACGCCAGGCCCAGCGCCCAGCTATAGAGCACGATCAAGCGTGGCGTGCTGATCAGCAAACTGTCAGGCAAGTCCATTTTCCAACGCAGCAGCATCCCGACATTCTGCTCGGCCAGCAGTTGCTCTTCGGAAAGGTTCTGCACCAGATTGGCAGCGACATCCAGATGCCCCGCACGCAAGGCTTGTTCGACGGCCTCGTCGAGCAGACCCTGGTCGCTGAACCATCGACAGGCATTCAGGTGCAGGCGGGGTTGCTGCGGGCCGGTCTCGGCGCCGGGCCGGGTGCGCAACAAGTCGGAAAACAAATGGTGATAACGAAACCAGCGGCCATGCTCATCCAGCGGCACCAGGAAGACCTGATGCGCTTGCAGATAACGCAGCATTTCGGCGCTGTCATACGTTTCGCGAGCGGCATCGCACAGCTCGCTGCAAAAACGCTCCAGGCAGGCGGTATCGTACAAAAACGCCTGAACATCGGTCGGTAGAAAGTCGATCACCTCTTCGAGCAGGTAATCGCGAATCAGCCCTTCCCCGCCATGCAGCGCTTGTGGCAGCGCATTGTCACTGCCCGCTTCAGACGCGGCCAGCAGCCAGAAGCGCAACCCGGCCACCCAACCCTCGCTGCGCAGAATCAGACTTTGCAGCGCTTCACTGTCCAGCGAATTCGAGTGCTGTTCAAGCACCGCCACCGACTCGGCGTTGGTCAGGCGCAAATCCTGCTCATTGAGCTCAAGCAGTTGGCGCGACAGTCGCAGCCGTGCCAGGTGCCAGTTCGGACGCTGACGGCTGGTGACCATCACGATCAGCCCGGCGGGTAAGTGATTGAGGAAAAACTGCAGGCAGCGGTCGAGCACCGGCCCCTGAGCGAGATGGTAATCGTCCAACACCAGCAGCAGTGGCTTGCTCAGCATCAGGTGCGTGGTCAGCTCGTCAAGCAGGCCATCAAGCCACTCTTCGAATGCAAAGGGTTGATGGCGTTGGCGCATCTTCAACAAACCCAGCGCCTGGGTACCCAGCTGTGGGAAAAATTGTTGCAGACCGGCAAGCAGACGCTCAAGAAAGCGCCCCGGATCACTGTCGCGATGACTCAGCCCCAGCCACAGGCTTTGCCACTGAGCCGGCAGGCTCTGACAAAACTCTACCGCCAGCGAACTCTTGCCAAAACCTGCCGGGGCGCAGACCAACAACAGCCGCCCCGCCAGGCCTGCACTCAAGCGCTCACATAAACGTGGACGCAGTACATAACCTTCGGGCAACGGTGGTCGAAAGAAACGGCCTTCCAGCGCGGTAACCGCGTGGCTGTCAAACCCTTGCAGACGGGACAAATCAGTCATAGCCGGCTCTTATTAAAGTGCTGTTATCGGCATTGCAGATGTCCGCAGACTAGCGGGTACGTCGGTCCTTTTGAAGGAATTTGGCGCATTTTTAGAAAAAGATTACAACAACCTGCATCGCTCCCCGTGAACATAGGGGCTCTCAATAGAAAACGCCCCGAACAGTCGGGGCGTTTTCAGTGTGCGTTTAGCGATGAATCGTTACCGTACGCCAGACTGGCGCAAGGCCGAAGGAGAGAAATCGCTGACGCTCGCCTCGAACTTGAAGTTATAAGCTGCTTTCTCTTCGTTCTTCATACCGAGCGCCAGGTAACGGCCCGATTGCAGATCGTAGAGGGTTTCCAGGGTGTACCACGGCACTTGTACGTTGTAGTAGTTCTGGGAGTGAGCTTCAGCCACACGCCACAGTTGACCACGACCGTCGTAGTGATCGATCACCGCTGCCTGCCAGGTGTCTTCATCGATGAAGAAGTCACGTTTGGCATAGATGTGGCGCTGGCCTTCCTTCAAGGTAGCGGTCACGTGCCAGACACGACGCAGTTCATAGCGCGCCAGATCCTGGTTGATATGACCGGCCTTGATGATGTCGGCATATTTAAGGGTCGGATCATCGAGCTTATAGCTGTCAGAGGCGATGTACATTTCCTGCTTGCCGATCAGTTTCCAGTCGTAACGATCAGGTGCGCCGTTGTACATGTCCAGGTTGTCCGAGGTGCGCAGACCATCTGCTGCGGTACCCGGCCCGTCATAAGACACTTGTGGCGCGCGACGTACGCGACGTTGACCGGCGTTGTACACCCAGGCCATACGCGGTTCTTTTACCTGATCGAGGGTTTCGTGCACCAGCAGTACCCCACCGGCCAGACGTGCGGGCGCGGTTACTTCCTGCTTGAAGTAGAAAAGGATGTTGCTGGTGTCACCGGTTTTCTCATCTTCATCGCCAGACTTGGCTTTCGCATCGTCTGCACCGGATTTTTTCACGTTATCGCGAAAAACGAACTGATCCTTGAAGTAAACCAGGTTGTAGGAGCCATTGGCCTGCGGCGTGGCCTGGGTCACCAGACGCTGAACGCTGCCACCGCGATAACGGGTGATATGGTTCCAGATCACCTCAGAACCGTTTTGCGGGATCGGGAATGGAATCGCCGTCTTGAAGTTCTCAAGGCCGTTACCACCCGCGACCAGTTTGGTCTTGGTCGCGTTGCCTTTGATCGCTGCGAACACGTCATCAGGCACCGTCGCGCCACGATGGGACGGGAAGACCTTCATTTTGAAAGTCTCCGGATAGCGCTTGAACATCGCTATTTGCCCTGGCGCCAGCTTGTCTTTGTACTGATCGACGTTTTGCGCGGTGATCACAAACAGCGGTTGTTCCTGAGCATAGGGGTCAGCAAGGAAACCCTTGCTGTCCACAGCGCCAGCATTTTTTGGCAGCGGGCTCCATGCAGGGATCGTCCCTGCGGCGTTACCGGCCTTTTCGGCGCCCATCGGCGTCAAGGTTGTACCCAGTTTGGCGGCCTCGGATTCCGACACAGCAGCCATCACCCCGGTCGCCAGCAATGACAGACCCAGTACACCGACTTGTAACAGACCCTTTGTCATTTTCATGTTCATAGTCGTCCTGAAAAAAAACCGTATTCTTAGAAGTTCATGCCAACGCTGAGCGCAACAAAATCGCGGTCATCCACAGTGGTGTACTTGCCGTCGAAGAAGTTGGTGTACGAAAGGTTCGCGGTGTAGGTGTTCTGGTATTCGGCATCCAGGCCCAGGCTGATAGCCTTGCGCCCTTCTTCGAAGTTGCCACCAGGACCCGGCGAGTAGCCAGAGACGTCATGCGACCAGGCAATGCTTGGCTTGAGGTTGATACCTGCAAACACACTGTTGTAATCCCAGATCGCACGAGCACGATAGCCCCAGGAGTCAGCCGTGGTGAAGCCATCGTTTTCGCAATAACGCGAGACGTTGTTCTGGGCTGCGCCGGCCAGGGTGCTGGCGTTGAGCGTGGCGCACTGACCATTAGGCAGGGGACCTGGGCCGTAGCTCGGGTCGCGGCCGTAACGGATTTTCGAGGTACTTTCCAGCCCACCGACGTGAGTCCAGCCGACTTCGCCCACGACAGTCAGTCGCTCGGCGCCCATCACCTGATCGAAGAACTGGGTGAAGGTGGTCTGGAACTGGGTAACTTCCTTGCGGCGATAACCCGACTGGTCAGTACCCGGCTTGCCTTGCAGCATCGATACGTTCGGGTTCAACGGCGTAAGACCGGAGTACAGGATATCGGTGGTGTTGAGTTGCACCGGCGCGTTCGGACGGTAGCTGACCTCACCACTCCACGCCGTACCGGTAGGCAGGGTGGTAGAGAAGCTCAGGCCGTACAGACGAATGTCTTCCGGGTATTCAACGTAATAGCTGGAGTTGCCGGCCACGACCAACGGCAGCAGGGTCGGCGCCAAAGCCGCAGCAGTCCGTAGCGGTACGCCATTGCGAGCCAGCGAACCAACCAGGTTGGCTGGACTATAAGCGCTGGCCGGGGCGCCTTGGCCACTGAAGATCGGGTTGCGGCTGTGGTAATTCATGAAATAGGCACCGAACTCGGTGTCCAGTGGATCGAACATGTAGTGCGTGGCCAGGCCGAACTGGCCGCTGTCGCGGGCGTCACGGTCAGGACCACGACGCACGATTACGCCTTCATCCGGGTTGCCGAAGGTAACGCCCTGGGCCGCCAAGCTATTTGACACAGGTGAACGCAAACTGGCTGGCAACGCGCTATTTAGACCATTTTTGGTTTTCAACACGGCCAGGTTGTTGTTGCAGCCGTCGGCGATCACGTCCGGTTGCGAGAAGAAGGTGCCGCAGTTATCGACAACCGTCTGGTCCCATCCAATTTGATAAAAGCCCTCGGCCGAGAGGTTCTCGGTGATGTTTTGCGAGAGGTAGAACATGTTGACCGGAATCAAGCCTTCCTTGATTTCCGCGCCGGGACGGCGGAAGGCTGACACGTCGACCGGGTTGATGCTGTTGATACCGCCCTGGATGAAGGTACTTTCACCCCAACTGACGACTTGCTTACCCAACCGCACGGAACCTGGTTCATCCCCAATGGAGTAGTTGTGGTAGACGAACGCATCAAGCAGCTCGGCGCCCGACGATTTCGCGGCTTCCTTGCGGCCGCTGTCGCTGATGTTCTTGAAATTGAGATCATCGTCCTTAAGCTTAAAGTCATACCAGTACTTGCCCCGGAGAAACACACCGGTGTCGCCGTATTTCAACTCAAGATCGTGAATGCCCTTGAAGATCTTCGAGAACGTTTCCCCGCTCTTGAAATTCAAATGGCCATCATCGGAGGTCTGCGACAGGCCGTGGCCGCCGTTATTGGAACCGATGAGATTCTTGTTGGGATTCTGCGTAGACCAACTGGCGCCTATCGAAAGCGACGAGTCGAACTGACCTTCGATTTCACCGATGTTGAAACTTACGCCAAATGCCGGACCGGCGAGCGTAGAGGCGAGGCTGACGGCCAGAGGCAATTTCGCCCGGCGCCAGAACTGGTTAACTGATGTCATCGACGCTACTCCATGTGCTTTTATTGTTATGGCAGTGGGCTTTTCCGGGACCGGCTCAAGTGCTCTTGAGTGTTAACGCCATCGGGCAGCCTGGAAGGCTGCGATACGAGGGGGCGTTATAGCCGCTCTTACTAAGACCCTGTGCCGACTATAGCCAGCAGGTACGGGCACTTGATCCCTCTAAAGTGTGATTTACAGCGGCAAACCCTCTGGCACGGCTATTTCGACCGACCAGTCACAGCTGGCACCGGGAGAATGGCGTAATTTCAGGATTTGGCAAGACAAGCGCTTGCTTGGGGGCTTGCCGCGCTCAGCGAGCACGGCAAAAGGCACTCAGAGTGTCGAGAGGAAGGTGCTGTTGGTCTTCTGCCACTCGATGATATCCAGGCGGATACGTTTCTTGTCGAGCTTGCCGACACTGGTCTTGGGAATTTCAGTAACAAGGGCAATCTGGCTTGGAATCGCCCACTTATTAATGTGCCCAAGTTCGACAAACGGCTTCAAATGTTCCTTCAGCTCTTTGGCGCCGATGTTGTGCTCTTCGCGTATCACCAATAACGCGAAAGGCCGTTCACCCCATTGCGGATCTACGATACCGACGACTGCTACTTCACGTACCGCTGGATGACGGCTGATCAAATCTTCGAGTGCCAGCGAGGACACCCATTCGCCGCCCGTCTTGATCACGTCCTTGATCCGGTCCCGAATATCGATCACGCCCATGCTGTCCAGCGTCGCGACATCCCCAGTGTGCAGCCAGCCGCCCGCCCACAGCTCGGCGCCTTTTTCCGGCTCGCGGTAATAGCCCTCCGTCAGCCAGGGCGCACGCAGCACCAGTTCGCCCTGAGACTCGCCATCCGCCGGCAGGAAGTTTCCGTCCAGGTCGATGATCGCCGCATCCACCAGCACCCCGGGCACGCCGGCTTTGATCCGATAGGTGATGCGTTCGTCGTCACTGCCGGCCAGCATTTCGTCATTCAAATGTGCGACGGAGATCAGCGGGCAGGTTTCAGACATACCGTAAGCAGCCGTCAACTGAATACCCTTGGCCTTGGCCGCGTCATAGGTCGTACGGTTGAGTGAACTGCCGCCGATGATGATCTTCCAACCGGAGAAGTCCGTGCCCTGAGCTGCTTTGGCGTTGAGCACCATCTGCAGGATGGTCGGTACACAATGGGAGAACGTAACCTTCTCCTTGCGCCATAGCTCAACCAGCAATTCCGGGTCGTAACGACCGGGATAGACCTGCTTGAGCCCGAGCATGGTCGCGGCATAAGGTACGCCCCAGGCATGCACATGGAACATCGGGGTGATCGGCATGTACACGTCATTGGTGCCGAGCAGCCGCACGCTGTCGATACAGCCCATGATCGTCGCCACCCCCATGGTGTGCAGCACCAATTGCCGGTGAGTGAAATACACACCCTTGGGGTTACCCGTGGTACCGGTGGTGTAGAAAGTCGTGGCGACCGAGTTTTCGTCGAAGTCCTCGAACTCATACTGAGTACTCGCAGCCGCCAGCAGGTCCTCGTACTCGCCGATCAGATTGGGCAGATCGGCGGTCTTTTCCGGGGCATCGGTCAGCAGAATAGTGTTCTCGACCGTGGTCAGTTGCCCGGCAATGGCCTGATAGAGCCCCACGAACTCGCTGTTGACCAGCACGAACTTATCTTCGGCGTGGTTCATGGTGTAGAGAATCTGGTCCGGTGACAGGCGCACATTGATGGTGTGGATCACTGCGCCAATCATCGGCACCGCGAACATGCACTCCAGATAACGATGGCTGTCCCAGTCCATCACCGCCACGGTATCCCCGGCCTTGACCCCCGCAGCGGTCAAGACGTTAGCCAGACGGGCAATGCGCTCATTGAGGGTCGGATAGCTGTAACGCAGTTTGTCCCGGTAGACGATCTCGCGAGTTTTTTCGTAACGGCTACCCGACATCAATAGCCGCTTGATCAAAAGAGGGTACTGGTAGGCGCCATCAGCTGGCGGAATGATGCGAGTCTGCAACATAGGAGTCCCTTTTCTGAATGCACATTCTTGGCTTAAAAATATGCACTTTAGAGACCTTGCCAGCCAGCCAAATCAGCCAAAGGGATGATTTGCGGGCGGGCGGGAATGCAGGCGTTGCGCCATCAAGCAGCGATCCGTATCGAGGGATTTTCAGGGGGTACCCAGGCGCAAACAACGCTAAATTCAATTAATCGAGGTAAAGGCCAGTTTCACACCCAGCGCAACCAACACCGCGCCCATTGCCCGATCGAACCAGTGCCCCATCCGTGCAAACCCTGCACGTACGCGCTCCTGGCTGAACAACCGCGCCACCAGACAGAACCAGACGCCCGTCGCGACGGCCAGGTACACGCCATAACCGGCCTGGACCATCAACGGGGTGTGCGGGTTGATGACCACGGTGAACAACGACAGGAAAAACAACGTCGCCTTGGGGTTGAGTCCATTGGTAACGAAACCGCTGGTAAAGGCACCGCGTGCGGTACGTTCGCCCACGGGCAGATTGACGGGTGCATCGGTGGCGCTGGCCGGTTTGGCGCGCAGGGCCTTGATGCCGATGTACAGCAAATACGCGGCCGCCGCCCATTTGAGGGCGTTGAACAATACGATCGACTGCGACACGATCAGACCGATGCCCAGTAACGAATAACCCACATGCACGAAGATCGCGGTGCCGACGCCCATGGCGGTCCAGGTGCCTGCCTTGCGGCCGTGGGTCACGCTTTCGCGCACGACCACGGCGAAGTCCGGGCCGGGACTGGCGACAGCGAGCAGGTGTATCAGGGCAACAGTCAGAAATTCCGTCCAGTACATGGGGCCTCCGTATCGAGCATGTGAGCAATGAGCACTATTGAGTGCTGGCCACATTACGCCTTCGTCCAACCGTGCAAAAGGTACAGTTGGGTGATCGAGTACCCGCACAATCCTTTGCGCCGTGGCGTTCAGGTGTTCGCCGCCCACGGTCAGGCATCTCTAGCCATTAACGGCAGCGCCCCTTCCGCCCAGATAAAAATCATGAATATCTTCACGCTGGGCCAGGAGGTGCGCCGGTCCCTCACTCACCACGTGGCCACTTTCCAGTACGTAGGCGTATTGGGCATAACGTAAAGCGACGTTGATATTCTGTTCGGCGATCAGAAAGCTCACGCCGTCGTGACGATTGAGCTGATCGACGATCTCGAAAATCTCTTCGACAATCTGTGGCGCCAGCCCCATCGAAGGCTCATCCAGTAACACCAGGCGTGGCTCAGCCATCAGCGCACGACCGATGGCGACCATTTGCTGCTCACCACCTGAGGTGTAGCCCGTCAGACTTTTGCGCCGTTCCTTGAGCCGTGGGAAGTAGGCGTAAATGCGCTCAAGACTGGCCTTCAATGCCTGCCGCGACGGTTTGCGCACAAACGCCCCAATCAGTAGATTCTCTTCCACGGTCAGGTGCGCGAAGCAGTGCCTGCCTTCAAGCACTTGCGCCAGACCATTGGCCACCAAATGGCTGGTCGAGCTGCGGGTGATGTTCTGTCCGCGATAGAGAATCTGCCCTTTAACCACCTCCCCACGCTCGGCACTGATCAAGTTGGAAGCAGCTTTGAGGGTTGTGCTCTTGCCCGCGCCATTGGCACCGAGCAAGACCACGACGGCACCTTCGGGCACCTTCAGCGATACGCCCCGAACGGCAAGAATCGCTTTTTCGTACAGGACTTCAATGTTGTCGATTTGCAGGATAGGTGTATCAGCCATGACGCTCTCCAGAGGTGACGAGGCCGAAGCGCATGCAGCCCTCTTCGGCCATAGACGGCTTAAGACTCCTTGCTGCAATCGCGTGGCGCAATGCCTTTTTCTTGCGCGTACTTGTGCGAAGAGGCTTCGATGATCGGCCGCAACAACGCACGGTCGGCCTGCACCCAATCACTGATCAGGTTCCATTTCTGACCGTCCCATTGCTGAAAGCGCACGGCACCGCCGCCCTCATGATCCGAGCAGGACAGTTTCAACGGCTGTACCAGGCCCTCGGCACCCAGCGCCTTGAGTCGTGCTTCGTCGATGTTCAGGTGCTCGAAACCCCAGCGAACCTGTTCACCCGTCAGTGGTTTTTTGCCAAATTTCTCCTGAGCGATCCGCACCGCTTCAACGTTGAGAATGCCGTTTACCACACCGAGGTTGTAGTACACCGTGCCAAACCGTTTTGGATCTTCCAGGTTGCCCTTACCCGCATCCAGTACTGACTTCTTGATGCCTTGCAGCACAGGAAAGTCGGTGCCTGAAGGGTGAGTGGTGATGGAAATAAAGCCTTTGGCTGCAGCGCCTGCCGGGGCGGCATCCTCTTCAGAGTTACTCCAGATGTTGCCGATGATGTGGTCTGCCGGGTAACCGACCTTCTGTGCGGTTTTCAATGCGACCGGGTTCATCACCCCCCAGCCACGCAGGATCACCCAGTCAGGCTTGGCCCGACGAATGTTCAGCCACTGTGACTGCTGCTCGTTGCCTGGGTGCGGGACTTCAGCCAGGGTCAGCTCGAAGCCATATTTATCGGCCAGGGTCTGCAACACCTCATTGGTTTCCTTACCGTACGGCGAGCCATGGTAGAGGGTGACAATCTTCTTGCCCTTGAGTTTGTCCAGCCCGCCGGCTTGCTGGCCGATGTAGTTGATGATGGCTGACACTTCTGAATAGGGGTTCAGTTGCAGCGGAAATACGTAGGGGAAGACACTGCCGTCAGTGGAGTCGGTCCGGCCGTGGTTGATGGTAATCAACGGCAACTTGTCTGCGGTCGAGCGCTCCAGCGTCGCATAGGCGATCCCCACCGACAGTGGGTTGGTGGCAGCAGCAGGCGCGCCGTTAAGTCCTTTTTTCAGACGCTCGTAGCACTCAACGCCCTTCTCTACCACGTACTCGGTCTCGCACTCGCTCCAGGTCAGCTTGACCCCGTTCACGCCACCGTTGGCATTGACGTACTGCATGTAGTCGATAAACCCACCAAAAAAGCCGGTACCGCCGGCTGCGTAGGGACCAACCCGATAGCTCTGCAGGGGGAAGTACTGCTCGTTGTCGGCATGCGCAGTCAAGGCTGTAGCGGTCAGGCTCAGCGCCAAAGCGAGGCTTCTGACAAAGGTGCGTTTTAGCATCGGAATTATCCTTATCGAATCAGGGCGATCAGTGTTTAAAGGGTTGGAATGGACGAGCGTCCGGTCACGCGGGGTTCACTCAGTAGCGCAGCGGCCAGAGCCGTGCGCGCTCGCGAAATCGTTGCCAGAGGCGCGCCAGGCCCTCGGGTTCTTTGATCAGAAAGACGATAATCAATGCGCCAAAAATCATTTTCTGAGCATTTTCCAGCTGCCCGGAATCGATCAGGCCTACCGGGAGCAAGCTGACAAGGTTGGAGAGCAGCACCGGGAACAAGACGATAAAAGCAGCACCCAGCAGGTTTCCGAGAATGCTGCCCAGTCCGCCGATAATGATGATGAACAAAATCTGGAACGACCGGTTCAGATCAAAGCCGTGGGGCTCGACCGTTCCCAGGTACGTAAACGCCCACAGCGAACCGGCGATGCCGAGGAAAAACCCGCTGATGGCAAAGGCCAGCAATTTGCTCTTGAGGATGGGAATACCGATCACTGCTGCGGCAGTGTCCATGTCCCGCACCGCCATCCAGTTGCGCCCCAGCTCACTGCGCGCCAGGTTTTTACCCAGCCAGAACATCGCGACCACGATGCCCAGAGTCAGCAGATAACGGCCGACCGGCGTACTGAAATCGATACCCAGGAGGTTCAGCGGCGGCGCAGTGATGACCCCGGACGCGTTGTTATTGGAGAGCCAATCGAACTTGGTCAGCACCCATTCCACAAAAAACTGTGCGGCCAGGGTCGACACCAGCAGGTAAAAACCTTTGATCCGCAAACTGGGCAATCCAAACACGACCGCGACCAGTGCGGCGGCTACACCGCCCAGCGCGATGCTGACCAGCAGCGGCAGACCCGATACGCGCAGTTCAAAATTGTAAGTGGCGAACGCACCGACGGCCATGAAGGCCGCTGACCCCAGCGACAATTGGCCGGCATAGCCCGTCAACAGGTTGAGACCCAGTCCGGCCAGGGACAGCACCAGAAATGGAATGAGAATGGCACTGAACCAATAGTCGTTGCCGATGAAGGGCACACCGATAAACGCAAAGGCCAATAGCAGGACCAGCCCATAACGGTCCTGCCTGAGACGAAACACACGACGGTCCGCCGCATAGGTCGTGCTGAACTGGCCGGCTTCTTTATAGAACATATGTGTTCTCCTTAAACCCGCTCGATGGCACGTTCGCCAAACAGTCCGGCTGGGCGCACCAGCAAGAACAGCAAGGCCAGCACATAGGGAAACCAGTTCTCGAGACCACCCCCGATAACGGGGCCCAGATACACTTCTGCCAACTTCTCCGACGCACCAATGATCAGGCCGCCGATGATCGCGCCGCTGATGGAGGAAAAGCCGCCGATGATCAACACCGGCAACGCTTTGAGAACGATCAGGGAGAGCGAGAACTGGACCCCCAGGCGCGCGCCCCACAGCAGTCCGGCAACCAGCCCGACAAAACCGGCCACCGACCAGACCAATGCCCAGATACGTGGCAGCTTCACCCCTACCGCCAGGGCTGCCAGCGGATCGTCAGCGACTGCACGCAGCGATAAACCGACTCGCGTTTTGTTGAACATGACCGAGAGCACCACCACCAAAAGGGCGGCGGTAGCGGAGGCGAAAAGATCGAACTGCGAGAGGAGCATGCCTTTGATTTCCAGAGGCTCGTCGCTGATGCCCAGCTCCAGGCCATGCACTTGAGAGCCCCAGAGCGACTGGGCGAAACCCTCAATGACGTAAGACAGGCCTAGCGTGGCCATGAACAGAATGATCGGCGGTCGATTGACCAAAGGCCGTAACACGATCCGCTCGACCAACAGCGCCAGCACCACCATCACCGCCAGGCAGATAACAAACGCCAGCCAAAACGGAATGCCGCGCTCGACCAGGCTGACAAACGTCAGCGCAGCAAACAGCACCATGGCTCCCTGGGCGAAATTGAATACGCCCGAGGCTTTGTAGATCAGGACGAAACCAATGGCCACCAGCGAGTACATCACCCCTGCCAGCAGCCCCCCGATCAGTACTTCGAAGAAAAATTCCATGCTCAATCACCTGTTGTTCGGTGCATACGTTGCCCTGCTCCCCGGGTCATTCGAGGGGCCGACTCTTGCCTGGATGTCAGTGTCGAGTGCCGAGATACGCGGCGATTACCTTGGGGTCACGGCGTACCACCTCAGGGGTGCCATCGCCGATCTTGCTGCCGTAGTCGAGCACCACCACATGGTCCGAGATGCCCATCACGACGCCGATATCGTGCTCAATCAGAACCACGGTGGTGCCAAACTCCCGGTTGATGTCGACGATGAAGCGGCTCATTTCCTGCTTTTCTTCGGCGTTCATCCCGGCCATAGGCTCGTCCAACAGCAGGAGCGTGGGTTCAGCGGCCAATGCACGACCCAGCTCGACACGCTTTTGCAAGCCGTAAGGCAACTTGCCAACGATCGCGTCACGCCAGGCGTGTATCCGCAGAAACTCGATCACTTGCTCGGCGGCTTCACGCTGGCGGTCGTCTTCAGCCGCAGCACGCCCTAAGCGCAGTGCTTGTTCCACCCAAGTGCTGCGGCGTTTGAGATTGCGACCGCTCAGCACGTTGTCGAGAACACTCATCCCCTTGAACAGCGCAATGTTCTGAAATGTCCGGGCAATGCCTCGTTGCGCGGCGGCGTGCGGGTGCATGCGGCGGTGAACTTCACCGTTGAAACTGATTCGCCCCTCCTGTGCCTGATAAACACCATTGATGACATTGAGCAGCGAACTCTTGCCGGCACCATTGGGGCCGATCAAGGCACAGATTTCACCGGGGGCGACGGCGAAGCTGATATCGGTGATGGCTTTAACACCCTTGAACGACAGGGAAATATGTTCCAGTTCCAGCAAAGGCCGCGGTACTGCGCGAGTAGCCTGAGACATCGTCGTGCTCCTGATCAGGCCAATTGCGGGCCGTGATTAATCCATCCATCGACCCGCTCTGCTGACGCTCGGGGCCGGGGTTGCCATTGACCCGGGTCTGGCCAGCCCTGGATGTTGATACCCAGCAATGCAAAGAATGCTTTGGTGTTTTCCGGTAACGCGTCACCCACCAGCAGCGCGGCGTGCGTACGGCTAAAGCCGAGGACATCGCGCAACGGTCTGCGGATCAACCAATCGCCCAGCACTCGGCGGACAACACCCGGCCTGCTGGCCAGCGCCCACTCGACCAGATGCCGCTGCCAACTGCCCACGGGCGGCAACCGGGTCAAGACCAGCGCATGCAGGCGACCATAAGTTTCGCGGGTGCCCGCCACCAGGGTCGGCCCCAGTTCGCGACGGTCGTTATCCCGAGTGGCCAAGCTCTCCGGAAAATTCAAACGGAAACCTGCAATCAGCCAGGGGGCCAGTAGATAGCGTGCTTGCCCACCCACGGCGAACGCCCTGGCGGCCAATGCTTCCTCATGAATACCCAACTGCTGAACATCAACCAGATGCCGCCCCTCATTCAACAGTTCGGCATGGCTGATCCGCTGCTGCTCAAGCGTGCCGCCCTCAGCGCGTCGATAAAATGCAAAAGCCGTGTGCTGAGAATGCCCTCGAGTCGGTAACTCCAGATTGGGCACTTGCCCCACCAGACTTGCGTAGGCGACCCACCTGCCCTGTCCATCGGCGTTGCCTGTGACCGTGCGGCCGTCGGCATAGAACACCAATTGCGGGGCCAGGTGCGCGGCGTCCACCCGCTGAAGTTCTTCCAGCCCTTCGGCAAAGATAAAGTCGGGTTGCAGTTGCTCCAGCAACGCTGTTTGATCGGATGCGGCATCCAGTGGGTCGAGCAGCGCGGCCACTCCACCGAGCCACTGAGCAGCCAACGTCGCCAGCAAGGCTTCGGGCCGTGGCCGGCTTAGCAGTGTCAGCGTTGCACCCGAGGTAAAACCGCGCAGGTGCAAAGCCGTGGCAAGACTGAGCACCTGTGTGGCGACCTGAGACCAACTGCGCACTTGCCACACACCCAAATGTTTATGGCGCAAAGCGATACCTGCCGGTTGTTGCCCTGCTTGCAACAACAGCCACTCTGGAAGCGTGGTGGGAACCGTCTCCCTATTTTCCATGAACTCAGACATTGCCTTTCCCCGCCCACGTGCCGACTCAGCACCCTCCACAGCGATAGAGCAGCAACCGTGCCAAAGACAAATATCAATTGAAAACAATGAGTTATAAGTATTTAGAAATATCCAGCTGTGCTTCTCACTGCACAAGCTGTTGCGAGACTGTTTGCAGCCGAACAGTTGCGTGTCCCGCCGAATACGGACACCTCACCCAGACGGTCGCGTCAGATACCAGAAATTGATACCTTTCCAGTGCCTCCAGCCATTTCGGGCTGGACCTTATATTTTCGATAAGGCGCCTCATCCCATGAGCAATCATCACAAAGCAGTTTTCCTCGACCATACGTCTCTGGACCTGGGTGATCTTGACCTCAGCGAGCTGCGTGAACACTTCGGCGATTTGCAGTTGCACACCACCAGCACACCGCAACAGGTGATCGAACGTCTGCAAGGCGCGCAGGTGGCGATTACCAACAAAATCATGATCGATGCCGGCACGTTCGCCGCGTGTCCCGATTTGAAGCTGGTGCTGATTTCCGCCACGGGCACCAACAATGTCGACCTGATTGCAGCCCGTAAACATGGAGTTGTAGTCAGCAACTGCCAGGGATATGGAACTGCCTCCGTGGCGCAGCACACACTGATGCTGCTGCTCGCGCTGGCGACCCGCCTGCCGGACTATCAAAACGCGGTGCAGCATGGGGGCTGGCAGCACGCAAAACAGTTCTGCCTGCTGGATTTCCCTATCGTCGAGCTGGAAGGCAAAACCCTCGGCATGCTGGGTTATGGCGAACTAGGCGGCGCAGTCGCGAAGCTGGCCGAAGCCTTTGGCATGCGTGTACTGTTGGGGCAGATACCCGGCCGCCCCGAACGCGATGACCGTGTGCCGTTGCAGGAGCTGCTGCCGCAAGTCGACGCATTGACCCTGCACTGCCCGCTCAACGAACACACCCGTAACATGATCGGCGCCTATGAACTCGGCCTGCTCAAACCCCACGCATTCGTGATCAACACCGCACGCGGTGGCCTGATTGACGAACAAGCGCTCGCCGACGCCTTGCGCAATGGCCATCTGGGTGGTGCAGCGACGGATGTACTGACCGTCGAACCGCCGGTGAACGGCAATCCGCTGTTGGCTGGCGACATTCCGCGCTTGATCGTCACCCCGCACAACGCCTGGGGAAGTCGTGAAGCCCGGCAACGGATCGTCGGCCAACTCAGCGAAAACGCTCAGGCATTTTTCGCCGGCACACCTCGACGGGTCGTGAGCTGACAAGCTCTGTTAGACTTCGCCACTTTTCAGGAGCCAAAGATGGACCCGCGCAGTGAAGTGTTACTCCGTCAGGCCGAATTGTTTCAGGGCTCCGTGCTCCTGGCCGGGCTGCCTGCAGACGATCTGCTCGGGAAATTGCCGAATGCCCATGGCTGGTGCTGGCATGCTGGCGATCAAGCGGTGCTGGACGCGCGTTTCGAAGGCCGCTGCCACTTTGGGGTCAATGTGCCAGAGCAGGCGTTTGAAACCGCTGTGCTGTTTGTGCCCAAAGCCCGCGACCTGACTGATTATGTATTGAACGCCCTCGCATCGCGCCTGGCTGGACGCGAGCTGTACCTGGTCGGCGAAAAACGCAGCGGCATCGAAGCAGCGGCCAAACAATTGAGCCCCTTCGGCAAACCCCGCAAAGTCGACAGCGCCCGGCACTGCCAGCTTTGGCTGGTGACTGTCGAGAACGCACCGCAAGCGGTGACCCTGGAAAGCATGGCCCAACGCTATGAAGTCGATCTGGAAGACGGCCCGCTCACAGTGGTCAGTCTGCCCGGCGTCTTCAGCCATGGTCGACTGGATCGCGGTTCGGCACTGCTCCTGCAGCATCTGGATAAACTGCCCAGTGGCGAGGTGCTCGACTTCGGGTGTGGCGCCGGGGTGTTGGGGGCTGCGGTCAAGCGTCGCTACCCGCATAACAATGTCACGCTACTGGATGTCGATGCCTTTGCCACCGCCAGCAGCCGCCTGACTCTGGCCGCCAATGGCCTGGAGGGTGAAGTGTTGACCGGTGACGGCATCGACGCTGCGCCCATGGGTTTGAGCACTATTTTGAGTAATCCTCCGTTCCACGTCGGGGTGCATACCGACTACCTGGCAACCGAGAACTTGCTGCGAAAAGCACGCCAGCATCTAAAAAATGGAGGCGAACTCCGCTTGGTCGCCAATGCCTTCCTTCGCTATCAGCCTCTGATCGAAGAGCATCTGGGCGTGTGTGCGGTGAAGGCACAAGGGCAAGGCTTTCGTGTCTATCGCGCCAAACGCGAAAAAAAATAAGCACTTGCCGAACGCTGTCGGTGTAGGCAGAATCCGCTCCGTCCTAGGGGAGTAGTCTCCCACGAGCGCCATGCTCGTCCGGCACGTATCAACATACTTGGTCAACAGACCATGGTGCGTGCGACCCAGATCCGCTCAGTCGGATCGGTGGTTTGACAAGACCTATGACACGAACACCTTACCCGGGGCGGGAAGGCTGTACGTGTCATAGCCGTGTCGACCCGCCCCTTAGGAAAAACCTGATGCTGGAATCCCTGCTCGTCCCCACCGCTGTTGTCGCCTTGGCCGAAATCGGTGACAAGACCCAACTCCTCGCCCTGATTCTCGCTGCGCGCTTTCGCAAGCCTTGGCCGATCATCGCCGGCATCATCGTCGCCACCCTGGCCAACCACGCCGCAGCAGGCGCCGTCGGGGCCTGGTTCGGGAGTTTCTTCTCGAACGCCACCCTGCACTGGATTCTGGCCGCCAGCTTCACCGCCACCGCGCTGTGGACCCTGGTACCCGACAAAATGGATGAAGACGAAGGCAGCACAGCGCGCAAGTTCGGGCCGTTCGTGACCACTCTGATCACGTTTTTCATCGCTGAAATCGGCGACAAGACCCAAATCGCCACCGTGATGCTCGCCGCCCAGTATTCCTACCTGTGGCTGGTGATTCTCGGCACCACACTGGGCATGCTGATCGCCAACGTCCCAGTGGTACTGGCAGGCAACTTCGCGGCTGAAAAGCTCCCCCTCACGTTGATCCGTCGCTTGGCAGCCTGCGCGTTTTTTGTCCTGGCCATCGTTGCGGTGTACAAGGCAATGCAGGTGAGTGGCTGGGTTTAAACGACATCTTCAAGATCAGAGGGGCAGGATCGTCACTGACGATCCTATCCACTCAGGGTTTTTTAGCCTGTTGATAAAGTGGCATTACCTTCGGGATGGCGCTTTGCAGTGATGCGATGCGGCTTTCCGAGGCGGGGTGAGTGCTCATGAATTCCGGCGGTGAACCTCCGGTGTTCTGGGTCATTTTCTGCCACAGGCTGATGGCGGCATTGGGGTTATAACCAGCGCGCGCCGCCAGCTCCAGCCCAATCAAATCCGCTTCATTTTCATTGCTGCGGCTATTAGGCAAGGTCAGGCTGTAATTCACCACCGTATCGGCCAATGCAAGACTGTCCTGACTCAATCCCAATAACGCGCCCGCGCCCTGCTTGGCCATCTCAATGCCATAGGCCTTGGACATCGCTTCACGCCCATGCTCGCGCAAGGCGTGAGCAATTTCATGCCCCATGACCGCAGCGATTTCATCGTCAGTCAGCTGCAGCTTGTCGATCAACCCGGTGTAGAAAATGATTTTGCCACCGGGCCCGCAGTTGGCATTGAGCTCATCGCTTTTGATCAGATTGATTTCCCACTGCCACTGCGCCGAATCAGGGCGAAAAATCGGCGCCTGGGCAATCAGCCGATCAGCAATCGCTTTCACCCGTTTTGCGTCGGCACTGGTTTTATCCAGCACACCTTTGGTGCTGGCCTCGCCTACCGTCTGTTGATAAGACTGCGCATACATCTGATTGACCTCTTGGGTCGACAGCATGCTGAACATGTACTGCTTGCGCTCGACTCCCACCGCACCGCCGCTGGTGGTATTGACGGACTGGCAACCGCTGAGCAACAAGCTCGCGCTCAAGGCACACAGAGCAAATGACTGACGCATGGTGGATCTCCCTGGAAACATGGCCGGTATCCTAGGCAATGTCCCGCCGCGAAGCTAGATACAAGCCAGTTGCCACACTTGTAGATAGCGTCCGCAGATGATCGCAGGCTTGCCTGCGAAGCGTCTTCAGTTCAAAGCGGTGTCAGGCATTCCGGCGCGTTCAGTTTTGGATCGTTCACCAGGTTAGCCAGTGCTCGTTCACGCAGCGCCGTCTGGGGGCTGGCGAGCAATGCTTGCAGGGTAGACGTTGGTGTATCCGCAGCCAGCCAGGCTTCCTGCCCGGCCGCATCAAGGATCAGCGGGCGCCGCTGACTGGCTGCCGCCTGTGTGACGACGGCGACACTCAGGTACGTGTGGCCTTCTACCGGGTAAGCCTCCCAAATCGCAGCAAAAAACAGCGCAGAGCCCTCCCCCGGCGTCAGCCAGAACGGCCGCTTGCGCGTGGTGCCACGCCATTCGTAGAAACCATTGGCCGGCAACAGACAGCGGCGCAGCCGGAAAGCTTCGCGAAACATCGGTTGTTCGCCCAGGGTTTCGGCGCGGGCGTGAGCAGGCGTTCGGGAAAGGTCGGTCAACCATGGCGGTGTCAGCCCCCAACGTGCACGTGCCAGTTCGCGCTGAGTGTCCCCGCCGCGCAGCATCAGCACCGAGTCGCCCGGCGAGATGTTCCATTGCGCCTTTTGGTCAGCAGGAAAACCAGGCAAGGCCGCAAATGCGGGCGTCCAGCGAAACAGGGCATAACGTCCACACATAAGGGCAACACACTCTCTTTTTTGAAAAACCCTTTTTCAGACGCAGGCTTTAAAAGCCGGCGGTTGAAAGCAGGGCCAAACGCACGTCAACACTCCAGTACGTCAGGAAAATTGTCAGGTTCATCACCCGACAGCGGCAGTGCCGCATTGTACTCGGCGATCAACAGCCGTGCCTGTTCGGCCTGATCATTGTCCACCGACAGCCCTAACAGACCAAAAACCGGGAGCTCGCCCACGCCGCCAAGCAAGTCACGCCCCGTCAAATGCGCTTCGACGCCTTCACTGGCAAGCATGCCTTGCAGCAATTCGCCTTCCATCAAGTTTTCCGGCTCGTAGACTCTTTGCATCATTCATTCTCGCTGCGCACGTCCAGGGTCCATTCTTCGCCGTCCGTCTGCAAATCGAACACAATCGGTCGGCAACACACCGGGCAATCCTCGATATAGGACTGATCACCGCCAGATAAATCCAGCACGGCCTCAACCGACTCTCCACAGTAAGGGCAGTCATAACGCTCTATTTCCTGCATCGAAGTCTCCGGGGTGAGTTATGCGTATAATCGCCGTCTATTTGAAGCATGGCTTGTGGTCTGATCGCATTTTTCAGACCGGCCTGCCTTTACCCTAGCCGTTTCCAACAAGAGAGCATGATGGGCGAATTCGATGCCATCCGACCTTACAACGACGCCGAAGTCCCAGCCGTCATTGCACGCCTGCTCAGTGATAAGGCACTTCTTAAAACACTCACCCACTTTCGCTTCCCTCGCATGGCGGGCGCATTTGGCTGGATGCTGAAGCCTCTCATTGCGCATCGGCTACGTCGCGAGTTCGCCGAGGTCCATTCGGTGGCCTCGCTGCAGGACAAAGTCGAGGTTTACGTCGATCACACCATCGAGCGGGCTACCGACGGTGTGACCTACACAGGTGTCGAGCAGTTCAAGTCCGGCAGCGCCTATCTGTTCCTGGCCAACCACCGCGACATCGCAATGGACCCGGCCTTCGTCAACTATGCGGTGTATCACGCGGGCCTGCCAACGCCGCGCATCGCCATCGGTGACAACCTGCTGCAGAAGCCCTTCGTCAGCGACCTGATGCGCCTGAACAAGTGCTTCATCGTGCACCGTTCCATCACCGGGCGCAGGGAAAAGATGGCGGCGTACCTGCAACTGTCGGCCTATATCAATCATTCGATCCGCGATGACTGCCAATCGATCTGGATCGCCCAGGCTGAAGGTCGCGCCAAGGATGGCGACGATCGCACCGAATCGGCCATCCTCAAGATGTTCCACATGAGCCGCAAGGACGAGCCGTTCACCGAGGTGATCAAGTCGTTGAACCTGACGCCGGTGTCGATCAGCTACGAATATGACCCATGCGATCACGCCAAGGCCCGCGAGCTGTATATCCGCGCCACTACCGGCAGCTACACCAAAGCGCCGGGCGAGGATGATGTCAGCATCGCGCTGGGCATCACGGGCTATAAAGGCCGGGTGCATGTGAACTTCGCCACACCGATCAGCGGGGTATTCGAAGACACCAAGCAGTTGGCGATTGAAATGGACAAGCAGATCCTCGGCGGTTATCGCCTGTTTCCGGCACATTACCTAGCGTACGCGCAATGGGCGGATGCCGATCCGACGCTGGATGTACCCAGTGCCGCCAAGGTGTTTTCCGCTGACGAACTGGCCCGCGCCAAGGAAGAGTGGCAACGCCGTCTGGAGAGCTGCCCTGTCGAACACCGTCCGTATCTGGTGTTGCAATACGCAATGCCTGTGCGCAATCAGTATCGGGTCAAGGCCGGACGGGCGCTTTAAACTCCCGAATCATAAAAATGGCGCCTCTTCGGGCGCCATTTTTTTTGCCATTTTTCCAGGATACAGGGACGGATGACGATCCATCTGCCCGCTCATTTTGCCCCGGTCACCTAACCGTAACCTTAACCCGCCACTGTGTTGCACCTCGACACCTAAAGAGACCTTGTCATGCTGCATGCACAGAATCAGGATCGGCTATATCTGATTACCCAGAGCGACGAACAGGAAGCGCTGATCGATGCGCTGTCATTCAATGTGCAAGACCGCCACTGGCTGGTTTACTGCGCGCTGGGGGGCCATCAGCACCATGACCTGCCTGATCTGGATCAGCGGACGGGCTTGAGCTTTCTGGATTTCTATCACGAAGCCGCATGACCGGTTACAGAAGATGGGTGTCCGCCAGTCAGACCAAAAAAAACCGATTTCTCATTAAAGAAATCGGTTTTTTTGTGCACGGCGTGAATGCGGCGAACAGACCGTATTACTCGCCCAGCACCCTGCCGATGGTTTGATCCTGAAACAGCCGTGTCAGCGCATCGCTGAGCACATCACCGACAAGCTTGGTATTGGTTTCCTGGTTCGGCGCCATGCCGAAACGCTGGTCCAGCGAAGCGGCATACCGACCACTGTAGCTACGGCCGTTGTTTTGCACGTCAGCACGGAACGTCGAGCTGATGGTCGCTTCGGTCACGTACAGACCTTCTTTGGGCGATTGGTACTTCAGATCCACCAAAGTCACCGTCAACTGCGGTGCGTTGCCGCCGTTGGACGTCGGGGTAAAGCCCAGCAAACGTACAGCGGCTTCGGTCTGAGCTTGCAGTTTAGGCAGCAAGTCAGAACCCTGGACGCTGATGGCGCTGGTTTCCGGGTAAAGACCACCACGGGTTCCCAAGGTTGGCGATGGGCGACCATCGACGACGCGAACCACGACCGGCTGACCATGACCCACCGCAGCGAGTTGGCTGGTGAGTTTGGGTTGCGGGCTAAGTTGTTGCGGGCTGTGGGCACAGCCGACCAGGGTCAAACTGCCAACAGCAAGCAAACCGAACAACAGGCGATGCAACATGCTCATCTCTCCAGGGGCCAGACACAATAGATAGCCGCAGTATAGCGGCGCCAACGGCCCGCTCACTAGTCGAAAATAGGACCCGGGATGACAGGGTACAGTTCCTTGTGACATACCTTCGCCACGAAAGTGTTACCGAGATGTCACGTCCTTTGGGCAATCTTTCCCGGCTCACTCGACAGGAGCCTCGCCAGCCTGCGTATCAGCCCGCACGCTGCACACTCCGGTAACCGCCATCTCCTTGCGAACCGACTGACGCGCTAATAAAAGTCAGTTAATAAGATCAATTCCGCACGTTTCATCGCTATAATCTTCCCCCGATTATAAGGACGTCTCCTGATCGGGCCTCGCAGCATCGCTAATACCCTGTATTAGCTCCCCCGCACCGCCCACAGAGAGCCGCCCACACAGGTCGTTTGCAAGCGCAGTGCTTGCTGGTCCGGTGTCGAATAGCTCGAATCGCTTCGAACCTTTCTCGCCGTCCAGCCTCTCACCCTTGCCTGCATCCGATCTGCCGGAACTGCCATTGCGTCAGTTCTTTTTTGAGGTTCACGTCTCCAAAAGAGCGTGAAAAAAACGGGTTTTCACTACTTCACAAGAGTGTGGCGAGCAAATGAATAGTTTTGCGTTTGTAGATGCACCATTAATGTCTGACCCAGCCCCCTTGAACAGGACTGACTGCTGCGCAGCCTCCATGACTGGAGTCTGAAGCCTGTCCGCTACGGATTTGGTTGCACAACCGGACGCCTTGACGATAGTCGAATTGCTAACCGAGCCTGAAAATGAGTTCATACGAATTCAAAGCCCGATTGGCGGTGTCCGCTGAAGATGCAAAAAATTGCGAAGAATCGGACATGGCGATCCTGGCCATGAGTTACCAGGGGCATTTTCGGATACACGCCCCGCAAACACTTGGCAGCTGACCTCAGGATCGTATGCCGTCAATTTGGTTCTGCAGATTTTGGAGACGCGTTAATGGCGCATAACGAAGCAGTCGATGTGGTATTGGTTGGGGCAGGCATCATGAGTGCCACCCTTGCAGTACTGCTTAAAGAGCTCGACCCCAGCCTTACGCTGGAAGTCGTTGAGCTGATGGATTCTGGTGCCGCGGAGAGTTCAAACCCGTGGAACAACGCCGGTACCGGCCACGCAGGGCTATGTGAGCTGAACTACACGCCGCAAGCGGCCGATGGCTCCGTCGACATCAAGAAAGCGGTGCACATCAACACCCAGTTCGAGGTATCGAAGGAATTCTGGTCCTACTTGGCCAAGAAAGGCACATTCGGCTCCTCGAAGTCCTTTATCACCCCGGTTCCGCACCTGAGCTACGTCCAGGGTGAAGCAGGCGTCGCGTTCCTGAAGCACCGCTTTGAAGCCATGCACAAGCATCATGCTTTCACTGCCATGGAATACACCGAAGACAAGGCCAAACTGGCCGAGTGGATGCCTTTGATGATGCCGGGGCGCCCTGCTGACGAGCGGATCGCCGCCACCCGCGTGATGCAAGGCACCGACGTCAACTTCGGCGCCTTGACCAATCAGTTGCTCAAGCACCTGTCCAGCACCCCGGACGCCCAGGTTAAATACTGCAAGCGCGTTACCGGTCTGAGCCGCAAGGGTCAGGGCTGGAGCGTAAGCATCAAGGACGTCAACACCGGCAATACCCGCGAAGTCGATGCCAAATTCGTGTTCCTTGGCGCAGGTGGCGCGGCGCTGCCGTTGCTGCAGATGTCAGGCATCGAAGAAAGCAAAGGTTTCGGTGGTTTCCCGGTCAGTGGTCAATGGCTGCGTTGCGACAACCCGGAAGTGGTCAAGCGCCACCAGGCCAAGGTCTACAGCCAGGCCGCCGTGGGTTCACCGCCGATGTCGGTGCCGCACCTCGACACCCGTGTCGTCGATGGCAAGACCTCTCTGCTGTTCGGGCCATACGCCGGCTTCACCACCAAGTTCCTCAAGCACGGCTCGTTCCTTGACCTGCCACTGTCGGTTCGCGCCGCCAACATCGGTCCGATGCTGGCCGTGGCGCGCGACAACATGGACCTGACCAAATACCTGGTCAGCGAAGTGATGCAGTCGATGGAGCAACGTCTTGCAGCGCTGCGTCGCTTCTACCCTGAAGCCAAGGCTGAAGACTGGCGCCTGGAAGTAGCTGGTCAGCGCGTGCAGATCATCAAGAAAGACCCGAAAAAAGGCGGCGTCCTGCAATTTGGTACCGAACTGGTTTCGGCCAAAGACGGTTCTCTGGCTGCCCTGCTCGGCGCCTCCCCAGGTGCCTCGGTAACTGTGTCGATCATGCTCGATTTGATCGAACGCTGTTTCGCGGACAAGGCTCGCAACGAATGGGCCGCCAAGCTCAACGAAATTTTCCCGGCTCGGGAAAAGGCTCTGGAAACCGACGCGCAGCTGTATCAGCGCATCAACGCCCAGACCAATGAAAGCCTGGAGTTGGTAGAGAAGAGCAGCGAGACCAAAAGCTTCGCTTAAGGTAACGCGCTGTCTCCACCGCCCATAAAAAAACGCCCTTCGGGGCGTTTTTTTATGGCCTGACGTGTCCGTCTCAGCCGCGAGCTTTTTCGATCAACTCGATGTATTCATCGGCATGACGCTGGTCTGCAATAAGCGCGATGAAATCCTTGCCGTGCTCATCTTTGCCATCGAGGTCGTAACCGGCTTCGAGGAAGAACACCAGGAAACGTTCGAAATCATTGATCCGCAGGCCTCGGTACGCCTTGATCAGCTTGTGCAGCGACGGTGAAGTTGCATCGACCGGTTCGAAGTCGAGGAACAATTTGATCTGCGCATCGCCGATCTCATCACCAATCAACTGCTTCTTATCTTTACGCATTGCTGACTCCAACTGACTTGCGGATATTTCACGGGCAGGCAGTTTACCTCTCGCCCACCGTAACGCTCAACGCGCGCGTACGGCCATGGTGTGCAGATCGGCCCATACATGCCCATTGGCGTAGCTCAAAAACTGGCAATACACCTTCTCGTTGCGCAACAGATCGAGCACTGCCCGGTACTCAGCCATTGGGTAATACAGAGTCAAGGTACGGGTATGGTCATCGAAGGCAGGCTTCTTCAGGCTTTTACTTTCACCGTCGAAGTGAATCAGCACCTCGGACACGGTGGCGCCTTTGTTCATTGGCTTGCCCTTCAAACGCAGTAACACTGGAAAGGTCACCGGTATCGGCTGCTGATTGGACTGGCGCTGACTGCCAATTACCACCGAGTATTCAGTGATTTGCAGCAATTGTTGCTGTTCCGGATTACCCTCGCGCACCGCCAGATCATCAGGCGGCAAATAGTACGCGTGCATGGGTGTGGAGATGCCAGGGCTCTGGCTCGGCGCGGCAGCCAGCGGCAGGCTGAGCGAAAGCATCAAGGCTGCTGCACTACGGATTACTAAGGTCATGTTGACTCCCCAAAAAGCTGGAGAGCACTCTAGCATGAGGCTCGGTGATACGGATCAAGGCGCACTGCCCGTACCGAGCCCATACTTGAATGGGGTCTGACTGAAACCATTAGTGGCTGTACGAATAAATATAATGAATCAACCGAGCGGACCGATGCGCTCACTGCTGGAGTTGCCATGTCTTTCTCATTGCCGCCCGTTTTTTCTGCCTGGCGCCAAACCTGGCGTGCCGGATACTCATGGATAGCCTTGCGCGGCGACCTCAGCGCCGGCCTGACGGTAGGGGTTATCGCCATTCCTCTGGCGATGGCCTTGGCCATTGCCGTGGGCGTCGCCCCCCAATATGGGCTGTATACCGTGCTGGTGGCCGCCCCGTTGATCGCCTTGACGGGCGGCTCGCGGTTCAACGTCAGCGGACCGACCGCAGCCTTCGTGGTGATTTTGCTGCCCATCACCCAGCAGTACGGACTCGGCGGCCTGTTGCTGTGCACAATGCTTGCCGGACTGATCCTGATCACGCTTGGCCTGATCCGCGCAGGTCGGCTGATTCAATACATCCCCTACCCAGTCACCCTAGGTTTTACCGCCGGGATCGGGATTGTGATCGCAACCTTGCAGCTCAAAGACTTACTCGGTCTGACCCTCAGCAGCCAGCCGCAGCACTATGTCGAGCAAGTAGGCGTGCTACTCCAGTCGCTGCCCAGCGCTCACTTAGGCGATGCGGTGGTAGGCGCGGTGTGCCTGGCAGTCCTGATCGTCTGGCCACGCTGGGTGCCGAAAGTCCCGGGGCACCTGGTTGCACTGGCGGTAGGCGCGCTGCTGGGATTGCTCATGGAGGCAGCGGGCTGGTCAGTCGCAACCCTTGGTGAACGCTTCAGCTATAGCGTCGATGGCATCAGTCATGCCGGCATTCCGCCGTTCCTGCCGACCTTCACCTGGCCGTGGAACCTGCCCGCCGCCGATGGGCAATCGCTGACCCTGTCCTATGATTTGATCCGCCAACTGATGGCCCCGGCGTTTGCCATCGCGATGCTTGGCGCGATGGAGTCACTGCTATGCGCGGTGGTCGCCGATGGTATGACAGGCAGTAAACACGACCCCAATGCCGAGCTGATCGGCCAAGGCCTGGGCAATCTGGTTGGCCCGTTGTTCGGCGGGATCACCGCCACGGCGGCCATCGCCCGCAGTGCGGCCAGCATCCGCGCCGGTGCGTTTTCACCCATAGCGGCGATCATTCACAGCGCCGTGGTGCTGGTCGCGATTGTCCTGTTGGCGCCGCTGTTCAGCTACCTGCCCATGGCGGCAATGGCCGCGTTGCTGGTGATGGTGGCCTGGAACATGGCCGAAGCCCGTCACGTCATCCATACCCTGCGCATAGCGCCACGTAGCGATGTATGGGTACTGCTGACCTGCTTGAGCCTGACGGTGCTGTTCGACATGGTGCTGGCGGTCGGGGTCGGGCTGCTCATGGCGGCTGGGCTGTTTATCAAGCGCATGAGCGATCTGACCGACACTGCGGAACTGCCGCGCAGCTACCACCAAGCGTTGCACGACATGCCCGACCAGGTGCAGAGCTACGCGATTCGCGGGCCGTTGTTCTTCGGCGCGGCGGAAAAAGCCCTCAGCGTGCTGCGTAAGTTCAGCTCGGGGGTCAAGGTCGTGGTAGTGGAAATGAGCGCGGTGCCCATGCTCGATATGACTGCACTGGCAGCGCTGGACAGCGTGTTGGTTGAATACCGCAGTGCAGGGGTCGGCCTGATCCTGGTCGGGACCACGCCGAGGGTGCGCTTGAAATTACGCCGGGCCGGCGTGCATCGGCTTGAAGGGCAACTGGCTTACGTACGCGACCTGCAACAAGCGCGAGTAAAAGCGTTGCGCTGGCTGGGTCAGGATGACGTGCGATAGATCATGTGTGTGTGTGTGTGTATCAGACACGCTGCCGCTACTCGAACTGCGCACGCATCCAGGCGTGATACTCGGCCACCCCCGCCTCGCCTTCGCGCGGAGCCCACTGTGCAAGCTCGGCTTCGCTGACCGGACGATAGGGACCGGCTTTGCATTCAAACATCAGGGTGTCCGGCGCCAGCACGACCAAACCGTGAAAAACGCCCGGAGGCAAATCCACACCCACGCAATCGCCGCCCGCCTGCATCAGCCGTTTGCTCAGCAATTGGCCGTCCTCATCGAACACCAACAGGCCCAGCGCACCCTTGAGCACCAACAAACATTCAGCCTTGTCGGCACTCAGATGGCGATGTGGCGGAATGTAAGTACCTGGCTGCATCCCCACCGCCATGCGGTGACACGGCTCTTCCATCTGATGGAAATTGTGGTGCTGCCGGCCACGCGGACTCGCCGCCGCTTTCTCGGCGAGATCGGCAAACAGCGACTGGTCGAGAAAACGCGGAGCGCTCATCATTACATTCCTTTAACCGCATAGATGCCAGCCGCGTTACGCCAGTAACCTTTGTAATCCATGCCGTAACCGAAGATGTAGCGGTCGATGCACGGCAGACCGACGAAATCGGCTTTCAGGTCAGCGCGCGCCTTGCGGTCGTGATCCTTGTCGATCAACACGGCGGTATGCACAGCGCGCGCACCGGCGTGCTTGCAGAAATCCACGATCGCGCCGAGGGTATGACCTTCGTCGAGGATGTCATCAATGATCAACACATCGCGGTCCATGAACGAGACTTCCGGCTTGGCTTTCCAGAAAAGGTCGCCGCCGGTGGTTTCGTTGCGATAGCGGGTGGCATGCAGGTAAGACGCTTCCAGCGGGAAGTTCAGATGGGTCAACAGCTTGCCAGAAAAAATCAGGCCGCCGTTCATCACGCAGAACACCACGGGATTGCTGTCGGCCAGCTGGGCATTGATCTGCGCACCGACACGAGCGATGGCGACTTCGACTTCAGCTTCTGTGTAAAGGCAGTCAGCCTCGCGCATGATTTGACGGATATGCTCGAGATCAGCAGACATAGCGCTCTCCAAGGGGTGCGGTGGAATAAAAGCGGGCAAAGGTACGCATCCGTTTCGGTCAGAGCAAGCACTTCTGGACTAACGTTCCGGATGTCTTAGGACAGTCACCGTTGAATAGATTAATCTAGGCCGTTTTTTTTGCCCCACGCCGGAGCCTTTCCTTATGCCTATCCGTGAGATCCGCCATCCGCTGATCCGCCACAAACTCGGCCTTATGCGCCGGGCTGACATTAGCACGAAGAACTTCCGCGAGCTTGCTCAGGAAGTCGGTGCGCTACTCACCTACGAGGCGACCAAAGACCTGCCGCTGGAAAACTACGAAATCCAGGGGTGGGCCGGCACTGTGCAGGTCGAGAAAATCGCTGGCAAAAAAATCACGGTGGTACCGATCCTGCGCGCCGGCATCGGCATGCTCGACGGGGTACTCAGCCTGATTCCGGGCGCCAAGGTCAGCGCCGTGGGCCTGGCCCGCAACGAAGAGACTCTGCAAGCGCATACCTATCTGGAAAAGCTGGTCCCGGAAATCAACGAGCGTCTGGCGATGATCATCGACCCGATGCTGGCCACCGGCAGCTCCATGATCGCCGCCATCGACCTGCTGAAAAAAGCGGGCTGCAAGGAAATCCGCGCCATGGTCCTGGTTGCCGCACCAGAGGGCATCGCTGCCGTGGATAAAGCGCACCCTGACGTGATGATCTACACCGCGTCCATCGATCAATGCCTGAACGAACACGGCTACATCATTCCGGGCCTGGGCGATGCCGGCGACAAGATATTCGGTACCAAGCAGAAGGACGCCTGATGAAGCCGGATGAGTTCAACGATCCGCTCTGGCGTACGGTTCTGTCGGGGGCACAAATGCTGTTTGTGGCCTTCGGTGCATTGGTCTTGATGCCACTGATCACCGGGCTCGATCCTAACGTGGCATTGTTCACCGCCGGGCTTGGCACACTGCTGTTCCAGATCGTCACCCGACGTCAGGTGCCCGTATTCCTGGCATCGAGCTTCGCCTTTATCACCCCGATCATTCTCGCCAAGGGTCAGTTCGGCCTGGCGGCGACCATGGGCGGCGTGATGGCGGCGGGCTTCGTTTACACCTTCCTGGGCCTGGCAGTGAAGGTCAAAGGCACCGGTTTTATCGACCGCCTGTTGCCGCCGGTGGTGATCGGTCCGGTGATCATCTCGATTGGTCTGGCCATGGCGCCGATTGCCGCGAACATGGCCATGGGCAAAGGCGGTGACGGCGCGGAACTGATCCCTTATCGCACCGCGATGTTGATCTCGATGCCAGCCCTGCTGACCACCGTGATCGTCGCGGTGTTCGGCAAAGGGATTTTCCGTCTGGTGCCGATTATTTCCGGGGTCCTGGTCGGCTTTGCTCTGGCGTTCTACTTCGGTGTGGTCGATACCGCGAAAATTGCCGCAGCCCCTTGGTTGGCACTTCCCCATTTCACCGCACCGGAATTCAACTGGCAGGCGATTCTGTTCATCGTTCCGGTCGCACTGGCACCGGCCATCGAGCATATCGGCGGAGTGATTGCGGTCGGCAGCGTGACCGGGCGCGACTACCTGAAAACGCCAGGCCTGCATCGCACCCTGCTCGGTGATGGTATTGCGACCACGGCGGCCGGCCTGTTTGGCGGACCACCGAACACCACCTACGCCGAAGTCACGGGCGCGGTGATGCTGACCAAGAACTACAACCCGAAGATCATGACTTGGGCGGCGATATTCGCCATCAGCCTGGCCTTCATCGGCAAGTTCGGTGCGTTGCTACAAAGCATCCCGATTCCGGTGATGGGCGGGATTCTCTGCCTGCTGTTCGGCTCAATCGCGGCGGTGGGGATGAACACCCTGATCCGGCACAAAGTCGACCTGGCCGAAGCGCGCAATCTGGTGATTGTCTCGGTGACGCTGGTGTTTGGTATCGGCGGGGTATTGATTGGTACAGGCTCTGGCCCCGACGACTTCGGCCTCAAGGGCATTGCCCTGTGTGCCGTGGTCGCGATTGCGCTGAACCTGTTGCTGCCAGGCAATGACAGCTGGAAGCACAAGAAGAAGCTGGAGGAGATGCTTTAGTTTTTCGCTTCGTTCCCACAAGGGCTGTGCCAGGCACAGCCCTTGTTCCTGCACACGGATTGAGCCTGAAGTTTTCACATCGTCCGCAAAATCTTGCCCCTCACCCCCCCTCAAAGCATCAACGGCGCCCGCTCACACAGCGTATTCAGCGCCGAGGCCCAGTCAGGATCATCATTGAGGCAAGGGATCAGGACCAAGTCGTCACCACCGGCTTCGCGAAATTGCTCGCGACCACGGTCACCGATTTCTTCCAGCGTCTCGATGCAGTCAGCGACAAACGCCGGGCACATCACCAGAATCTTTTTGACCCCCTGCTGCGCCAAGACTTCAAGTCGTGCCTCGGTATACGGTTCGATCCACTTGGCCCGGCCCAGCCGTGACTGAAACGACACCGACCATTTGCCTTCGGGCAAGCCCAAACGCTCAGCGAACAGCGCCGCCGTGCGCAGGCATTGAGCGCGATAGCATGTGGCAAGCACTTCAGCAGACGCCGTCTGGCAGCAATCAGAGCCCTTGAAACAATGATTGCCCGTCGGATCAAGCTTGTGCAGATGCCGCTCTGGCAGGCCGTGGAAGCTCAACAAAAGATGGTCATGTTCCTGCTGCAAATGCGGCCGGACATGTTCCGCCAGCGCCTCAATGTATTCGGGTTGGTCGTAAAAGGGTTGCAGCACCGAGAACTGTAGCTTCAGGTGTTTCGCCCGCACGACCCGCTTTGCCTCTTCGATCACCGTGGTCACGGTGCTGTCGGCAAACTGCGGATACAGCGGCGCCAGCGTCACCTTCTGAATACCTTGGGCCGCCAGGCGCGTGAGCGTCGTCTCGATTGACGGCTCGCCATACCGCATCGCCAGCTCGACCGGGCCTTGGGTCCACTCCCTGACCATGGCTTTTTGCAAACGCTGACTCAGCACCACCAGCGGCGAACCTTCATCCCACCAGATCGAGGCATAGGCATGCGCAGACTGCTCGGGACGCTTGACCAGGATCAGTGACACCAGCAAGCGCCGAATGGGCCAAGCCAGGTCAATAACGTAAGGGTCCATCAAAAATTGATTCAGGTAGCTGCGGACATCCGCCACCTTGGTCGACGCCGGCGAACCCAGATTGACCAGCAACAGCGCGTGATCGGTCATGCAACATCCTATTTCAGTGGCGACCCAGCAAATTATCCAGGGCCGCGTGCAGATCAGTGAATTGAAAAGTGAAACCTGCCGCTTGCAATCGCAAGGGTTGCGCGCGCTGACCACCCAGCAACATCTCGGACATTTCGCCCATCAGCACGCGCAACACAGGGGCCGGCAATGGCATGAACGCTGGGCGGTGCAGCACGCCAGCCAGCGTCTTGGCGAATTCGCGATTACGTACCGGGTGCGGCGCGCAGGCATTATAAGGACCTCGTGCGTCAGGCTGGTTCAACAGAAAATCAATCAGCGCAACTTGATCGCGCAAATGAATCCACGACATCCATTGCCGACCATTACCGATGGGCCCGCCCAGACCGAGTTTGAACGGCAGCAACAGGCGCTGCAAAAAGCCACCTGGATTGGCCAACACCAACCCCGTGCGCACAATCACCACACGGATGCCCAGCTCTTCCGCACGTTGCGCGGTCTCTTCCCAGCTTTCGCACAACTGGCTGGCAAAATCCCGGATGACTGGCTGCGCGTCTTCGTCCAGCTCACGCTCGCCACCATCGCCATACCAACCCACCGCCGAGCCAGAAATCAACACCTGCGGTTTTTGTTCGCGCCGCTCCAGCCACGCGAGCAGTTGTTCTGTGAGGCCGATGCGACTGCTCAACAGCAGTAACTTGCGTTTGCGGGTCCAGGGCCTGTCGGCAATCGGCTCGCCTGCCAGATTGATCACCGCATCAACCGGCTCGGCACCCACCTCGTCAAGACGCGCAATGCCGCGGACCGAATCGCCGCAGAGCTTACCGACCTCTTCAGGCCTTCGACTCCAGACGGTGAGCTGATGACCTTGAGCCCGCCAGTGCCTGCAGAGTTGACGTCCTATCAAACCAGTACCGCCGGTCAGCAATATGTGCATGACATCTCCCTCGCGTGGCGTTCGTCGCAAATCGTTAGTCTATTAATGACAGCCCGGCGCTTTTACTCGGCGCCGTTGACCTAACAATAGGCTACCCCTGAAAACGGTGACGCTGCATGACCCGTTCGGGTAGTTGAAAAAACCCATCAGGGCGCCAGACTCAAGCTGTCGAGCCGTACGATCAGCACGAGGCAGCAAGTTATACCAAAAAACAATATTGTACAGGTTTTAACTACGGCGTAGTCTGTACGGACAAGGTAAACGAGGCCCCTATGACTGTACCCATCGCAATCATCGGCACCGGCATCGCCGGACTCTCTGCCGCCCAAGCCCTGCACGCCGCCGGGCATCCGGTTCATCTTTTCGATAAAAGCCACGGCAGTGGCGGCCGAATGTCGAGCAAGCGCAGCGATGCGGGCTCTCTGGATTTGGGCGCGCAGTATTTCACTGCTCGCGACCGCCGCTTCCTCGACGCGGTTCAGCAATGGCAAACCAAAGGCCATGTCGCTGAATGGAAGCCATTGCTCTACAACTACCACGCAGGCAAGCTCAGCCCGTCGCCGGATGAACAAGTGCGCTGGGTCGGCACCCCGCGCATGAGTGCGATTACCCGAGCCATGCGCGGCGATATGCCGGTCACCTTCTCTTGCCGGATCACTGAAGTCTTTCGCGGCGAAGAACACTGGAATCTGCAGGACGCCGACGGCATTACCTACGGCCCCTTCAGCCATGTGGTCATCGCCACGCCCGCACCGCAAGCGACAACCTTGCTGGCGGCCGCGCCGAAACTTGCTGGCGTCGCGGCCGGTGTGCAAATGGAGCCGACCTGGGCCGTGGCACTGGCGTTCGCCCCCCCCCTGCAAACCCCGATGGAGGGCTGTTTCGTGCAGGACAGCGCGCTTGACTGGCTGGCCCGCAACCGCAGTAAACCGGGACGTGACAGCGCACTCGACACCTGGGTGTTACATGCCACCAGCGCCTGGAGCAAGCAGCACCTGGACATGCCGAAGGAAGCCGTGATCGAACAATTACACGGAGCCTTCGCTGAGCTGGTCGACTGCGCCATGCCCGCCCCCGCGTTCACGCTGGCACACCGCTGGTTGTACGCACGCCCGGCAACGGCCCACGAATGGGGCGCATTGTCCGACTCGGATCTGGGTTTGTATGTGTGTGGCGACTGGTGCCTGTCGGGCCGCGTCGAAGGTGCATGGCTCAGCGGTCAAGAAGCCGCGCGCCGGCTGATCGAGCATCTGGAATGAACCGTCTCAATCCGCGTAAATTGCTGCTGTCCAAGTGGACAGCAGCCCATCCTCAACACCGTGAAAAGCATTTTCTGGTCACCGAACTGTTCTGCGACGAAGAAGGCAACGTGCTGGATATCGAATTGCAAGCCGTGCTCACCCAGCGCAGTGAGCGCTTTCCCTGGCAAACCCTGCAAAACACTGAAGCCTGGTGCCTCGGCTGGAAGTAGTGCCGCGCCAAACACCTCTCCTTACCCTCGCCTGACCCCGTCACGGAAGCCCTCTTCCTGCCAATTCGTGACAACTCCTGTACAAATAATTTGACTTGTACAAGCACGAACCTATGATGGACTTAAGTTGTACAGAAAACAGTATCTGTACAAGTCCAGCTCAGAGGTTCGTTATGACCAGCACCCCCGCCATCCACAAACCGAAGCTCGGCGTCAGCGCCTGCCTTATGGGCGTCGAAGTGCGTTTTAACGGCGGCCACAAAGAATCGCACCTGTGCACTCGAAGCCTGACTGAGTATTTCGACTTCGTACCGGCCTGCCCGGAGGTGGCCATCGGCATGGGCATTCCCCGCGAAGCCATTCGCCTGATCGGTGACCCCGCTAATCCGCAGGCGGTCGGCAGCGTGCACAGCGAATTGAACGTGACCCAGGCGCTGGCAGATTACGGCACGCACATGGCGACCGAAATGGACGACATCTGCGGCTACATCTTTATGCAAAAGTCCCCCTCATGCGGCCTGGAGCGGGTCAAGGTCTACCAGGACAACGGCGTACCGGCAACAGACGGCGGGCGGGGGATTTATGCCCAGGCTTTTTGCGCTCGGCACCCGAATCTGCCGGTGGAAGAAGACGGTCGCCTGAATGACCCGGTGCTGCGAGAAAACTTCATCACCCGCGTGTTTGCCTACGCCGACTGGCAAGCCTTGCTGTGTAACGGGCTGACCCGTCGCGGGCTGACCGAATTCCACTCACGCTACAAATACCAACTGATGGCCAACCACCCGGCGCAGTACAGAGTGCTTGGGAAGATGCTCGGTTCCATGGCCAAATCCGATCCGAATGAAGTCGGCCCGCGCTACTTCAGCGAGTTGATGAGCGCGCTGAAAAAATGCGCCACCCGTGGCACCCACACCAATGTCCTGCAGCACCTCAACGGTTATTTCAAAAAAACCATGAGCGCTGGGGACAGCCAGGAAATGCAGCGCCTGATTGCTCAATACCGCCGAGGCGTCGTGCCGTTGGTGGTGCCCTTGACCTTGCTCAAGCACCACTTGCGCCAAAACCCCGACCCGTACGTGGCCCAGCAGATTTACCTGCAACCGCACCCGGAAAATCTCAGCCTGCGAAATGCGATCTAACCCATGAACGATTCTAGCTGCGAGGCACTCGACAATGCCCCGGAATCCGGGCCCGATGCCTACGCATTGGCGCTGAAACAAGGCTGGTTGCCGATCCGTGAAGTCGCCCGACAAACCGGGGTCAACGCCGTCACCCTGCGCGCATGGGAACGGCGCTACGGACTGGTAGTGCCACAGCGCACGCCTAAAGGTCATCGCCTGTATTCGGCCGAACATGTGCAACGCATCCTGAAGATTTTGACATGGCTCAACCGTGGCGTATCGGTCAGCCAGGTCAAACACCTGCTCGACACTCAGCAGCCGGTCGCGAACAACCCTGAAAACGACTGGGACACTTTGCGCCAGGCGTTGATGCACGCGATCAGCCAACTGGACGAGCGCAAGGTCGACGAAACCGTCAACCAGGCCATGGCGCTGTACCCGCCTCGCACCCTTTGCGAGCAGCTTTTGCTGCCGTTGCTGGCAGAGCTGGAACAGTGCTGGCAGGGACAGTTCGGCGCGCAACTGGAGCGAGTATTTTTCTACTCGTGGCTGCGCAGCAAGTTGGGAGCACGGATCTACTACAACAACCGCCAACTCAAGGGCGCCCCTCTGTTACTGGTCAATCAGTCCGACCTGCCACTGGAACCGCACCTGTGGCTGACTGCCTGGCTGATCAGCAGCGCAGATTGCCCGGTACAGGTCTTCGATTGGCCGCTGCCGAACGGCGAATTGGCGCTCGCGGTGGAATACCTGCAGGCCCGCGCCCTGCTGCTGTATTCCAGCAAGGCGCTGAACCTCAGTCAATTGCCCAAGCTGCTGGGCAACATCGCCTGCCCCAAATTACTGGCCGGGCCAACGGTGTGCATCCATTTTGCCGAGCTGTCCGTATCGACCACTGAGATCGACGGATTGACGCTTGCCGAAGATCCACTGTCAGCTCAAACCGCACTGCACCAACTCGGGCTTATCTAAGGAACGACCATGCAACTGATTTGGCTGCGCAGCGACCTGCGCCTGCACGACAACACTGCCTTGACCGCCGCCATGGAGCGCGGCCCGACGGTAGCGGTGTACCTGATCAGCCCAGGGCAGTGGCAGGCCCATGACGATGCCGCCTGCAAGGTCGACTTCTGGTTGCGTAACCTGGTTGAACTGGGACAGGCGCTGAGTGCGTTGAATGTGCCGCTGTTGATCCGTTACGCCGACACGTGGGACCAGGCGCCCAAGGTGCTGCTCGATCTGTGCAAGGAGCACACCATCGCGGGCCTGCATCTCAACGACGAATACGGTATCAATGAGACGAATCGGGATCGCTCCGTCGCCGAAGCCCTGGAGCAGGCCGGAATAAATGTCTATCGCTACCTCGATCAGTTGCTCTTCAAACCCGGCAGCGTCCTGACCAAAGCCGGTAATTTTTTCCAGGTCTTCAGTCAGTTCCGCAGAGTCTGCTATTCGCGTCTGCACGAAGCCATGCCGCGCCTAGTCCACGCGCCTGAAGCGCAACACAGGCTGAATATCCACAGTGATCCCGTGCCGCATCATGTCGAGGGTTTCGCCCCACCGACGGAGGCGTTGCGCGCGCTTTGGCCCGCAGGAGAAGACGAGGCGCGTCGACGTCTCGAAGCCTTCACCGACGAACATATCGGTTACTACCAGAGCGAACGGGACTTTCCGGCAAAACCCGGCACCAGCCAGCTGTCTGCGTATCTGGTGGCTGGGGTGATATCGCCGCGTCAATGCCTGCACGCCGCGCTGATGAGCAACCACGGCGAATTCGAGACCGGCAACGTCGGCTGCGTCACCTGGATCAACGAACTGCTCTGGCGTGAATTCTACAAACATACCTTGGTCGGCTCCCCACGGGTTTCCCGACACCGCACCTTCCGCCCGGAAACCGAAGCGGTGCCGTGGCGCGACGCGCCTGAAGAATTGGCGGCGTGGCAAGAAGCCCGCACCGGCCTGCCCATTATTGATGCCGCCATGCGCCAACTGCTGGAAACAGGCTGGATGCACAACCGGCTACGGATGGTCGTCGCCATGTTCCTGACCAAAAACCTGCTGATCGATTGGCGCCTGGGTGAGCGGTTTTTCATGCAGCACTTGATTGACGGCGACCTGGCGGCAAACAACGGAGGCTGGCAATGGAGTTCGTCCACAGGGACCGACTCGGCGCCCTATTTCCGGATTTTCAACCCACTCAGCCAGTCGGAGAGATTCGACGGTGAAGGTCATTTCATCAAACGCTGGCTGCCCGTGCTGGGGAATCTGAACAAAAAAGATATCCACAACCCGGCGGCCATGGGCGGTCTGTTCGGCGTGGGCGACTACCCGAAACCCATGGTTGATTTGAGAGCAAGCCGCGAGCGTGCACTGGCTGCCTTTAAAGGCCTGCCGCATCGACAGCCTGCAGGTGGCTGCTATGAGTGACTTTCTGCGCCAGTTCGCCCAACGCTTTGCCGAACTGGATAAGCACAACCTGGATCGGCTCGGCGAGCTGTACAGCGACGACGTGGTGTTTACCGACCCCTTGCATGAAATTCATGGCCTCAAGGATGTGCACCGTTATTTCGGCGAGCTGTACGCCAACGTCAGTCAGTTGCGCTTCGATTTTTATGCGTTCGATCAACTACGCGAAGGCAAAGGCTACCTGCGCTGGACCCTGAGTTTTTGTCACCCTCGATTAAATGCCGGTCAACTGATTCGGGTTGAGGGCTGCTCACACTTGCTATGGCACGACAAGGTTTACCAGCACCGCGACTTCTTCGACGCTGGCGCCCTGCTCTATGAGCACGTGCCTGTCATGGGACGAGCCATCGCCTGGCTAAAAAGGAGATTGGTATGACGCATCCCGACGCACGACGCATCTGGCTGACCGGCGCCAGCAGTGGCATCGGCCTGGCGCTGGCCGAAGAACTGCTCAAGTCCGGCCACCGACTGGCCCTGACTGCGCGCACGCTGGGGCCGCTCGAAGCTCTGGATGAACGTTACCCGCGCCAGGTTCTGCTGGCGCCCGGCGACATCACCGACAGCGAACAGGTCAAGGTCATTGGCGAACGCATTGGCCAGATATGGGGTTCTGTGGACACCGTGATCCTGAATGCCGGCACCTGTGAATATGTCGACTGCAAACAGTTCGACGCGGCGCTGGTCGAGCGCGTAGTGCGGACCAATTTGCTGGCGAGCAGTTACTGCGTCCAGGAAGCGCTGCCACTGCTGCGCCAAGGTAGAAAACCGCACCTCGTCGCCGTCTCCAGTTCAGTGACCTACCTACCGCTGTCCCGCGCGGAAGCCTACGGCGCTTCTAAGGCAGGCCTGCGTTATCTGTTCGAAGCCTTGCGCATTGACCTGGCTCACGAAGGGATCGACGTCACCCTCATCAGCCCGGGTTTTGTCGATACACCACTGACCGCCCAAAACGATTTCCCCATGCCCATGCGCTGGCCCGTGGACAAGGCCGCCCGGCACATTGCCGAACGCCTTCAACGCCCGCGCCGCCCCTTGGAGATAGCCTTCCCCGCCGCATTCATTTTCACCCTGCGCCTATTGGCGCTACTGCCCACACGCCTGCAACTCGCGCTGGGCAAATGCATGGTTCGCTCATCGAACGCGGAGAGGAACACCCCATGAAAGTCGCGATCATTGGCAGTGGCATCGCGGGGCTGACTACCGCGTATTTGCTCAATCGCAACCACGAGATCAGCGTGTTTGAAGCCGCTGACTGGATTGGCGGTCATACCCATACCGTGGACGTGACCGTCAACGGCCAACAGCACGCCATTGATACCGGCTTCATCGTGTTCAACGACTGGACCTACCCGAACTTCATTCGCTTGCTGTCCACGCTGGGCGTGACCTTCAAGGCCACGGAGATGAGCTTTTCGGTGTGCGACCCTATTTCGGGCATTGAGTACAACGGTAATACCCTCAACAGCTTGTTTGCTCAGCGCAGCAACCTCTGTTCGCCGTCGTTCTGGGGGATGTTGCGCGACATCCTGCGCTTCAACCGCGAAGCGCTGAGCGATCTGCACAGCCAACGTATTGCAGCCGACACAACCCTCGGCGCCTACTTGAAAACCGGGGGTTACGGACAACGGTTCACTGAGCATTACATCGTGCCTATGGGGGCCGCGATCTGGTCGATGTCATTGGCCGACATGCTTTCGTTTCCTCTGCAATTTTTTGTGCGGTTCTTCAAGAATCACGGCCTGCTCTCGGTCAATCATCGGCCGCAGTGGTGTGTGGTCGAAGGGGGATCAAGCCGTTACATCGAACCCATGACAGCCTCGTTTCGCGAAAAGATTCGCCTCAACTGCCCTGTGATCCGAGTCGAGCGCGACGACATCGGCGTGCGGGTTCACAGCGCTGCGGGCAGCGAGCGTTTTGACAAGGTGGTATTTGCCTGTCACAGCGATCAAGCCTTGCACCTGTTGGCGCAACCGACACAGGCCGAACAAGACATCCTTGGCGCCCTGCCCTACGCCGATAATGATGTGGTGCTGCACACCGATATCCAGCTGTTGCCCAAGCGTCCCTTGGCCTGGGCCAGTTGGAACTACCGCCTGGGCGGTGCTGGCCAGCACCTCGCAGCAGTGACATACGACATGAACATCCTGCAAGGGATCGACAGCGACACCCGGTTTTGCGTGAGCCTGAACCAGACGGCCGCCATCGACCCGAGCAAGATCCTCGCTCGCTACCGCTACGCGCATCCGCAATACAGCCTGACTGCCGTTGCGGCGCAAGCGCGCTGGGAAGAACTGCATGGTGACAAACATACCTACTATTGCGGCGCTTACTGGGCCAACGGCTTTCATGAGGATGGCGTGGTCAGTGGCCTGCGAGTAGCCCAGGCTTTCGGTGAATCGCTGTGAACAGCGCCCTGTACAGCGGCTGGGTCGCCCATCGGCGGTTTTCGCCCAAGCCTCATGACTTCCGCTACCGGATCGGCCTGCTGTATCTGGACCTGGACGAACAGGACGCAGTGCTTGGCCTGTCACCTCTGGCCGGCAGCAGCCGTTTTGCGCCGTTTTCGTTTCGCCAAAGCGACTACCTGCACACGTACACCGGGCGCGGCGTGCCCCTGATCGATGCGGTGCGTGAGCTGGTCGGCGCCGCTCTGGGCCACACCCCCCAAGGTTCGGTTTGCCTGCTGACCCAAGCCCGTAGTTGGGGCCTGGCCTTCAACCCGGTGAGCTTCTTCTATTGCCATGAGAGCGACGGCCGACTGGCCGCGATCCTCTGCGAAGTCAGTAATACGCCGTGGCGCGAGCGTTATCACTACATCCTGCCGGCCAACGGAGCAGGCCATCAGCATTTCGCGGTGGCCAAGGCCTTCCACGTTTCGCCGTTTCTACCACCCGACCTGGAGTACCGCATGAGCTTCAGCCCTCCGGCCGAAAAGCTCGGCATTCACATGGCCGACTGGCAGGGCGAACTCAAGGTGTTCGACGCCACGCTCAACCTGCAACGCCAGGCCCTGAGCCGCGCCAGCCTGCATCGTCATTTGCTCGAGTTTCCGTGGATGACCGCCAAAACCTGCCTGGCTATCTACTGGCAAGCGTTGCGCCTGTTGATCAAACGGATGCCGATTTTCTCTCATCGGGCCGCCGACGGCGCCTACCGCATTGCCGCCGTGCAACCCAAGGAACCTCGCCATGAAAAGCAGTAGCGTATCGGCCAGCTTGAGCACCAACAACCTCACAGCGAATATTCTGCGGCGCGGCGTATTGCGCCAGCTTGCCCGCTTGCAGCGCGGGCAACTGGTGGTCATCGAGGGCGACGAGCGTCAGGTATTCGGCGCGGCCAGTGCCGTACAGCAAGCGCAGGTCCATATTCTCGACCCCACCGTCTGGGGCATGATCGCCAGCAACGGCTCGATCGGCGCGGGCGAAGCGTTTATCCATGGTTACTGGAGCACTCCCGACCTGACAATGGTGATCAGGGTTTTCGTCAGCAACCTGGAAGTGCTCGACGCCATGGAGGGGGGGCTGGCCAAACTGGGAAGACCTTTCATTCAGGCCTTGCATTGGCTCAATCGCAATACGCGCAAGGGCTCGCAGAAAAACATCGAGGCCCACTATGACCTCGGCAACGAACTGTTCGAACAGTTTCTCGATCCGACCATGATGTATTCCGCGGCACAGTTCCTCAGTCCAGATGACACCCTGGAACAGGCACAGCTGAACAAACTGGAGCGTATCTGCCAGAAACTTGACCTCAAACCCACCGATCATTTACTGGAAATCGGCACGGGCTGGGGCAGCATGGCTATTTATGCGGCGCAATATTACGGCTGTAAAGTCACCACCACTACCCTGTCAAAAGAGCAATTCGCTTACACCGAGAAGCGCATCGCCAAGATGGGTTTAAAAGACCAGGTGACACTGTTACTGAAGGACTATCGCGACCTGACCGGCCAATACGACAAACTGGTGTCCATCGAAATGATCGAAGCGGTAGGCCACCGGTTTTTGCCAACCTATTTCAAACAGTGCGCACAGCTGCTGAACAAAAACGGGCTGATGCTGCTGCAAGCGATCACCATCCGCGAGCAGCGTTACGAGCAAGCCAAAAATAGCGTCGATTTTATCCAGCGCTACATTTTCCCCGGCGGCGCTTTACCGTCGGTGCAGCGGATGCTGGAGATCGTCGGCCGTGACACCGACATGAACATCCTGCACATGGAGGATTTCGGCCTGCACTACGCGAGAACCCTGCGCCTGTGGCACGACAATTTTCGTCACGCCCACGGCTACTTGACTGAACTGGGCTATGACGATCACTTCCTGCGGTTGTGGGAGTTTTACTTGTGCTACTGCGAAGGTGGCTTCCTTGAACGGACCATCGGCACCGCGCAATTACTGCTGGCCAAACCCGACGCGCTGCCGCAACCGTTACTCGGGCGTTTCGATGCGTAGACAGCTGGCCAACGCGCTGCTGTTTCAGATCGGTTGGTTCGTCTGCGTACTGGGCGGTAACAGCCCGTGGTTACTGATCGCGGCGGGCGTGCTGTGCGTGCATCTGCTGTGGATAAGTTCATGGCAGGCGGAGGGCAAACTGCTGATCAGCGTGACGCTGGTCGGCACCTTGCTCGACAGTGCCTTGCAGACGCTAGGTGTATTCGATTTTGACAGTGGCGGGCCGTTGATCCCGCTGTGGTTGATCCTGTTATGGGCCGTATTGGCGACCACGCTCAATCACTGCCTGGCCTGGACCGCCAAGCCCTGGTGGCGCGCCAGCCTGCTCGGCGCCATCGGCGGACCGCTGTCGTATTGCGCAGGTTCGCAGATGGCGGGGGTCTATTTGCCATTGGGAGTATGGCCAAGCCTATTGTTGCTGGGGCTGATCTGGGCCGTTTTGTTTCCGTTGCTGCAAGGTCTGGCATATTTTCTGCACCCGACATACCGCCTTCACGAATAAATTCGTGTCCCACCCAGACGTGCCGAAGGCGGTGTTCTGTCAGGGGACTCACACGGGGGCTGCGCACTGGCATACACTGCGCGCCTATGACAACCATCAACATTCCATTGACCCAAATCGACGCAGAACCGGCAGTCACGTGTTCGACCTGTGCAGCCTGTTGCTGCCAGCTGGAAGTGATGCTGATCACTGATACCGGCGTGCCTGAACGTTACATCGATACCGACGATTGGGGTGGCGAGGTCATGTTGCGTCTGGATGACGGCTGGTGCGCGGCGCTGGATCGCAACACCATGATGTGCAGCATCTACGAAAAACGCCCACTGATTTGCCGCGAGTTCGAAACAGGCGAAGCGGATTGCCTGCACGAACGCCGAGGGATCGCCACGGCGTATCTGTGAAACGGCATCACGCTATTAGAAAGGCATCGTGTAGTGCAGGGCGTAACTTTCTACACCCGAGTTGACGTCATTGAGCCCGGCGTTGGAATAGTGCGTCGCACGAACCCCGACCTCATGCCCTCCGGCAAAGCGCAGACCAAACCCAAGCCGGTCTTCGAACAAAAACGACGTGCCCAATTGTTGATTTTCTACCCGAGTGCCGGAAAAAACCGCGACGCCAATACCTGCTTCCACGTACGGCTTGACGTTTTGACCCGAGAACTCATAAACCAATACCGGCGAGAACGACAGGCTGTTGTTACTGGCGCCATGGCGGCCGGCCCAGTAGGTGTAACCCCCACCCCAATAACCCGTCAGGCGACCCACGTCACTCTGTAACCAGCTTTTATCCCAGTCAAACTGTAAGCCCAAGCGATAGGTCATTGTCGATTCGCCAGTCTGACCGACCGATAACTCGACGCCCGCAGCTTCAGCGCTAACACTTTGCCCCATTAGTGCGGCCGCAATCGCAGCCAAACAAAACAGTCGCTTCATCAGAAACATCCTATTTTCGAATGCAGTTGTAGGAACTCTTTACTTATCCAGCGACGTTTTATGAACATTCGCCGTTACACGTTAGCTCAGCTCAAAGCCGGGCTCTTCGCGTTTTTTTTACCGGGGGAAGAATCGCACATAGCCAGATGTTTTCCATAGCAGCGGTAGGATTTTTCTGAAATCTTCCGGATCCGCACTGGTCCAGAACTGCGTTTCTTGAGCCGGCCCCGTCGCCAGCAACTCACGCTGGGTCAATAACCGTTGAAGTTGCCGAGCGACTGCACCGCCTGTGTCGATCAGGCTGATCGACTCCGGGACCATTTGGCGCAGCAGTGGCTTCAGGAAAGGATAGTGCGTGCAGCCGAGAATAATAGTGTCGCAGCCAGCAGCCAGTAACGGCTCAACATAGCTGCGCAACAAGTTGCTGATAGTCGGGCTGACCAGATCGCCGGTTTCGATCAGCTCGACCAGGCCGGGACACGGCTGGGTAATGACCCGCACATCGAGTGCAAACCGGTCGAGCAAGGCCGCGAACTTGGCGCTCTGCAAGGTACCCGTGGTTGCCAGCACGCCCACAACGCCACTGCGGGTGGCCGCCGCTGCCGGTTTGACGGCGGGCTCCATGCCGACGATAGGCCAGTCAGGATACCGTTCGCGTAAATCCGCAACGCCTGCCACCGTGGCCGTGTTGCAAGCCAGCACCAGTGCTTTGGCGCCCTGCTTTTGGAAAAAATCGGCAATCACCGCACAGCGTTGGCGTATGAACTCGGGGGTTTTCTCGCCATAAGGAACGTTGCCGCAATCGGCCACGTACAGCAGGGACTCGTTGGGTAGCAGGCTGCGAATTTCACCCAGCACCGATAAACCGCCAACTCCGGAATCAAAGACCCCAATCGGCGCTTCATGGGTGTTAGTCATGGGCAAGACCGCACACACTGCAGGCTGGATCGCGCTTGACCCTCAACTCGCGAAAGCGACTGGTCAACGCATCGATCAATAGCAAACGCCCCACTAACGGCTCGCCAAACCCGGCCAACAGCTTCAGCGCTTCGAGTGCTTGCAGGCTGCCAACCAGCCCCACCAAAGGCCCGAGGACGCCAGCTTCACTGCACGTCAGTTCAGCTTCGCTGCCATGCCCGTACAGGCAGTGATAACACGGGCTGTCATCGCGCCGTGGGTCGAACACCGACAATTGCCCTTCCAGGCGAATCGCTGCACCGCTGACCAGCGGTTTACGCGCCGCGACACACGCCGCATTTACCGCTTCGCGGGTGGCAAAGTTGTCAGAGCAATCGAGTACCACGTCAACATCGGCTACCGCAGCAGCCAGGCTGTCGGCATCCAGCGCGCGGCGATGGGCGATCAGTTTCACCTCGGGGTTGATCGCGGTCAGGCGCTCAATGGCCGAATCCACCTTGCTCTGCCCGACGCTGTGGCTGTCATGAATGATCTGCCGTTGCAGATTGGTCAGGTCCACGGTATCGAAGTCGGCCAGATGCAACTCGCCGACACCGGCAGCGGCCAGATACAGAGCCACTGGAGAACCCAGGCCGCCGAGGCCGACGATCAACGCCCGGCTGTGTTTGAGGCGCAACTGGCCGTCGATATCCACGTGCTGCAACAAAATCTGTCGACTGTAGCGCAACAGTTCCTGATCGGTCAGCACGGGAGGCGCCCAAGAGTAATACGCTCGTGGCCGCCCAAATCCTTGCGGCTGTGCACGCGTTCAAAGCCGTGGCCTGCCATCAGGTCGCGCACAGCAGCGGCTTGATCGTAACCGTGTTCAAGCAACAGCCAACCGCCAACATCAAGGTAGTCAGGCGCTTGGGTAATGATGACGCGCAGGTCGTCCAGCCCGTCGACGCCCGCCACCAGGGCACTGCTCGGTTCAAAACGTACGTCTCCTGCCACCAGATGCGGATCAGCGCTGGCAATATAAGGAGGATTGCTGATGATCATGTCGAAACGCTGACCTTCAAGTGCGCTGAACCAATGGCTGTTCAGCACCGTGACATTGTTCAGGTGCAGGCGCTGACGATTGCGCTCGGCCAATGCAACGGCTTCAAGGATGCGATCTACCGCCGTTACCCTCCAGGCTGGACGTTCACTGGCCAGCGCCAGGGCAATGGCGCCGGTGCCAGTGCCCAGATCAAGCACGGTGACAGGCGACAGAGCAGGCGTTATCGCGTGCAGTTCGAGCGCCACTTCGACTAACAACTCGGTGTCGGGACGCGGGATCAGTGTGTGTGGTGCAACTTCCAGGTCCAGCTTCCAGAACCCTTGCTGGCCCAGAATATAGGCCACCGGCTCGCCCGCACGACGGCGTTGCAGATAGGACGCAAACACCTGCGCCGCTTCGCTGCTGACAATCCGCTCGGGCCAGGTGTGCAGGTAGCTGCGGGGCTTGCCTAGAGCGGCAGCCAACAACAACTCCACGTCCAGGCGCGCGGTCGGCGAATCCGGAAGCTCGGCGGCTCTCAACACGCTGGCGATAATAGTCATTTACTCACCCAATGCCGCAAGTTGATCAGCCTGGTACTCGGCCAGCAACGGTTCTATCACTGCATCGACTCCACCGGCCATAACGTCATCGAGGGAATACAACGTCAAGTTGACCCGATGGTCCGTCACACGACCCTGAGGAAAGTTGTAGGTACGAATTCGTTCGGATCGGTCACCCGACCCCACCAGCAATTTACGCTCGCTGGCGATGGCATTGGCCGCCGCGCTGGTTTGCTGATCGTTAAGTTTCGCCGACAGCCAGGACATTGCCCGAGCCCGGTTCTTGTGTTGAGAACGTTCCTCCTGGCACTCGACAACGATGCCGGTCGGAAGGTGAGTGATGCGCACGGCCGAGTCGGTCTTGTTCACGTGCTGACCACCCGCGCCGGAGGACTTGTACGTGTCCACGCGCAAATCAGACGAGTTGATCTCGATGACTTGTTGCTCATCGGGCTCAGGCAATACCGCAACAGTGCAGGCAGACGTATGAATACGCCCCTGGGACTCGGTTTCAGGGACGCGCTGCACACGATGGGCGCCGGACTCGAATTTTAATTTTCCGTAAACGTGATCGCCTTCGACGCGCGCGATGATTTCTTTGTAGCCGCCGTGCTCGCCTACGTTTTCCGACAGAATTTCCACGCGCCAGCCGCGACGTTCGGCGTAGCGTGAGTACATGCGAAACAGGTCACCAGAAAAAATCGCCGCCTCGTCGCCACCGGTGCCAGCACGAATTTCGAGGAACACATTACGCCCGTCGTTCGGGTCTTTGGGCAGGAGCATGCGCTGTAGCTGACCTTCCAGATCGGCCAATTGCTCTTTGGCTTCACGGACTTCCTCGACGGCCAATTCACGCATGTCCGGGTCACTGTCCTTGAGCAGCGCCTGTGCACCTTCCAGATCGCCCAGTACTTTGAGCAACTGGTTGTAGGTCACGACAATAGGCTCTACTTCGGCGTACTCCCGGGAATAGGCGCGAAACCTGTTTTGTTCGGAAATGACTTCGGCATCACCAAGCAGCGCGGTCAGTTCCTCAAAACGATCGTTAAGGATGTCCAGCTTATTGAGCAGTGAAGCTTTCATTGCGGGGGTTTATCCGTCGAGCCCTCACCGAGGGCAAAAAGTTCTTGGGCCATGGCCAACGCATCGAGGCGACCTTCGGCAGACAGCTTTTTCAATTGCACGCTTGGAGCATGCATCAATTTGTTGGTCAGCCCTCGCGCCAATTGCACCAGCACGTCTTCGGCGCTGCTGCCGTTGGCCAACATGCGTTGGGCTTTGAGCAATTCATCGTCACGCAGACGCTCGCTTTGTTGACGATAGGCCTTAAGTACATCCACTGCCGCCAGCTCTCGCAGGCGCAACATGAACTCATCGGCGCCCAGACTCACCAGCTCTTCAGCCGCTTGCGCAGCGCCCTGGCGACTCTTGAGGTTCTCGGCGACCACTTCGTGCAGGTCGTCGACGCTGTAGAGGTAAACGTCGTCCAGCTCGCCGACTTCCGGTTCGATATCGCGAGGCACCGCGATATCGACCATGAAAATCGGTTTGTGCTTGCGCAGCTTCAAGGCGCTTTCCACCGCGCCCTTGCCCAGAATCGGCAACTGACTGGCGGTGGAACTGATCACAATGTCGCTTTTGACCAGCTCAGCCGGAATATCGGACAGTAAAACCGCGTGGGCACCGAACTCCGCGGCCAGGATACTGGCCCGCTCCAGGGTACGGTTGGCCACCACGATACGCCTCACGCCCAGATCATGCAGATGCCGGGCAACCAGCGTGATGGTTTCGCCCGCGCCAATCAACAATGCCTGGCTGCGCTGCAAATCACTGAAAATCTGCTTGGCCAGGCTGACAGCGGCAAACGCCACCGACACCGGGTTTTCACCAATGGCGGTATCGGTGCGTACCTGTTTGGCAGCGTTGAAGGTGGCCTGGAACAACCGGCCCAGCAGCGGGCCAATGGTCCCCGCTTCCCGCGCAACGGCGTACGCAGACTTCATCTGGCCGAGAATCTGTGGCTCGCCGAGCACCAGCGAGTCAAGCCCTGAGGCAACCCGCATCATGTGACGAACGGCCGCCTCATCTTCATGCACATAAGCACTGGCGCGCAGCTCGTCCAGGCTCAGATGATGATAATCGGCCAGCCAGCGCAGTATGGCATCGGACGCAAGGTGATCCTGTTCGATGTACAGTTCGCTACGGTTACAAGTCGAGAGGATCGCAGCTTCGCGGCTGTCGGTTAGACGGCAGAGCTGCTGCAAGGCCTCAACCAACTGCTCAGGCGTAAATGCCACGCGCTCGCGGACGTCTACTGAAGCAGTCTTATGGTTAATACCAAGTGCAAGGAAGGCCATTCAAGGTCGCTGATGGTGACGTGAAGCCGGCAATTGTCCTACTTCGCCAGAGTGAGAACAACCACCGCAGACTATTGTCCGAATAGAGCGGCCCCTTTTAAGCCGTTTATCGGCCGTGTTTTGGCCTCGCCAAAGGCCAGTTGAGTAGTTTTCGCATAGGCTGTGGGTTTGCTCCTAGGCTTGTGTCATGATGATCCGACCGCAGGTAAGTCGCCCTCTCCCTATATATGAATAGATCCTCCGCGTTACTTCTCGCCTTTGTGTTTCTGAACGGTTGCCAGGCTATAGCCCCCGTTTCACCGGATGCTACGCCACCGGCCGCAGACACGACGCCCGCACCCGCACCCAAGCCGCAGGTTTATAGCTCGTTCACCGAAGACACAGTGTTCAGCCTGTTGAGTGCGGAGCTGGCGGGTCAGCGCAACCGATTCGACATCGCGCTGGATAACTACGTCACCCAAGCGATCAATACTCAGGATCCAGGGATTTCCGAACGCGCCTTCCACATTGCCGAGTACCTGGGCGCCGATCAGGCAGCACTGGATACCTCGCTGATCTGGGCGAAAAACGACCCGACCAATCTTGAAGCACAACGCGCGGCGGCGATTCAATTGGCCCGCGCCGGACGCTATGACGATTCCATGGCGTACATGGAGAAGGTCCTGCAAGGACAGGGCGATACGCATTTTGACTTTTTGGCACTGTCTGCCGCCGAAACCGATGCAGATACCCGCAACGGTTTGCTGACCAGCTTCGATCGCCTGCTCAAGAAATACCCGAAAAACGGCCAACTGATCTTCGGCAAAGCCTTGCTCCTCCAACAGAACGGTGACGCCCAAGGCGCCCTGAAACTGCTGGAAGACAATCCAGCCAATGACGGCGACGTGACCCCTATTCTGCTGCGCGCCCGCCTCCTGCAGGGCATGGACCGAGGCAAAGAAGCCTTGCCGATCCTGGAAAAAAGCATTCGCCAATACCCGGACGACAAACGCCTGCGCCTGACTTATGCCCGCATGCTGGTCGAACAGAACCGCATGGACGACGCCAAAGTCGAGTTCTCCAGCCTGGTGCAACAGTTCCCGGATGACGACGAGTTGCGTTATTCGCTGGCGCTGGTTTGCCTTGAAGCCAAAGCCTGGGATGAAGCCGTTGGCTACCTGGAAGACTTGATCGCTCGCGGCAGCCACGTTGATTCGGCGCACCTGAACCTCGGCCGTGTCTACGAAGAACGCAGCGATCCGCAAAACGCCCTGACCGAATACGCTCAGGTCGGCCCCGGCAATGACTACCTGCCGGCGCAACTGCGCCAAAGCGACATTCTGATGAGCAACGGTAGCGTGGCCGAAGCCTCGAAACGCCTGGCCGCCGCACGCGAAGCGCAGCCCGACTATGCGATTCAGCTGTACCTGATCGAAGCCGAAACCCTGGCAAACAACAACCAGAGCGATCGAGCCTGGCAAGTGCTGGGGCAGGCGTTGAAGCAGTATCCCGACGACTTGAACCTGCTGTATACACGAGCCATGCTCGCGGAAAAACGCGACGACCTGTCGCAAATGGAAAAAGACCTGCGCGCGATTATCAAGCGCGAGCCTGACAACGCCATGGCCTTGAACGCCTTGGGCTACACCCTGTCAGACCGCACGACGCGCTATGCCGAAGCCAAGGCCCTGATCGAACGAGCGCACGCACTGAACCCGGAAGACCCAGCCGTACTGGACAGTCTGGGGTGGGTAAATTACCGCCTGGGCAACCTCGATGAAGCCGAACGCTTGCTGCGTCAGGCGCTGGAACGCTTCCCGGACCACGAAGTCGCCGCCCATCTGGGCGAAGTATTGTGGGCCAACGGCAAGCAGCGCGAAGCCCGGAAAGTCTGGAGCAAAGCCCTCGAGCAACAACCTGATAGCCCTATTCTGCGCAGCACTCTGCGGCGCCTGACCGGATCCGAGACTCTCTAATTTTATGTTTTTGCGCCACGTTATCGTTTTCAGCCTGATCGCCCTGCTCGCCGGTTGCGCCGGTTTTACCTCTCGCGAAGCCCTGCAGGGCCAAGGCAACCCCGCGCAATGGCGCGAACACAAAGCACAACTGAGCAGCCTTGACGGGTGGCAAATCAGCGGCAAGGTCGGCATTCGCGCCCCGAAGGATTCGGGCAGCGGCACCTTGTTCTGGCTGCAACGTCAGGACTACTACGATATCCGCCTCTCAGGCCCCCTGGGACGCGGCGCAGCCCGCTTGACCGGACGACCGGGTAGCGTCGCCCTGGAAGTAGCCAATCAGGGCCGCTACGAAGCTGCCAACCCGGAAGACTTGCTCCAACAACAACTAGGCTGGAAATTACCGGTGTCGCATCTTGTCTGGTGGGTACGCGGTCTACCCGCCCCCGGCAGCAGGAGTCGCTTGAACCTGGATGGCGACAGTCGCCTTGCCAGCCTCGAGCAGGACGATTGGCAAGTCGAATACCTGAGCTACACGCAACAGAACGGCTATTGGCTGCCTGAGCGCATCAAGCTGCACGGCCAGGACCTCGACGTCACGCTGGTGATCAAGGACTGGCAACCACGCAAACTGGGGCAATAATCATGCACACCCCTCGCCTGACGCTGCCGGCACCCGCCAAACTCAACCTGATGCTGCATATTCTTGGCCGTCGCGAAGACGGCTATCACGAGTTGCAGACGCTGTTTCAATTTCTCGACTACGGTGACGAACTCAGTTTCGCCGTACGCGATGACGGAGAAATCCGCCTTCAAACTGAAATTCCCGGCGTGCCCCACGACAGTAACCTGATCGTAAAAGCCGCTCGTGCATTGCAAAAACAATCCGGCTGCACCCTTGGTATCGACATCTGGCTGGAAAAACGTCTGCCCATGGGCGGAGGAATCGGCGGCGGAAGCTCCGATGCGGCCACCACATTGCTCGGTCTGAATCACCTGTGGAAACTTGGCTGGGATGAAGATCGCCTGGCCGCATTGGGCCTGACATTAGGCGCGGACGTCCCGGTTTTCGTGCGTGGACATGCTGCGTTTGCTGAAGGTGTCGGAGAAATACTGACCCCTGTAAACCCCGAAGAGCCTTGGTATCTGGTGCTTGTACCGCAAGTATCTGTAAGTACAGCAGAAATTTTTTCAGATCCACTGTTGACACGAGACACTCCTCCCATTAAAGTGCGCCCCGTTCTCGAGGGAAACAGTCGAAATGACTGTCAGCCGGTTGTAGAGAGGCGTTACCCAGCTGTTCGTAACGCTTTGAATTTGTTAGGCAATTTTGCCGAAGCAAAATTAACCGGAACTGGAAGTTGTGTGTTTGGGGCCTTCCCAAACCAAGCCGAAGCTGATAAAGTCTCGGCCCTTCTTACAGAGACCCTTACAGGGTTTGTAGCAAAGGGAAGCAACGTTTCGATGTTGCATCGCAAGTTACAAGATCTGTTCTAAGAATTGAGTGCTGGGCACTCAAGGTGAAACATTACAGGGGCGTCGCCAAGCGGTAAGGCAGCAGGTTTTGATCCTGCCATGCGTTGGTTCGAATCCAGCCGCCCCTGCCATTTTCTATACTCATCCAGGTATACCCTCAGCCGGCAGGTAGTGCGCGTGTCCAAGATGATGGTCTTTACGGGGAACGCTAACCCCGATCTAGCTAGGCGTGTAGTACGCCAGCTGCATATCCCTCTAGGTGATATCTCCGTCGGCAAATTTTCCGATGGTGAAATCAGTGCCGAGATCAATGAAAACGTCCGCGGTAAAGACGTATTCATTATCCAGCCAACCTGTGCACCAACCAACGATAACCTGATGGAACTGGTTGTGATGGCAGATGCCTTCCGCCGCTCCTCAGCGTCTCGAATCACTGCGGTGATTCCATACTTTGGTTATGCCCGCCAGGATCGCCGTCCGCGTTCCGCACGTGTAGCTATCAGCGCGAAAGTTGTCGCTGACATGCTGACCGTGGTGGGGATCGATCGTGTTCTTACGGTTGATTTGCATGCGGACCAAATTCAGGGATTCTTCGATATTCCGGTAGATAACATCTACGGCTCCCCCGTTTTGGTGGATGACATCGAAGATCAACGCTTCGAAAACCTGATGATTGTTTCCCCGGATATCGGTGGCGTCGTGCGTGCACGGGCTGTTGCCAAATCCTTGGGCGTCGATCTCGGGATCATCGATAAACGCCGTGAGAAAGCCAATCACTCTGAAGTGATGCATATCATCGGTGATGTCGAAGGGCGTACCTGTATTCTGGTCGACGACATGGTCGATACCGCCGGCACTCTGTGTCACGCGGCGAAGGCCCTGAAAGAGCATGGCGCTGCCAAGGTCTTTGCCTACTGCACACACCCTGTGCTGTCGGGTCGGGCTATCGAAAACATTGAAAATTCCATGCTGGACGAACTGGTGGTGACCAACACCATCCCGTTGTCCGCTGCCGCACAATCCTGTTCACGTATCCGCCAACTGGATATTGCACCGGTAGTTGCTGAGGCGGTCCGCCGCATCAGCAACGAAGAATCGATCAGCGCGATGTTCCGCTAAGGGCTCTGCCCACGGTTGCATTACGCTGTCGAAAAGCGCCCCGCCCCAACCTACTGTTGGGGCGGGGCTTTTTTGCCCATATCGTCTGAGCGCCGGTCGCAACCGCTGGGCGAATGTGGTTATTTTGGAGAAACAACATGAATAACTTTACTTTGAATGCTGAAGTGCGTTCCGACCTGGGGAAAGGTGCGAGCCGCCGCCTGCGTCGTCTCGCAAGCCTGGTTCCAGCTGTCGTTTACGGTGGCGAAAAAGCCCCTGAATCGATCAGCATGCTGGCTAAAGAAGTTGCCAAACTGTTGGAAAACGACGCTGCTTTCAGCCACGTTATCGAACTGAACATTGGTGGCACCAAGCAGAACGTCGTGATCAAAGCACTGCAACGTCACCCGGCCAAGGGCCACGTGATGCATGCTGACTTCGTACGCGTTATCGCTGGTCAGAAACTGATCGCTCACGTACCTGTGCACTTCATCAACGAAGAAGCACCGATCAAGAAAGGCGGCGAAATTTCGCACGTTATTTCCCAGGTCGAAGTAACTTGCCTGCCGAAAGATCTGCCTGAGTTCATCGAAGTCGATCTGAACGCTGCTGAAGTGGGTGACATCATTCACCTGTCCGACCTCAAAGCACCTAAAGGCGTTGAGTTCGTAACACTGGTACACGGTAACGACCTGGCTGTTGCCAACGTTCACGCACCACGTGTAGCACCTGAAGCAGAAACCGCTGCCGAGTAATTCATTGCTTGGTAACGTCGGAGTTGCTCAGAAAGCGTCGCGAGCGATAGTCAGGCAAAGCGGGCGAGATCGCGGAGTTTACATCATGGTAAATGAGCATATTTCGCCCACTTCTGTCGCTACGCCTAGCGATGTTATCCACAACTCCAAGGAAGAGCCCCTGTCGTGACTGCCATACAACTGATCGTTGGCCTGGGAAATCCAGGCGCCGAATACGAACAGACCCGGCATAACGCAGGGGCTCTTTTTGTTGAGCGTATTGCTGCGGCGCAAGGCGTCAATCTTGCCGTCGAGCGAAAATTTTTTGGCCTGACCGGGCGATTCACTCACCAGGGTCAGGATGTTCGTCTACTGATCCCCACCACGTACATGAACCGCAGCGGCCAAGCCGTGGCGGCGCTCGCTGGCTTCTATCGCATTCCGGTAGACGCCATACTGGTGGCACATGATGAACTTGACCTGCCTCCCGGCGTTGCCAAGCTAAAGCAAGGCGGCGGCCATGGCGGTCATAACGGACTGCGCGACATCATCGCGCAGCTCGGCAATCAGAATACGTTTCACCGCCTGCGGCTTGGCATTGGCCACCCAGGTGATGCCAGCAAGGTCTCCAATTTTGTTCTGGGTCGAGCGCCACGCGCTGAACAGGAAAAACTGGACGCCAGTATCGATTTTGCCCTCGGCGTGCTGCCGGATATCTTCGCCGGTGAATGGAACCGCGCGATGAAAAACCTGCACAGCCAGAAGGCCTGACTAACTCCAAGGGGAAATATCATGGGATTCAATTGCGGCATCGTCGGCCTACCCAACGTCGGCAAGTCCACCCTGTTCAACGCCCTGACCAAATCCGGCATCGCGGCTGAGAACTTCCCCTTCTGCACCATCGAGCCGAACACCGGTATCGTGCCGATGCCGGACGCACGCCTGGACGCTTTGGCGGCCATCGTTCTCCCGGAACGTGTACTGCCGACCACCATGGAATTCGTCGACATCGCCGGCCTGGTTGCTGGCGCCTCGAAAGGTGAAGGCCTGGGCAATAAATTCCTCGCCAACATCCGCGAGACCGATGCCATCGCCCACGTGGTCCGCTGCTTCGAAGACGAGAACGTGATTCACGTCTCCAACAGTGTCGACCCGAAACGCGACATCGAAATCATTGACCTGGAATTGATCTTCGCCGACCTCGACAGCTGTGAAAAACAGCTGCAAAAAGTGACCCGCAATGCCAAAGGCGGCGACAAGGAAGCTGTTGCGCAAAAAGCCATTCTGGAACAACTCATCGCCCACTTCTCCGAAGGCAAGCCCGCGCGCAGCCTGGTGAAGAACATGAATGCCGATGACAAACAACTGGCTCGTGGCTTCCACCTGTTGACCATCAAGCCAGTCATGTACATCGCCAACGTTGCGGAAGACGGCTTCGAGAACAACCCGCTTCTGGACGTGGTCCGTGCCATCGCCGAAGAAGAAGGCGCAATCGTAGTTCCAGTGTGCAACAAGATCGAAGCAGAAATCGCCGAGCTCGACGATGGCGAAGAGAAGGACATGTTCCTTGAGGCTCTGGGCCTTGAAGAACCTGGCCTGAACCGCGTGATCCGCGCGGGCTACGAAATGCTTAACCTGCAAACCTACTTCACCGCAGGCGTAAAAGAAGTTCGCGCCTGGACTGTCCGCGTGGGTGCCACCGCACCGCAAGCCGCAGCAGTGATCCACACCGACTTCGAAAAAGGCTTCATCCGCGCCGAAGTCATCGCCTACGCAGACTTCATCCAGTACAAAGGCGAAGCCGGTGCTAAAGAAGCGGGCAAATGGCGCCTGGAAGGCAAGGATTACATCGTCAAAGACGGTGACGTGATGCACTTCCGCTTCAACGTATAAGTCGCTACCGCTATTTCATTGGGCTGCAGAAACTGTCTGAAACCCAATGAAAACCTGAAACCCCCTGAAACAGGGGGTTTTTTGCATCTAGAGTCGTCATAGGACATCTAGGGAATCTAGCCAATGCCTAACTATGAAGTCCTTTCCAATCGTCTTCGGTTCATACCCTGGGTCTTCCTCTGCCTGGGTCTGGCGCTGACCTATGCACTTCAGGACATTCCTCGCGAGTCTGCCCGACAGGCGCTCCACGATGAGTTCGACTACCGTACCAACGAAATCATCGAGAACACCAACAGGCGCTTACAACGTTACGAGCAACTAATGGAAGGCCTGTCTGGCCTGTTCGCAACGTCGCTCGTTGTCACGCGCAGCGAGTTCGCTAGATACGTTGATGCTCTTAAACTCGAAGGCAAATACCCAGGCATCCAGGGATTAGGTTTTGCTCCACGGGTGTTGCCGGAGGACAAATCCAGGCACATCGCCGATGTACGTACCGAGGGCCGGGTTGATTACACCATCAATCCCAGCGGTAACCGAGACCTCTACACGCCGGTCATCTACCTCGAGCCTTTCAACTGGCGTAATCAGCGCGCGATTGGCTACGACATGTATTCCGAACCTGTTCGTCGCGCGGCACTGGATCAATCGAGGGATGAGGAAATTACCTCTATCTCGGGCAAGGTTCGGCTGCTGCAGGAAACCGATCAGGACGTTCAGGCAGGATTCCTGATGTACCACCCGGTCTATCGTCTGCAAGCACCCCATCAGACAGTCGATGAACGCCGCGCAAACCTGATCGGTTGGGTCTATGCCCCCTTCCGCATGAATGACTTGATGGACGGCATTCCGGGAAAACGCTTTGGGGAAGCCGGCACCACACTGAGTCTAGACCTCTACGACGGTGATTCGGTCGGACAGAGCGCATTGATCTTCAGCTCGAACAGCCGTAGCGACAGCTCGGCTCCCGAGTTTCACACCACCCGGCTTGTTCCTCTTTTTGGCCATCAGTGGACGGTAGCGGTCAGTTCACTGGCACCCTTTGACGCCCGACTGAAAAGTGACAAAGCCGACATCATTGCAGTTTCCGGTACCGTTGCCAGCGTGCTATTGGCCCTGGTCGGCTGGCTGCTGGTGACAGGCCGAGTACGAGCGTTGGTCATTGCCAAAGACATGACATCAGCCTTGCAGCAAAGCGAAACGGTGCTCAGGAAGCTCAATCGCGACTTGCGGCTGCTCAGTCGCTGCAATACAGCGCTGGTGCACGCTGAAGATGAGTACACCCTGCTGGCTGAAATATGCCGTTTGTGTGTCGACAGGGACAATTACCTGATGGCCTGGGTTGGCTATGCGGAGCAGGATGAAGCCAAAATGGTGCGACCCATAACGCAATCCGGTTATGACAACGGGTATCTCGACGGGATCAATATCTCTTGGGCGGATACCGAGAACGGTCAGGGTCCGACCGGTATGGCCATCCGCACCGGTCAGCCGAATATCAGCCAGGATATCCAGAACAGCCCGCGAATGGCGCCGTGGCGCGAGGCGGCGATCCAGCATGGGTACCAATCCAGTGTGGCCCTGCCACTCATTTGCGACGCCAAAGTGCTGGGCGCGTTAACCATTTACGCAAGCGAAGCGCACGCCTTCGACCCAGACGAGCTGAAGCTTCTGCAGGAGCTGGCCAACGAACTGGCTTACGGCATCATGGCGTTGCGTACCCGTGCGGAGCATGCCGCCGCCAAAGAAACGCTGGCGTTCCTGGCGCATTACGACCCACTGACCCACCTGCCCAATCGTCTGCTGCTGCGCGACCGCTTTGAGCACGCAGTACTCACCAGCAAGAGCGAAAACACCACGCTTACTGTGCTTTACCTCAATCTGGATCATTTTCAGCGGATCAATAACAGCTTGGGATACGCTGTCGGCGACCAGGTACTGGTCATGGTCGTTGAACGGCTGTGGCAGTGCATCCCAATGACCGCAACGATCAGTCGAATTAACGGTGACGAGTTTGTTGTCTTGCTCACGGGGAATTACCACGTTGCGGAAATTATTGGCTTCGCGAATGCCATCCAGGAGGTCTTTGTTGACCCCCTGGAAATCGGCAGCCATAAACTAAGTATTTCTTTCTCCATCGGCATTGGCTTGTTCCCGAATGATGGAGAGGACCTCGACACCCTATTCAATAACGCCCACACGGCAGTCAATAGTGCCCAGGAGGCGGGGCGCAATACCTATCGTTTCTTCACGCGTGAAATGAATATCGGTCTGATTGAGCAAGTTCGACTCACCGGGGGATTAAGCAATGCCCTGCGAAATCGCGAATTCGTGCTCCATTATCAGCCTCAGATAGACATTCGCAGTGGTCGGATCATCGGCGCGGAAGCCCTGATCCGCTGGCAGCATCCGATCGACGGGCTTGTGCCTCCGGGCAAGTTCATTCCTCTGGCTGAGCGCAGTGGCCATATCGTTCCGATAGGCGAATGGGTGCTCAACGAAGCCTGTCGTCAAGCCAAGGTCTGGCAGAGTCAATATTCACCGGCACCGGTAATAGCCGTCAATCTCTCGGGCTTGCAGTTCAAGCGCGGGAACGTTCTGGAAGTGGTGTCTGCTGCGCTTGCCACGTCTGGGTTGCGACCGGACCGGCTGGAACTGGAACTGACCGAATCCATTCTGCTGCAGGACGTGGATGCCACGATAGAAACCCTGCACGGCTTGAAGGCCATGGGTGTGAACCTGTCCATCGACGATTTCGGAACCGGCTATTCCAGCCTTTCGTATCTTAAACAGCTGGCGGTCGACAAGCTCAAGATTGATCAATCGTTTGTGCAGGACATGTTGACCGATCCCGATGGCGCCTCAATCGTCAAAGCCATCATCCAGCTTGGGCACACCCTGCAGCTCACGGTGATCGCTGAGGGTGTGGAGGTCGATGCCCAATTGGCGTTCCTCAACGAATCAGGATGCGATGAGGTTCAAGGGTATTTGTTTAGCCGTCCGGTTCCGGCAGATCAATTCGCCAGACTCCTCGAAAAGGGACTGCCCACGCGGACCTGAGCAATCCAGACACACCAGGTAACCTTGAATCTTATAAACATCCCTGACTCGAAAACTATACGGTCTCAGCGTTCTTGAGAATCACGTAAAGCTGGTCTTTCAAGGTCAACTTTTCTTTTTTCAGATTTTCAATTTCAAGCTCGGTACCCGACTCAATGCGGGCTTCGATGTTCTTGATGCGCTGATCGAGCTCATTATGCTCATCGAAAAGACGGGAAAAGTGCTTATCTTCAGCTTTCAGGCGAGTAATCAGATCACGGTATTCGGGAAACATAGAAGCTCCTAATTGAAGTGGTGTTCGGGCAATTATCCAAAGCCATCCGTTTGGGTTCCATGATCAGGATCATGCCAACCGCAGATACCCAGAAAATGCCTCCGATTGAAGTGACGCCGGTTCATGGACTGGGGCATCGGCGCCTGACAAACGCTTTACGCGCCTCCTCCAGCCCAATCAACAGCAGGGCAAACGGCAACAGGAACAGCCACACTTCGAACGGCAGTGGCGCGGTACCCAAGAGCGCGTTGCCCCAACGGGTGTAAGTAAAAAGCAGGATCAAGACGATTTCCAGCGCCACACCCCAAAGAATCAGGGGATTGCCGCGCACCCCCGTGTCGAAGACCGAGCGGGTCGTACTTCGACAGAGAAAGACGTTGACCACCTGAAGTACCACAATGGCCGCCAGGCTGCCGGTGGTTGCCTGGTGATAAAGCGGATCGGAAAAAGCCACTGTGTCGCCGAACGTCCAGCCACCACGTTGCAGGACAAAGATGAACGTCGACACGGTTGCCAGCGCTTCAAACAAGCCCAACGCCACATAACCACGCAGGGCAACGCCCAGGTTGAACAAGCGCTCCCCCGGGGGACGCGGGGGGCGCTGCATGATCTGCGGGTCTGGCCGCTCCACCCCGAGGCCGAGCGCGGTCAGGGTGTCGGTGCCCATGTCGATGGCCAGCATCTGCAAGGGCGTGATTGCCAGGGGCAGCTTGACCAGCACAAAGCCGAGATAGGGAATCAGCTCCGCCATGTTGTGCGCCAGGATGTAGGTGAGAAATTTGCGGATGTTGTCGAACACCGCACGCCCCTCTTCGACGGCATTGACGATGCTGGCGAAATTGTCGTCCAGCAGCACCATGTCGGCCACCTCGCGGGCTACATCGGTGCCCGACAGCCCCATCGCAATACCGACATGGGCGCTCTTTAGGGCGGGTGCGTCGTTCACCCCGTCACCGGTCACTGCAACGATCTCGCCTTTGCGCTTGAGCGTCTCGACGATCCGCAGCTTCTGCTCTGGCGCGATGCGGGCACAAATGATTTCGGCCGCGTCCAGCGCCAGTTGCAACTGCGCATCGGACAACTGCAAAAGCTGTGCGCCGGTGAGCACCTGCGGCGCATCCGAGCGTACCAAGCCTATCTCGCGCGCAATCGCCAGCGCCGTGTGCGGGTTATCTCCCGTGACCATGATCACTTTGATGCCCGCAGCCTGGCAGGCGCCAATCGCCCCCGGCACCTCTGGTCGGGGCGGATCCTGCAGTCCGACCAACCCCGCGAGGACCAACGTCTGCTCGACAGGCATCTGCCCCGCTTCCACGTCGCGCCACGCCAGCGCCAGGACCCGCAAGCCACGGTCGGCCATGGACGTCTGCGCCGCCAGGATACGGGCGCGACATTCGTCAGTGAGCGGCGTGATCGCACCATCGCGCCATTGTCCGGTGCACAGCGGCAACACCTTTTCCAGTGCGCCCTTGCACAACAGCCGAGGCCCGTCTGCCATCGCGTACACCACCGACATACGCATGCGCTCCGCATTGAACGGCAGCTCTTGCAAGCGCGCTATCGGACACGTCTGAGGCGCGATACGATTTACCAACTGGAGCATGGCCTGCTCCATAGGGTCGCCCAGGTAGGTCAATGATTCACAAGGACCGGTTTGCTGCAGATCGTGGCACAACCCGGCCACCTGAAAAAACGGCGCATTGGCCTGCGCAATGCCGACGGGCAAACCGCGCTCCAAGTCGCCGTACAGACTGCCATCCAGCCAAAGCGCGGTCACTGTCATCCGATTTTGCGTAAGGGTGCCGGTCTTATCGGTGCAGATCACCGTCGTCGAGCCCAATGCTTCAACGGACGGAAGATGACGGATCAGTACCTGCCGGCGCGCCATACGCTGGGTGGCCAGAACCAGCGACAACGTCAGCGTCGGCAACAAACCTTCCGGCACCATTGCGACGATGAGGCCGATGGTGAAAATGAAATCACTCCAGAAGGGCATACCCAGCACCATTCCGAGGCAGAAAAAGACCACACCGATCCCAAGCGCCAGTATCAGAATACTGCGGCTCAGGAGGGCAACCTCGCGTCGCAGTGGCGAGATTTCTGCACCGCTGGCCTGGGTCAGATGGGCGATGCGCCCGAACTCGGTGTGCATGCCCGTGGCAAAGACCACGCCGCGCCCCTTGCCCGACATGATCGCAGTGCCCGTCAGCACGATATTGCCCGCGTATAGCCAGTCCTCGGCAGCACTGGGTTGGGCATCGCGGGCTTCGGCCGTCGACTCGCCGGTCAGGGGAGCGTTATTGACCTGCAGCGAGAACGCCTCGATCACCCGGCAATCTGCCGGTACCCGGTCACCCTCGGCGAACAGTACGATATCACCGGGCACCAGCGCCTCGGTCGCGACCCGCAGCACCGAGCCATCGCGCAGTACCTGAGCCTGCTGCGGCAGCAATCGGCGTAAGGCAGACAGCGCTTTCCCGATCCGATACTCCTGCCAGAATGAGAATACACCGCTGACCAGAATGACCGCGATGAGGGCATAACCGAGGCGAGCCATGCCTTGCCCCGGAGACTTCCACTCGGCAATGAACGCCAACAGCGCCGCCAGCCACAACACTATCGAGAAGAAATGCACAAACTCCTTCAGCAGCGCCCGCAACCAGCTGCGGCGCCGAGCGTGGGCCATCCGGTTGAGACCGAACTCGCGCTGACGGCGCTGCACCTGCGCCGGGGAAAGCCCCTGCTCAGTGGCTTGCACGCTGGCCAAGGCGTCAGCGACCGACAGCTGATGAATTTTCATGCTCATAGCCCAAGGCCCATAACGTACCGTTTGAGCGTAGCTGCATCGCTGCCAACATGAATGATCGCTAGTGCACCTGAGCGCACATTTTCCACGACGTGGAGCCTCAGCTTCAGGCTGTACATGCGCGTGATCTCCCGCGCATTCCGCAGTCAATTACAAAACTGTCGTCGTCCCTTAAAATGCCCCTATTTTCAGACTCAGCGGGATTCCCATGACACACCAGGCGCCGAAACTCAGCATCGCCGCACAGGCAGGCAAGCCGCACCTGTCGGCCGGGCAAAAGAAATTCAACGCCTTGCTCAAGAAGATCGAAACGCAACGCCAATTACTGGAAGCCTGGCAAAACACGACGTCTCGCTGTCAGCAACGCTGGAACGCCGATTTCAAGCCATTGCTCGATGAGTTTGACCAGCTTGATAGCGAGATGCTGCACTTCCTCGACGACGCCAGCGATCGAGTAAAACTCAGCAAGAATGATCGGCAGACCCTGCAAGAGATCATCTGCGGTCTGGTGACCTCCCTGATGGGCGGAGAACATGACGAAACATTGAAGGCGATTTACAACAAGCACGCGGGCAGTCACTTCGACGTCGACAGGCTTGAGGAGGCCGAGCACTTCAAGACGTCGTTCGAAGAGACGTTCGGGTTCAAGATGGACGATGACGTCGACTTGGATTCGCTGGAGGACATCACTCAATACATTTTTGAAAAACAGGCAGAGGAAGCGGAACAGCGAACACGCAACGCCAAGCCACGCAAGAAATCCGCACAACAGATCCGTGAGGAAGAAGAGCACGCCAACGCCAGCCGATCAGTGCGCGAGATTTACCGCAAACTGGTGAGTGCGCTGCACCCTGATCGCGAAACCGACGCTGTCGAACGAGAGCGCAAGACCGTGATGATGCAGCGGGTCAACCAGGCCTATACCGACAACAACCTGCTTGCTCTGCTGCAGTTGCAACTTGAGATCGAACAGATCGACCAGAGCCATATCAACACGATTGCTGAAGGCCAACTCAAGCACTACAACCGAGTCCTGATCAATCAACTCGATGACTTGCAGCACGAAGTGTCCGAGCTGACGCTGGCGTTCAAGAGGCAGTTCAATCTGCCACCGAGCGATCACATCACACCCGCCAACGTAGCACGCAAATTCCCGAAAAAACTTCGGGAACTGCGCACTGAAATTCAGACATTAAAGGAGCAGCGTGAAGCGCTGGAAGACCCGAGAGCCCTGAAGATCTGGCTGAAAGAGCAACGTCATGTACTCGATATGGAAGCCTATTTATCTGCCGGAATGCCGGATGACGTCTTTCGTTGATGACGTTGACCCAGGACCGCTGATGAACAGACCTGGGCTTACTTCAAACCCCTAGCTTAATTGAAAGCGTGCGGTGTTATCACTCAGCGCTCGACTGCCCTTGCTGAGCGTGTCGGCCGCCTGATTCACTGCGCGCGCACCGTCCAGCAAGCGCCCTGCCGCCTGATCGACCTGCTGGATATTGCCGCTCACTTCGTCAGCCGTGGCAGCCTGCTCTTCTACGGCGGTGGCGATCTGCGCCAAGGTATCGGTCACACCCTGCACGGCATCGGCGATTTCGCCCAGTCGCAGGCCCAACCCGGTCACCGAAGCCGCATCGGTCTCAGCCTGCCCACACGCGGCGGCCATCAGGTCGACTGCCTGACTTACCGTGCTGCGCAGGCTGTCCACTGTTCCCGCGATCTGCGCAGTAGAGGCCTGCGTGCGTTGTGACAGGCTACGCACTTCATCGGCAACCACGGCAAACCCTCGACCCTGCTCACCCGCCCGCGCCGCCTCGATGGCGGCGTTGAGCGCGAGCAAGTTAGTCTGCTCGGCAATGCCGCGTATCGCGTCCACCACCGACTGGATCTGCTGACCCTGCTCGCTGACCCTCCCCAACGCTGCGGCGGTGTCGCTCAAGCGCAGGTTGAGTTGCTGAATACTGGCAGTGGTTCGTTGACTGTCACGGCTACTTTCTTCGGCCACATGGCGGGTGTGCTGGGCGCTTGTCGACGCCTGCTCGCAACTTTTCGCAACGCCTTGAGAGGTGGCGGCCAGTTGCGTTGCCGCCGTGGCGATCTGACTGATCTGTTGCTGCTGCTCCTCGACCTCATCGAGGGTGCGGTTGGACTGGGTGTTGAGGGTCAGAACCGCACTACTCAACTGCAGCGTTTCGTGATCGACGCTCAACAGACTTGTGCGTAACTGCACCACGGCTGCATTGAGTGCTGTGCTGATCGCTGCCAGCTCATCACGCCCTTCAACCGGCACCTGTACACATAGATTACCGTCGCGTAACGACTGCGCCAGCATTGTAATGCCGCTGGCACTGCGTCGGATCGACGTCTGCAGACAGACAAACAGGTAAAGCGCCGCCAACAGCAAGCAACCAAAAATCGTCGCCACGGGGATAAATTGGCGAACCGACTGGTCATGGTAATAGGCCAGACGCACGTCCAACGAGACCAGAGATTGGTGACGCAGCGCCATCAAATCACCCAGCAAGGCATCGACGCTACGTTCGAAACTGCCGGTATCAAGGTTGATGCTGCCACCGAACAGACCGTTATCAAGCACCTTGAACTCGCCGTCCAGACGCTGTTGGCTTTTACGGTATTGATCAGCCCACGGCTGCAGATCGGGCGAGAGCCTGGCCTCTAGGGAGCCCCCGGTTTTGTTCAATTGCTCGCGGGCATCGCCGAGTCGGCTGCGCAGATCACGCATCTGCAAACGGCTTTGCAGGCTGAACTGACCGGACGCCACCGACGTTTGTCCCACGCTGGCCAGACGTCCGACACGCTCGATCAGATCAGGCGCTTGCTTCGTGGACATCTGCATCAACAGATAGGTTTCCAACCAAGGGTCGAGGATCAACCCACTGTCCTGAGCGATTTGTTCGCGCAAGGTTTGCAGCGCACTCAAGGCGGTCGTGAAGCGCTCATAACCGTCCGGCCACCAGCCAACCGTGCGCAGGGCCGCAGAATCCAGTCCAGTGGCCGCACTTTGTAGCTTCTGGTAACGGTCCAGCGTTTCTGACGTCGCGCCGTCACGGTGCAATTCCGCACCTATCAACGTTAGCGCCTGTCCGATTCCGGGGTTGGCTGCGTCGAGCGCGCCCATGGCGTCGCGTGCCGCAGGGGTCGGGTCATGAAGAATGTCGGCGGCTTTCCAGCGGGCTGTGCGGTCACGCTGAGCGGTCAGCAGGTCGTCCAGCGTTTCCAGCGCCAATAACTGGCTAACACCCGCCCTTTCCCCCGCAATCAGGGCAAGTTTGTCGCGATAATCCAGACCAATCATCCATAGACTGCCGACTAACGGCAGCATGAACAGCAAAAAAAGCAGCTGAAACTTGCGGGCAAATCCAAAACGCCCAAGCAGGCGAATACCCGGTGACAAAAGTGCCTGCATGTCCAACCTCTCATCTGGGCCCCCTGTCATCACTTGTGGTCATGAAGGGTGCTTATACAAAACCGGCAGATCGCCATTTTCAGAGTCGATATCGAAGCAATATCTGGACCGCAGATGCCCGCCTTGGCACGCTCTTGGGATCAATTTTTAAACCCGCAAATCACATATAGTATATCTACTATACTGTTAAGGTATTACTTCCATATTTATCTAGAGTTGTTATATAAAACACGCCGGACATAAGTTGATCCCAGCAGTCTATGCTGAAAGGTCACACCTAAAGAGCTAACAATCAGCCACCGAGTACCTTTACATGTCGATTTTTGAACAAGGGCTAGCCCCTAAGGCTGTCAATCATATTGCCTTGTCGCCGCTCAGCTTCATTGAGCGCACTGCCAGCGTCTATCCTGACTACCCTGCCGTGATCCACGGCTCTATCCGCCGTACCTGGGCGCAAACCTATGCGCGCTGCCGCCGTCTGGCTTCAGCGTTGGCGGGTCGCGGCATTGGCAAGAACGATACCGTCGCACTGATGTTGCCTAACATCCCTGCCATGCTTGAGGCCCACTTTGCCGTACCGATGATCGGCGCAGTGCTCAACCCGCTCAATGTGCGCCTGGATGCCGAAGCGATTGCCTTCATGCTCCAGCACGGCGAGGCCAAAGTGCTGATCACCGACCGTGAGTTCCATGACGTGATCCACGCAGCAATCAGCATGCTGGACCACCCGCCGTTGGTGATTGACGTCGATGACCCGGAGTATGGCGAAGGCCAGGCCGTCAGCGACCTCGATTACGAAGCGCTGCTGGCC
>NZ_JASJVE010000021.1:0-93409 GCF_036346185.1 Pseudomonas sp. 10C3 | reverse complement strand
TTTGTTGCCGCAAGGTTCTTCTGGCGTAACAAACAGGGTATCTTGATGGGGGGGCCGGCGCTTGTCGGCACTACAGTGATGCCGACAAGCGCTGTCTGATCTACGAGACGCGGCCGGATATCTGCCGGGTGGACCGGCAGTACCGGATGCACTACGCGCAGCGATACAGCTGGGAGGTGTTCGTGGAAGTGAATGTCGAGGTTTGTCGGCTACTGCAGAGCCAGGCAGAGGGGTAGCTCTGCCACAGATCGCTTAGACGTGCTGAAAAACCGCTTCGGGTCCAGGCTGCGTGAAAACGCATGCGCCGTTTTGTAGTCTGCGTTGCTACGTAAAATCTGTCGGCGCTTGTTTAGTCAACAGACCTGAAATTTACGTAGGAATGCTATTTTCGTTTCGGCTCTGACTGTCAAACTTGCTCTAAAACGTTTTCACACAGCCTGGACTGTGGATTCAACCTGTGGATGCAACACACTAGATACTGCGCCAGCAGGAGGAGAAGTGTTGCAGATGAAGCAATGACCTCGGATTCATTACACCGAAACCCAGAAAACGCTGATGTGGGAGCGCTGGCAGAAAGGCGACTCTCTCCAGCAGATTGCGCAACTGTTTGCGCTCAACACTGGCTTCCGCCCAGCCAATTGGTGTTCCATCCAAGCTTCTACCGCTGTATGAGCAAGTACTGTTTCAGTGAGTAGCGTTTAAGGCATCACCATGGGCACGCCCAGTCATACTTTCTTGGCCAGGGCTTCGCGCACATCCGCGTCTGAGTCCTGGGCAAGCAGTCGTCGCGCAGGGGCGCCAAGGCTTTTGTTTCTAGCCAGTGCCAGACGCACATCCGAGTCGTCGTCGCAGGCCAGGTTCAGTTGTACCGCTTCGGCCAGGTTATCCCTGCCGGCCAGGGCTTCGCGCACATCCGAGTCGTCGTCGCGAGTCAGCTTCAGTTGTACCGCTTCCGCCAAGTTATCCCGGCCGGCCAGGGCTTCGCGCACCCCCCAGGATTCGTCGCTGACAAGCTGTAGTTGCGCAAGGACACCGAGGTTTTCGTTCCTGGCCAGTGCCAGACGCACATCGGAGTCGTCGTCGCGGGCCAGGTTCAGTTGTACCGCTTCGACCAAGTTATCCCGGCCGGCCAGGGCTTCGCGCACATTCGAGTTGTCATCGTGGGTCAGGTTCAGTTGTGCCGCTTCGCCCAAGTCATCCCGGCCGGCCAAGGCTACGCACACATCGTAGTCGTCATCGCAGCTCAGCTCCAGTTGTACCGCTTCGGCCATGTTTTCCCGATTGGCCAGAGCTTCACGAACCTTCCAGGACTCGTCGCTGGCAAGCAGTAGTTGCGCAGGGGTACCAAGGTTTTCGTTCTTAGCCAGTATCAGGCGCACATCCTCCTCCCCGTCGAAGGTCAGCTTCAGTTGTACCGATTCGGCCAAGTTATCCCTGCCGGCGAGGGCTTCACGCACCTTCCAGGATTCGTCGTCACTGCTCAGGTTCAGTTGTGCCGCTTCGCCCAAGTTTTCCCGACTGGCCAGAGCTTCACGCACCTTCCAGGATTCGTCGCGGGCAAGTAATAATTGCGCATGGGCGCCAAGGATTTCGCGCCTGACCATTGCCAAACGCACATCCTCGTCGTCGGAAATCAGCGCCAGCAAATCCTCGTCGTCGGTGGTTTTTTTCACGTATTGGTTCATAACGTTCATCCTGTTTGTTGTGTCGGGCTTTCAAGGCAAATAATCAGTCAGCTCATCGCGCAGCTTCTGCTGTAGCCAGACGGGCTCAAGAATATGTACATGGGGAATCCAGTAGCGAACAAGTGGCAGTAGCTGGTTGGCATGGTTGACCTGGCAACGCACGATTAACTGCCCGTCGTCCAGTTGCTCGACCAGATCCGTGTCTGCGAAGTTAATGGTAAAGGACGCCGCGCTACCTTGAGGCGAATTGTTCGCTGGAGGCATGGTGCAGAATTTTCCGTCTGACTGAGGAGCACCATGTATTGATTGGGATTGCCTAACGGCAATTCAATAGCAGATGGCCATTACATTTTGAGTTTCAGGGCCCGTCTGTTGCCTACTGAACCAGTAATGTTCACGACTTTCATTACCTTGCCCTCCAGTTTCGCAGGTCGTTGAAATCACTCAGTTCCAGCGGCACATCATCCGGCAAGGGCGGGAACACCAGATCACAGCCGAGCACGGCGGTGGCTGCCGTTCTGCCAGGGTTGCCTTCTTTCTGGCGGTCGTCGTCGCCGGCAATAATCAGCACGGCATCCGGATAGCGCTGGTGTAGATGCCTACCCAATGGCAGCAGGTTGTGGCAATTCATGGCACAGGCCACGGCGGTGCCGGTTTCCTCGTAGAGGGTGGCTCCGGTTGCCCAGCCTTCGCAGATGGTCAGCGGCTGGCCGAGGGGGCGAATAGCAGCCCTTGACCTTGCCACCACTAAGGAACCACTTGGTGCCGTCCGCGAAGATGCGTTGCAGGTTCACCAACTGCTTCGCGTAGTACAGCGGCACCAGCAACTTGTTATCAAGCTGGTGCAAGCGGTGGGGGAGGCAGCCTTTGGCGACCAAGTAAGGATGATTGGGGTCGGCGGGCCAAGCATCACGCCATAGCCGCAGGGCAGTTTCGGCGGCCTCTTGGTGGCGCCTGGCCCGCTCAACGCGCTGGCGCACCTGCTCGGCCTCTAGTGGGCCGGCCGGCGCGCGGCTGCTCCAGCTCTGCCAGTTGCCGCCATCTTTCCAGGTGCCATACCAACCCGAGACGATGCCGTCAAGGAAAAGCTGATAGGCGCCGTTTTTGCTGCCGTGTCGGTCACCCGGAACGTCGAAGCGGTGAATCTGCCCATCCGCTACCGGCACAAAATCCAGCCGACCGAACGCGTTTAGCAACTCACCGAGGAACTCCATTTCGGAGCGATGTACGTTATGAGATACCGCATCAGCATCGTTTCGATTGAACCTAGCGGCAATTGGACTTTGTCTTTTTTTGAGGATCATTTCTCAGGCTGGCAGCCACGCAGGATTTAATAACTACCATCGACCAAGCGACATGCCCGGAATACTGAATGGACTACGTCTGGTCCGGCCAAGGCGCTATGTTCAAATAGCTCGCACTGGTGGCCTGAATCCGCAGGCTACCAGCCTATTTTTTAACTTACAGTTTCTTTCAAACCTATATCACCTCTGTGAATGCCCTACCGGAATCAACTGCGGTAGGGGCTTTGGCATGCCTGCGTTTTACTCGAAACGCTCATCACTTGAGGATCTGCATATGTATACCCCTTGCCCAAGCTGCAACTCTGGACGAGTCGTCACGAAAAATATTGGTAAGCAAACGGGTGGTTTGATTGGCGCTGCAGGTGGTGCAGTCAGTGGGGCCGCCGGAGCCCTGTCGGGTGCGGAAGCCGGTGCAATACTCGGCATAGTCGGCGGGCCTATTGGGATCGCTGTGGGCAGTATCGCTGGCGTCATACTTGGAGGGCTGTTTGGTGGTGCTGCCGGCGGGATCGCCGGGGCCACGCTGGGTGAACAGATTGATAAGAAGGTGCTGGATAACTATCAGTGCCTGGAATGCGGTTACAGCTTCAGCATCAACCGTTAAGTCGTTCTTTGTTGAAGCCACGCTCTTTTCCATTCATTCCGCAGGAATCTTTCTCATGGCTCATCTCATTGAACAAATGGCTTACGTTGGCGCTACTCCCTGGCACGGCCTGGGCAGTCGCCTCTCCCCGAAACAACCGCTGGAAGTCTGGCAGCGTGAAGCGGGTATGGACTGGAAGATCCAGGACAGCCCGGTGCATTTCAAATCCGAGAGCATCGGTGCTCTTGGATCGATTCACTCTTTCCCTGAACAGAAGGTGCTGTATCGCTCCGACACTAAGGCCCCGTTGTCGGTGGTCTCCAACCGCTACCAAGTTGTGCAGCCGCGTGAAGTGCTGGAGTTCTACCGGGATCTGACTGAGGTTTCGGGCTACGAGTTGGAAACCGCTGGAGTGCTCAAAGGCGGTCGCAAGTTCTGGGCACTGGCCCGTACTGGACAAGGCATGGCGTTGAAGGGCAACGACCAGGTGAATGGCTACCTGCTGCTGGCCACCTCCTGTGACGGTACCTTGGCCACCACCGCGACCCCAACCACTGTGCGGGTGGTCTGCAATAACACTCTGACCATCGCCCTGGATGGCACTACCCGCGCGATCAAGGTGCCGCACAATACGTGCTTCGATCCGCAGGCAGTGAAAAAGCAGCTGGGTATTGCTGTCTCGCAATGGGATTCCTTCATATACCGCATGCGCGCACTGGCTGAACGCAAGGTGCAGTGGCATGAAGCAATGGGCTTTTTCATGAACGTGCTGTGTGATGCCAGTCCTAACAGTCCGCTACCGGCAGTACTTCCCAACGAGCGGGCGCTGCGCAAAGTCCAAGGATTGTATGAAGGCCAAGGTCGTGGAGCGACGCTTGAATCAGCTCAAGGAACTGCGTGGGGCTTGCTCAACGCCGTGACCGAATATGTCGATCATGAACGACGTGCCCGAAGTACTGAATACCGCATGGACTCTGCCTGGTTTGGCCAAGGTGCTGTCATCAAACAACGCGCCCTGCAGGCAGCACTACAACTCGCCGCCTAGCTCAACTCACCTACTCAACTATTAAAGCACCTAGTCAGCTTCTGCTGGCTGGGCGTTTTTATGCAGCACAGGAAAACATCATGGGCACGCAAACTCTACAACAACCCAGCAGCAAACCCCGTCCGGCATTGCGCCTGGTGGGCACAAAACAACTGCCGCGCGAGGACTGGTTGGCCGTGCGCAAACAAGGTATAGGCAGCTCGGATGCCGCCGCTGCCGTGGGCCTTAACCCCTACAAGTCCCAGCTTGAGCTGTGGATGGAAAAAACCGGGCGTGATGGATTACTACCAAAGCTAGACCCGCATGATGAGGAAAGCCCTGCTTACTGGGGCAACATCTTGGAGCCGATTGTCGCATCGCATTACACCAAGCGCAGTGGTCATCGGGTACGACGCATCAATGCCGTGCTGCAGCATCCTGATCCTAAACTACCCTGGATGCTGGCCAACATCGACCGCGAGGTCATCGGCGCCGACGATGTACAAATCCTTGAATGCAAAACTGCCGGCATCAACGGTGCACGCCTCTGGAAAGAGGGCGTGCCGGAATATGTGCAGTTACAGGTCATGCACCAACTCGCAGTCACCGGTAAGCAGGCGGCGGATGTGGCGGCACTCCTAGGCGGGCAACACCTGGAAATCCATCGGATTGAACGGGATGATTCCATGATTGCCCGACTGATCGACCTGGAGCGGTTGTTCTGGGATTACGTCGTCAGCGACACGCCGCCACCGGCTGATGGTTCTACCTCAGCGGATCAGGCGTTGCGCTGCCTGTACCCGCAGGACGCCGGACACACCTTGGACTTCAGTCAGGATGTTCGACTCAGTGCCACCTTTGCCGACTTACAAAAGGTGCGCGACTCGATTGCTCAGCAGGAAACCCAGGAAGCCCAGCTCAAGCAGACCTTGCAGCAAGCCATGGGCGATGCCAGTCGTGCGCTGTTCGAAACCGGTGGAGTTACCTGGAAGAAAGCCAAGGACAGCGTGGCACTGGACATACCGCGCTTGCTGAAAGACAAGCCCTATCTGAATGTGCGCTATTCGACCAGCAAAACCGGCAGTCGGCGTTTTCTGCTGACGTGAACGCGTGCCGGTTATTCAGATATCCCCTCCCCTCAATGCCACCCTGCCCGTTCACGCGGCCTCGGTGGCTTTTTTTCAGACGCAGGAGTCACATCATGCTCAAAGGCTTGGCGATAACACCGCCCGTACTCGGTCGCATTTCCATCGGCAAGGTCGTCGAAAAGAACGGCAAGCGTCTGCCGGAAAAGGATGATCAATTCACCCTCACCTCCCAAGTACAGAGCCGCGACGGCTGGTTACTGCATCCACTCAACGAGGAGCTGCGCAATGGCCAGGAAGGCAAGCTGCGCAGCATTCCGATCCGGCTGCTGTTCAACGAGCCCGACCTCAACTTTCGGGCTGACTACAGCCTGTTCGACCGCACTACAGGACGACCACTGTGCGTCGGCAATGGCGAGACCTGCAAGCGTTTGACCAAGGACGGCATCCAGTCGTTGCCCTGCCCTTCACCGGATGGCTGTTCACTGGCTCAAGGCAATGCCTGCAAGCCTTATGGCCGGCTGAACGTCGTAATTGGCGATGACGATCCGCTGGGCAGCTTTGTCTTTCGCACCACCGGCTTTAACAGCATTCGCACTCTGGCTGCACGCCTGCATTACCTGCAAGCCATCTCCGGCGATCGCCTGGCCTGTCTGCCGCTGGACTTGCGTCTGCGCGGTAAATCCACCCGCCAAAGTCATGGCACTCCGATCTTCTACGTGGACATCACGGTACGCAGCGGGCTGAGCCTAGAAGATGCCTTACTGGAAGCCAAGCAACTGGAGGAAACCCGGCAAGCCGCGGGCTTTGACCAGAGCGCCTTGGATCACGCGGCCCGGCAGGGCTTTAACAATGGGGCCTTTGAAGACAGCGAGGAGGACACCGGCGCCATCGTCGAGGAGCTCTTCCCCGTCATTGAAGATCAGCCCAGCCGTATAGAACACTAAGCCCAACTGGCAGCGCCTGCCAAACCCTCACTCGCCCAAAAGCTGGTGTCGCAAGCCACGCGGCACAACGGCAAGCCCACCGTCCAGTAACCGGGTTTCTCAAATCCCTCCGTTCTCACGCATTCGTACAGGAATACCCACATGAAATATCACAAGCTCAGAGCCGGTGAAACGACCGGTACCTATGTCATGGAATCCCCGGTCACCGAGGCTGACATCCTGCAGATGGCTCAACAACTGGCGATGAGTCGTCTGTCTAAAGGCCGGGCACTGACTGAGCCCAAGCAGGTTTTTAGTCACCTGCAAACACTGCTGCAGTACCACGAGTACGAAGTCTTTGCTTTGCTACTGCTCGACACCAAGCACCGGGTAATAGGCTTCAGGGAGCTATTCCGGGGCACGCTGGATGGTGCCAGCGTGTACCCACGGGAAGTGGTCAAGATCGCCCTAGAGCACAACGCCGCCGCCGTAATTATGGTTCACAATCATCCCTCCGGCGACCCGGAGCCCAGCCAAGCCGATCGCACGCTGACCACCACCCTCAAGAACGCTCTGAACATGGTCGGCACCCAAATATTGGATCATGTGGTTGTGGGCCATGAAGGTTGCGTGTCGTTGGCCGAACGAGGTTACCTGTAGCTCCTAGGCTCACACCACCCGATAGACTGCCCTTTGCTGATGCTAGGGCGGTCATCGGCAGGGTAACTCCCCTCACTTATTTTTTGTCGTGATCCAGCGGTTGTACTCAGCTTCTGCTGCAATCGAAACTATGACCTCCCGACGCCTAAGGGCGCCCGCAGTCGGCCTAGCTTTTTTCTTTAGTCGTGCCGAGAACACTCAATCAGAGTGCCTCTGTCTAATAGCCGTAAACCTACGAGTAAGCTACCGGGTCAACTCTAGCTTCCAACCGGTGAGGCGAAGCTCTTCGCGACTTCCGTTTAGGGAGGCGCTGATTTATTCAAAAAACCTGTTGTTGCCCCCTGACAAATCAAGGCCTCCAGAGCATTTCAGGGGTAAAAAACCGAATAAATCAGCGCCTACTTAGGCAACATTCACTTCAGCCAAGCACTCATTTTGTGCCAAGTCCGAGCGGCGCCTATGCAATTGTCGACATCCCAGATCAAAAACTGGTGCGCTATGCCTTGATGGCCCGCGACACACACACAAACGCAAAAGGCCTAGGCGGCATTGGCATCGCTAATCTCCGAGTACGTGCTCACAATTCATTACCATCAGTCCTCTCAGTGACCGGGATAGGCGTACTCGATCTGCTGATCAAACTCCCCGCCATACCCACAAAAATCCCGAGGCACTCTTTCGATATCCTTAGCGACTTGTTCGATGACGTCGCGCAATTCCAGCTTTTCATACCAGCGTGCAGGGATCGCGGCGGGGCCATATTGAATACCCAGTAGATGCCCGGCGATCAGCCCGGTACTGTCACTGTCCCCGCTGTGGTTCACAGCGTTGATCACACCTTGTTCGAAGGAGCCAGCGCTGAGGGCACACCACAACCCGATGGCCAGTGCTTCTTCCGCCACCCATCCCGCTCCGAAATGTGCTATGCGTTGCGGTGTAGGCCGATAGCCTTCGTAGAAAAAGAACAACACACGTTCGAGCATGCTGCGGGTTTCTTCCATTCCCGCTTTCTGACCATGCTTGGCCAGGCTTTCCGTCACCGCATGTTCCAGGCTGCCTTGACGATCAACCATGTGCTGGAGAATGTCAGCGAACAGTCCTGCCGCCATGTACCCCGTAGGATGCCCGTGAGTCAGGCGGCCGGATTCGGAGGCATATTCAAAGGCGTTGGCGAAGAAGGCGCAGGGCGCGACGCGCATGACTGCGCCGCAACCTTTGCTGTCATTGTCTGCCAGCATGCCAAGTCGGGGGCTGGCCTTGAGGGCGCTCAGACAGGTAGTGCCAGGGGCACGACGGGACCAGAGGGGGAGTTCGGCGATCAGCCAGCCGTCTCTGCTCACTTGCATTGCAGACTGGCAGTCCTGGGTCATCAGCCAGCGCAGCAGTGCATGATGAATGACGCTGGGCACGTGGCAGGTATGCCCCAGACTACCTCGCACAAAAGCACGCAGCAGGCCTTCGGCGGTGAACAGCATCATTTGGGTGTCATCAGTAATTGCGCCGATATGGCCATAAGCCGGAGCAAAATCGACGATACCGCCTGGGCCGAATTTCGCTTCGATGGCAGGCCATTCAAGGAACTCCACCGGAGCGCCTAATGCATCGCCAACGGCGCCACCGAGCAAACAACCTTTGATTCTGTCGAGTCGGTTCACGTCATTACTCTTCACGCTGCCGGTACCAGTGCCTGCAAAATCACCACCTTCCCCTTGAGCTGTTCGACATGTGCTTTCTCCGCTCGCAAAGCCGAACGCAGCTCTTTATTCTCCATTTCCCAGATGCTCGCCCAGCGTTCAATCTTTTGGCAGCCGAGCATCATCTGACAGATCTCGCGTAACCTCAGGATCTGCATTACCAGCACTAGCAGGATCACTCCCAGTAACATCAAAGCACCTGTAGAAACCACGTCCAACGCGTCCATTTTGTTTCCTTGATGAGTTCGAGAAGTCTCGAAGACAGGAACAAGATATGTAGCATCTGACGACAGGTCTACAATGTAGACTTATACAGGTAAAGAATTCGCGCACATGGAGGGGACATGAAACGTAAGCAATCCATCGAACAAGTCCGCTGGGACCTGGCACTTCGCTATCGTTTGATCGAAACGGTCGTCTGGTGGGAAGGTCGGCTGACCACGGGCCACCTGATCCAGAGCTTCGGTATCAGCCGGCAGCAGGCGTCGAAAGACATCAACACCTACATCAATGAACATGCGCCTAAAAACCTTACATATGACAAACAAATAAAAGGCTATGTGCCGAGCAAGGCGTTTAAACCGCTATTCATCGATGACAGCGCCAGCGCTTATCTGCACCTGCTTTATCAGAACAACGAGCGGGCTCCGCACATCGAAGGCCTGGCACTAGCCTATGCCCACACCAAGGTGTTGGAAGTACCGGATCGGCCGATTCGGCCGGAGGTCCTGCGCCCTTTGCTCAAGGCCTGTCGCGATGGCCTGCGCCTGGAAACCGAGTACGTGTCGCTCAACACCCCTAACGTGGAAATTCGCCTCATCGCCCCTCACACGCTGGTCTACACTGGTATGCGCTGGCATGTGCGGGCTTACTGCGAGAGGAACGGCCAGTACCGCGACTTTGTACTCAGCCGCCTACGAGGCCAGCCGGATTTGCTCGACGAATCGCCAAACACTCGTGAGCTGGATGAAGACTGGAACACCGAGATACCGGTCATCTTTGCAGCCGATGGGCGATTGAACGCGGCTCAGAAGTCAATCATCGAGACCGACTTCGGCATGATTGATGGTCAGCTAGTGGTGCCCAGTCGCAGGGCGCTGGTGAAGTATGTATTGCAACGCTATCAGATCGACCCGAGAAACCAGGCCACCAACCCCGAGGCACAGCAAATCGTGGTAACCAACCTAAAGGAGCTGCGACCCTGGCTCATGCATGACTAATCCTCAAGCATCTGGTCGAAGGCGTGTTGCCCCGAGTCGATCGCTCGATTACCAGTGAAACACCGGAGTGCCGGTGATGATTATTCCGGACGAGCGTCTTATGTCGGCTCAGGAGGCGATCATCGAGACTCACTTCGGGATGCTGGGTGGTAGGCTGGAGATTCCCAGCCTGAGGCGCAGAAGATCTGGGTGGAGAATCTGAGGCGTTGAACACTTGCTGTATGACTGAGCAGTTGCATCTCCCGCTCAGTACACAGGATCAATCATCAGCGTAAAAACTCACTGCACGACGGAGCGCATCTCGTACATGTGCGCGGATAACGGGCGGCCCAAGCACTTCGATCTAGTCCGCGTTGCTGAGCAGAAACAATCTCAAACCTTGAGTATCGCGCAAGGGGCAATTCAGATCCCATTTACCGTCGGACGATTGCACCACGGATTGGTTATCTGACGGCCGATTCTCTTTGAGTCGGTTATGCAGGTTGGCGCCTATCCTCGGTGGGTTGTGCCTGATGCGTAATTGCATGGACTTGACCACCCATTTGCATTGCCACTGACCAGTCAATTGTATCCGTGCTGACCAACCGTTTGCATTCGACTTGACCAGCACACGCCGTAGTGACGACCGGCTGAGAACGACCGATTCTGTTGAAAAAGTCGGCTTCGGTTTCCACGGCAGAAAAGTATGCGCTTTAGATTGAAATCCTTGCTTTGCGCAGAGGGTTCTGAGCTCAGATTTCATGTAGCAGCGCGCAAAAAAAGCTTTTTCACCGCTCAATGCATGGGCGGCCAGGCGGGGTCGACTTTTTCAACACAATCGACCCATAGCTGCCGTTGGCGACTGGCAGAGATCGGCCAAAACCGGACTGTCACAAAGGGCCGCAATCACCCATTACGGACGAGCGGAGCAACGCCTTAATTTACTCAGGAGTGAGCTATCGGAATGAGTGATGCGCCCCAAGCTCTCGCTCATACTTAACCCGTGCTAATGCAAGTCGACTGTCACGTCATCACCCTGCATCCGAAACTTCCAGTTATGACTGGCTCTCCTTGCCAATGTTTGCCCATCCGCGAGAATCACTATCAGCAGCTTTGAGGAAAATGCAGGGGCCTAGCCTGTAATTCGTCGCAAGAAGCCGCTGAAAATGTTAGAAATTGCCGTTGTATTTACAGGCGGCAGAGTAAGGAGCGCAAATGTCAGCAGTCTTTGTTCATGTGTCCGATATCCATTTCGGTCAAGAAAGGGATGATCGAGTACACATTCATGCTGACGTGAAGCAGCAATTGATCGCGGATGCCAGGGAGGTAGTCTCGAAGATTGCGGGAGGGGCTGCCCACGGCATCTTGGTAACCGGCGACATTGCCCAATCGGGAACAAAGGCCGAATACGATGAGGCTGGCAAATGGTTGGATGAACTGGCAGCGAGCATAGGCGTAAAAATTAGCTGTGTTCAGATGGTGCCGGGCAACCATGATCTCGACCGGACAATGCTATCGCCGGCTGTGAGAAGCATTCTCGATCACATTCGAACTGGCGGGCCTTCGGAGTACGAGGCGTACTTGAGTGACCCATTGACCCGGGCTGCACTCTTCGCCCGTTTCAAGGACTATGGCAGCTTCAGTTTCGGCTATGATTGCCCCCTCAATGACGAGGCTGCCTATGCCTCCGAGATGGTAGTGACGCTTGCACCTGGACGAGCAATCCGCTTCATCCGGTTCAATTCCTCTCTCCTCTGTCATGGTAAAGAGCGCGATGAGCATCCAGAGCTGATGATTGGTGCTCGGCAGTTCACCATCCCCCGCGCAGATGGAGTGGAGAATGTTGTCCTCGTTCACCACCCTCTGAGCTGGTACAAGGATCAAGATCAGGTTCGGGATTACATCCGAAGCCGGGCACGGGTTTTTATTTCGGGCCATGAGCACAACCCGAGGGTATCTGTCGACAATGTTGAACAAGGTTGCGACCTAATGATGCTCGCCGCCGGCGCTACCGTTCCCTTTAAGTCTGACTCCGTCTACACCTTCACTTACAACATAATTGAATTCGACTGGGACGAGGAAATAGATGGTTTGTCGGTGACGATTCATCCCAGGGCATGGAGCGCGCAGCGAACTTGCTTCGAGGCTGATAACCAGCGTCTGGGTGGTGGGAGTCCCAACTATCGGTTGGGCTGCCCATCCTTTCGCGAGGTGGATCGCCAGGGCGCGCCTACAACGGCTCAACCTGGAGATGTCCCGCCCGCGGAAGGAAACGCACTCTCCGTGGAGCCGACTATCGAGATGGTCCCAATGGAATCTTCGGATGGGGAGCCAATGCTCATGCCACCGTCGGTAGAAGGTTACGAGATCGCCCGGCTCAGGTTCTTCCGAGACCTACTCGAAGGGGAGCGTCTACGCATCCTCGTAGCGCTGGAAGCTATTCCGGAAAAGTTCGATGAGCCAATGTCGCAGGGTCTGGAAAGAAGACTGTTGGACCGGGTTGTGCGGGATGGAAAGCTGGGTGAAGTCGAGAAGATGATCAATCAGGTTATTGACGAGAGAAAGGACGGAGTACAGTGATGGAGAATATTGCGGTTCACATGCGGATTGCCAGCGTCAGCGTGAGTGATGACGATGTGAATTCTCGCCGCACTGCAGCAACTAACCTTGCAACAGCTTGGGGAAAAGAGTCATCCGTTTCCAAAATACTGTCCAAGGCGGCGGATGCTGCCGTAGCTCTGAACGGCGACGGCAAGCCATCGGCCGCACTGGGCGAGGAAGTCCAAAAAGCAATCCAAAAGAAGTCCGCCTCGTACCTGTATGAGGAGCGCCCACTCGATGTGAGCGTATGTGCTGGCATGGCGATGATTTCCATACTTGGTGCCACCCCAGGTACTAGGGGATACTCGAGCGTCGATTTCTATGCTGCAGCGCTGTGGTCCGTCCTTGCGTATCAACCGGTACTGGAAGCCGACCGACGCGAAAAGCTCCGTCGCGAGGTTCTGGACGCGGCTATTAAGTGGAGCACGACGTCGGCTGAGGCAGCGAGAGAGCGAGCGGACGTCCCCGATCCCTCCATCGTAAATATTGCAATTGGTGAAGATGGTTTACCGACCCACAATATTGCTGATGCATTGGCCAAGACGATTGAGGCGCTCCGTCGCAATGCGGCCCTGGATCGTGAAGAACTGGATTTCCTGTGGTGGGCTCAACTTGGTCGCAGTCGGTTACTAAATAGACAGCTATCCGCGATCGCCGAACCGACACGGATTGTTGCCGCCGGCATCGAAGGCGCAAGGATGCTTCGCCGCCTTCCCTGCGAGGTGCATCGTGAGATCGTCTTACGGACGCTGGACCAAAATACAGAAATTGATCTGCCGGAATTACTCGCGGCCATTGGTGATGATCGAGAGCTACTCGGCGCGGCTTTCATTGAGGGCAGTGTCGCCAGCTATCCTGCCGTTTTCCCTTTCCTTCATGCGTTGGCTACAGGTGAGGCGAACGGCGCGGGTGCGACCGTGAAACGGCCAGTTTCGGAGTGGGGCGAGCGGGCGTTGCTGGAGGCCGGGTTCGCCAAATTGATATCGCATGGCCCGGCCAAGCTATGAGCGGATCGTGCACATTCGAGGGATGCACTGTTGACGAGACAGGGACCTGTGCGCTCGAGCGGGACCCATTAACCTGCGACAACCGTTCCGTGAACGAAGCAGCTAACCTGCCGTCAGCGGATGTTGGAAGCAACGGCGAAATCTCATCGCAGTTCGGTGATCGGTTGGGCGCAGCGGTGCTTGAACAGCCAGACCGTGCCAGCGCGTTTCCCTCCAGCCGTGCGCTAGGACTAGAAGATTTGAATGCGATGATGGGCACCCGGTATGTCAACGTGGTTGGCATCCTAGGCGATCCGGAGTCCGGCAAAACGGCATGTCTGGCCAGTCTGTACCTGCTGATATCGCACGCCAAGTTAGAAGGTTGGTCATTCGCCGACAGCAAGAGTCTGACGGCTTTTGAGGAGATTGCGCGCGGCGCCCGAGACTGGAACGATGGCAGGGCGCCAGAACAGATGACGGTTCATACCGAATTAGCGGACGATCATGGCCCAGGTTTCCTGCATCTTCGCCTCATCAGACGCTCGGACGGGCGGCGCGTCGACTTGGCGCTTCCCGACGTGCCAGGGGAATGGACGCAGATGCTCGTTAGTACGGCAAGATCAGATCGGCTGGAGTTCTTGAAGTCGGCAGGAGCTATCTGGATCGTTCTAGATGGCCGTTCGCTCGCGGACATCGAGAAGCGTCATGGACTTATAGCTCGGGTGGGGCAGCTCGCTGCACGTTTGAAAACCATGCTCGAAGGTCGCACGCCACGATTGATTGTGGCGGTAACTCATCGCGATTTGCATGTCCTCGAAGATAATGTTGCTGGGCGATTGCGGACCGAACTCAACCGACGCGGTGCAGAGGTCGAGATCGTGGGCGTCGCCCCCTTCTCTGATCAGCCGGAAAATGTGCCAGCAGGATTTGGCCTAGCCGAACTAATCAACCTGACCGTCGGCACAGTGCCTGACCGCCCTCCCTTCTGGCGTTCGACCAAACCGGTTGAGGGTGGTCGTGCATATCTAAGCTACAGGAGCAGCCAATGAGCCGTTCAATTGTACTGCTTGGCGGTCCTGACTCAGGAAAGACCAATTACATCGGCTCTCTATGGCGGGTGCTCGATGCAGGAAGTGGAATCTTGCATGCTGCGGACCAGCCTGATGATATCAACTTCGTGCTCGACATCACCGATCATATCTTTGCGGGAGAGTTCGCGCCGCGCACGGAGCACAGCGATGCACGGCGAGACTTCGAGGTCGTTGTCGCTGCGACGGAAGAGGGACCCCAAGCCAGGATCGTTGTGCCAGATATCTCAGGCGAACTATGGCGAAACGCAGTTATCAATAGCGAGATCGACTCAGACTGGATGACCGAACTGAAGCGAGCCGATGGTGCTTTGCTCTTCGTGAGGGTCGGCTCGGACCAAGACGTTCGGCCTCTCGATTGGGTGACGTCACGTACTCTGTTAGAGAGGTTCGGAGGCGAGGAGGAGCCGAGCCTTCCCACGCAAGTAATGCTTTGCGAGCTAATCCGCTTCCTGGAGGTTTCGCTCACCAACCGCGAGGATGGCGCACGCCCCCGCCTGTCCGTAGTCGTCTCCGCGTGGGATTTAGTTGATGCCGAAAAATTTCAACGGGGTCCCTTCGCTTATATTGAACGAGAGTACCCTCTCGTCGCAGGTAAGTTGACCGACTTGGAGAGCCTAGATGTTCGGATCTTTGGTCTAAGTAGCGTTGGTGGCGACCTGGAGCACGACGCTGCCTACCGGGAAGCCTTTCTTAAGGCAGGGCCCGATGGTCATGGGTGGGTCGCGGTAAATGAGCAAAATGGCTGGAGGAAGGACCCCGATATCACACTTCCCATCGCTTGGGCAGTAGGCCTCTAATCCTGTGATTACTGCGGAAGTCCAAATCCACGGCTATCGAAAGGGGCACCAGTTGCTTGCTTCGTCAGCCATATTGTCAAAGGACGATCAGGCGGTTATAGATCGCCTTTCGGACGTGGCCGGCCCCCTACGCCCCAAAGAGCTGTTCCCGCCTTATCTGTCGGCCTACCCGCTGCCTAGCGGAAGCTATTACGTTATCGCCAGAACATGGCAGGATCACACCGTTTCCCGGGCGGGCTGCGTCCGTACCATGAGCGTATTGATTGATGCGCAGTTCTGGTCACTCAAACCGCCGCTCCTACCCATCCTTCGTCTTCTCAGCTCCGCCGAGTTGCCTACCGAGCAAGATGCGGCGCGTATTGAGTTGGAAGAATCATTTGAGGAGTGCCTTCCTTCCGCTTCTCCTGTTAATGCAGGAGAATTGCTCGAGGCACTTTTTCTTGAAGATGCGAAGCCGGTAGTGGTATTCGATGCACCAGATCCCGAGTTGATCGCCTTGCGCTTACTCACTGCGCTTTGGCCCGACATGCGGCGACGGTTCGCACTGTCGACATTCGCACTTTCTCCCCGAAAGATTGGAGGTCGCGACCTCGATCTCGTCTTTGCACCGATGACTGCCAAGGCCAAGTTCAGTGACTGGCCAGGCCGTCGTGTGGATGGCCGATCGTTTCAGAAAAACCGACATAGGTGGACAAGAGCGCTAGTACGCCGTGTCTTTGAGGAGCCTCTGCCCAAGCTACTATCCGATCGGGAAATCAACCTGCTGAGTGGCAGTGATGCGGACAGCGCAGCAGCTTTGCGTATTGCACTGCTTTGGGACGAACTTCTCGAAAAATTGCATCAAACTCCCACCGCTGTACTAGGGCTATTGGATATTGCCAATTCGGGGATGGTCAGCAATGAAGTAGCAGTCAAGGTACTGGAACCTCTGCTGGCCGAGGCCGCTCATCGGGCTGCAAGTACTCTACCCACCAACGACGCTTGGGAGTTCGTCGGAGCGATCGCACGAAAGATGCAGGGACATTACATGCAAGCGAGCAAGGTCGCGGTGGAGCAGCTCGCCGGGCAGCTCGCTGGGCAAGCTCCCGATGGTGCTATAACGTTTTTGAGCCAGCCCGATCCTAAGGGGATTATCGTCGGTCTGATCCCCAGCATTGCAGCAGGTCTTGGCCAGGGATCGGACGCATACGTCGAACAGGCGCTGCTCAATGCGCCCATGGACATTCTTGCGAGACTTGTCGCTCAGGGTGGTGACTTGGCCGGTCGGGTCGCGAAGGATGATGGGCTTCTCAAGAGGATGGGAGAAGTCCTAACCGCGGTCGACCGGGAACTGGCAGATGAGGCAGGCAAGATGCTGCTTCCCTTTCTGATCGATGATTGGCAGCTTGTTGCTGCCAAGCAGATAATCACAAGACTGGACTCCCTGGCCGTAGCCGCCGAACTACATTGGTTGGGACAGGCCAACGGCTTCAAAGCCAAGCGACTCTGCTCCATGCTTATCGAACACGCACGCAAGGTCCGAGGACTGCCACTCATCCGCGATGTTCTGATGTCCTCAGAAGCCTCAGTGCAAAGGGACGCACTGCTCTCCCAGTCGATCGATCCCGTCGAGACTGATGTGCTTTGGCTTATGGGGGAGAAGCGTCTGTCCAAAACTACGTCTACGAAGATGCTTTTGAAGGTGCTTGAGCGCGCCGACAGTGGACAGTTTGCAGAGCTGCTCTCTGCCCCGACGATTGTTGAACGAGTTCTAGATCTCCCTCCTGAAGATTCTGCCGACGTGTTAGTGCGGATGGCAATGCAGGATAGCCTTCCAATGAACACGCACACTCGCGTCATTAGTTCAGTGATTCCCAGGATCAACGATGCCCGGAAGTTTGAGGTCGCCGAACGCGTAATAGGAAGATGTTTGCGTAACCGTTTCGATGGTGACGAAAGCGATATCCTACCTATGCTGCTCGGCATTCTTGGCGCACGACTTGATGGCAGATGGGTAGCAAACGCGGGATTAGGGCGTAGCATCGATATGGAGGTCGCGCGCCGGAATCTTATCGTCTACGAGAAGGCCCCTCCGGCTGCACGTCAACGTATCGTTGAGGCTGTTGATGAGGTTGCCTTTGCGCTGCAGGCGCGGCAAGGCATCGATTTGGATGAGGCGTCCAGCGAAGCCTGTGCAAATCTCATGTTCGATGCGGAAAAAGCATCGCGTAAGACTTTACTGACTGCAGCTGGATTGCTGATGCCATTGTTGCTTCGTGCCCGGCACCAACCTGTCTCGCTGCTGGTCGCAGCCTTATACCCATTGCTTTATAGGGAGCTAGCAAACTCTGACGACGTGCCTGATCTCTTAAAATTTGTCCCCTTCCTCGATTGGGATCGCTGCAGGACGGCGCGCCGTGAGCTAGTTGACGCATTCATGTCGTCTTCATGGAAAGCCGGTGATCTAGCTCTGACTGCGCATCGATGCAGCGACGTGGCCAGAATCCTAGAGCAAGTAGCCAAGTCATATGGTGGCGAGAAATATCTTGTGCTGATCGAGAATGATCTAGGCCGCCTAAATGATAATGATCGGCGGATGGTCGAGCGGAAAATCTCGGATATCAAGTCAGACAGAGGCTACTAGTTCGACCGCTAGGAGAATGAGTTAACGGGTGTTCCGTGAGTGTCCGCCTTTGGTCGTTCTATGCCGGTCACGACCGGCTGCTTCTGGCCGAGGCTGTGTAAAAACGTTTTTGAGCGCGACAGGTACTCAAAACCGGACTGAAAATCGCGCTCCTACGCGAAATCCACATCTGCTGACGTGCCGATAAATTTCAGATTTAACGTAGACGCGCACACTTCAATTTTGGCGAAGCGTTTTTACACACTCTGGGCCGATTTCTGCCTGTCTGCGCCACCGGCAGCAATGCGCAGGTCTCAGCCGATCATGGTTACTAAGCGTGCTGGTCAAATCCGATGCAATCGGTGGTCAGATCGAATGCAAACGCTTGGTCAAGTGCAATGCAAACGAGTGGTCAGTACCGATGCAATCAGTCGGTCAAGTGGAGTGCAATTTCGCACCTAATTCCGGTGTTCTGGAAAGTGAGTTTTTCAAGCAGTGCGACCGATCTGGCGATCATGGCCGGGCTGCTGAGTTCATTGAGTTGGCTTGTGCCACATGTGCAAATTCTCTGGATAGAACTACAGAAAAACAAAGAGTGCCCGCACTGTCATCATCGTGCGATAAAGCTCACCGGCTACCGGGAAGATATCTATCAAGTGCGATCCGTGGAGCAGATTGTGAACAATCGCCTGACGGGCAACCGAAAATCGCGGCAGGTAACAGTCACGGACCATGAGGTGACGCAGGATTTCGCTTGCATGGATTGTCGGCACAAATGGACGCGAAGTCATATCGCGCGTGGCTTCTAAATAAAAAACCAGCAAGGAGCAGCCCACAGGACAAGATCAGCACTCTTCGGAACGAGCCATGCTGAGGGCGCCCTCCCCGAGTCGGATAAACGGCATAAGGCAGACAGGAGGCTGAAGTGCCTCCTGTCTGCCTAAATGCTATTTTCTTTTTTTGGTCTGGGCTGCTGAAAGCTTAGACCCTGCTCGAACTCAGCAAGTCTGCCCCAGCATCCTTCTTCAGCAACTCATACACCACCGTCAGGAACACATCCCGCGTCGCCTCGTCGCTCAGCAGCTTGGTGGCCATGCTGGCGTGGCTACTCATGGCACCGGCAATCGCTTGAATGGCTTTCGTCGGCAGGTCGGCCTTCATGGCCTGATCCATGGTGTTGTTCTGCACCTGGGCCATGACCACGCTGTCGCTGCGCAGCTTTTCTGATACATGCACGGCAAAGGCCACCTGATCAGTGTCGGTGATGTCCTTGCCAAAGGCATTGTTGAGCTTCTCGATGAGCTCGGTGAGGTATTTTTTCTCGCGGTCGCGTGCTTCGCGCAGGCCGTTGTCGGTCATGCCATACAAACCAGGAACCTCAGCCAGCACGCCAACGCCGGTCAGATCATCGCCTTTCTTGATCTTGTAGTGGGTGAGTTTCAGATCACCCAAGTCGACCTGCTCGGCACTGATCCCTTTCAGGCGCTTGCGCAGCAGTCGTGCATAGCTGGCGAAGGCTTCTAAAGCAGGGTCTCCAAAGTCCACCAGTTGCGCGATGTACTCATAGGCACGCACAAACGCAGTCAGGCTCTCACTGAAGACCATCAGCTCGTCACGCGCCTTGCAGTATTCAGCGCGCTGCACGTCGGCGTACTGCATGCCCTTGTCGTCGCCGCTGTCATGGGCGGACTCCCACGCCTTTTCCCACTGATCGATGGCATCGTTAAGTGTCTTCAACTTGCCATTAAAGCGGTCGGTGGCCGACTGAGTCAGTGAGTAGAGTTTCTGGTGCGTGACACTCAGATCGACGATGGCATTGCCGAACGCCTCAACCTCGGCCTGCTCATAAATGAACATGCCATCCAGCCGCTGTTTGATGTCGTAAACGATGTTCGGGTCCTGAATGTCCGTCACCTGGGCATCACGGTAGAAGGTTTTGAACCCCGCGAGGATTTCCTCGGCCTCGTTGGCAAAGTCGATGGCGTAGGTCTTGTCCTTACCGGGGAAGGTACGGTTCAGGCGTGAAAGTGTCTGCACCGCCTCGACGCCGGAGATTTTTTTGTCCAGGTACATGGCGACCAGCTTGGGCTGGTCGAAGCCGGTTTGGTACTTGTTAGCGACAATCATCACCCGGTAATCCGGTGTATCGAACACCTTGCGCATATCGCGGCCATGGAGGCCTGGGTTCAGGTTGGTTTCGCTGAACTGATGATCCGTCGGCAGGCCGCTTTCTTCTACGTCACTGTTGGGCACTTCGCCAGAGAAGGCCACCATGGCCTGCACGTTGTTGTAGCCCTTGCGATGACAGTAGTCCTGCAACGCCAAGTGATACTTGACCGCTGCGGCACGGGAGCTGGTCACAATCATGGCCTTGGCCTGACCACCGAGCAGGTGCGCAACGTTCTTGCGAAAGTGCTCGGCAATCAACTCGACCTTCTGCCCGACATTCACCGGGTTGAGCGCCAGCCACTTGGCCAGCTTGCGCCGGGCGCTCTTTTCGTCCACCCGCGTGTCATCGACAAACTCGCTGCCGATTTTGAACGCCACGTTGTAACTGGTGTAGTTCTTCAACACATCGAGGATGAAGCCTTCATCAATGGCCTGCTGCATGGTGTAGAGATGGAACGGTGCCGGAGGATTATCCTGCCCCACCGGCAGCGCCGAGTTGCGCGGGCGACCGAACAAGCTCAGGGTTGAATGCTTGGGCGTAGCGGTAAAGGCAAAGTAGCTGGCGTTACCGGGGCGGCTGCGCGAGGTCTGCCACACGGATAGACGCTCTTCCTTGGAGAGCTTTTCCCACTCTGCCTCGCTCTGGCCGGTCAGTACATAACGCAGATCATCGGCGGTACTGCCCCCCGTCGAGCTGTGCGCCTCATCAATGATGATGGCGAAGCGACGGTCGCGCAGGCTCTGTTCACCGAGAATAATTTTTTGCGCATGGGGAAAGGTTTGCAGGGTGCAGACAATGATCGGCACGCCCTCCAGCATCGCCTTGGCCAACTGCTGGCTCTTGGGCAAGCTGGATTGCTGGCGGTCGATGGCACACACCACACCAGCCTGATGCTCAATCTGCTGGATAGCCTCCTGCAGTTGCTGGTCCAGCACCTGGCGGTCCGTCACCACGATCACGCTATGAAAATACGGTTCGCCATCCGGACGGCGCACACGGATCAGTGAATGCGCGGTCCAGGCGATGGTGTTGGTTTTGCCCGAGCCAGCACTGTGCTGGATCAGGTAGGGTTGTCCCGCCCCTTCGATGCGCACGGCGTCAATCATCTTGGTCACACCTTCCCACTGGTGAAAGCGCGGGAAGATCAGGCCTTCCTTGAAGTAAGTCTTACCGTTGACGTCCTGGGCTTCCTTGCGCTCCTGCAACACGAAGCGATGGAAAATGTGCAGCCAGTTGTCTTTCTGGAGCACACGTTCCCAGAGGTAGCTCACCGGATAGCTGCCGTTGTCGCCTGGCGGGTTTCCAGCAGCACCATCATTGCCTTGGTTGAATGGCAGAAAGAACGTCGAGTCACCTGCCAGCTTGGTGGTCATGCGGATGTCGCTGTCGCTCATGGCGAAATGCACCACCGCCCCTCGTTTGAAGGTCAGCAACGGCTCCAGACCACCACTCTTGCGCTCAGGCCTGCGGTCCATGCGGTACTGCTGCATCGCGGCCTCTACTGACTGGGTGAAGTCGGTCTTCAGCTCCACGGTCGCCACGGGAATGCCGTTGATGCAGAAAGCCAGGTCGATCTCGTCAGCTTTGTCAAGCGAATAGCGCAGCTGTGGCACCACGCGCAGGCGATTAGCGGCATAGCGCGCAATCACAGTTTCGTTGCGACCATCCTCTGGCAGGCCCTGGCTCATGGCCAATGTTCCACCACCCGCGACAGCAAAGCCGTAGCGCAGCACATTAATAGTGCCGCCCTCGATCTTGTTCTCCAGCTGTTTGACCAAGCGATCCAGCACGACGTTTTCGGTGCCTGCGCCATTCATGGCACGCAGCTTAGCCATTGCCTCGGGCTGGCTGTCCTCTAGCCAACCGAGCACATCCTCAGAAAATAGCGCACGCGCCGCGTCATAATCAGCGGACTTGCCGACCAGCCAACCGCTGGCCGTCAGTTGCTCGACGATGTGGCGTTCAAGTTCGCATTCGTGGTGGATGTGTGACATGTCTGATCCTTGAGAATGTGGAGAGCGAACAGCGAAAGCGCCTCAGCTCTCTTCCTGCATCATCGTTCGGTAATCCGTCAGAGAGATGCCCATGTATAACCAAAAATCTGGTCCGCGTGCCGCCTTAACTTTTCGCCCTGCCTGCTGCAACGCAAGCACAGCCGCTCTGGACAAGCTGACAACCTGGCCTTGGAACTCGACCTTGTTACCCTGAGCAACTACACACTGCACGGCCGCGTTCAGCTTGAAGGTCAAGACCGTTCCTGCCTGCACTGCGATATCCACAAACTTGAAGGCCGGTAGTCGCTTGCCTATCCCGTTCAACTCGGCCAGCAGCTCATCGAACGACTTCGACGTAGCTTTCCCATGCGGTTCAGCCATCTGCTGTAAAATCTTGCCGGGAAACAGCACGGATTCCGTGCCAAGAAACACCGATACCACGTAGGACAGAAGCTCCGTGTGCCGTTGCTGCCAAGTAGCCTCGTCAATCACCTGCAGAAACATGGTTTCGCTCAATTTCCGGACCGCCAGATCGACCGCAGCCAGCCCTTCGGAGACGATCATGGCGAGGCTTTCGCCAGCACAGTAGTCCTCATCCAAACCTAAGCACTTCACAAGGCTCTTACCCAACTGATCCGCAGTGTGCCAGCCGGGCATCCTCACATAGCCGGTATTGTCTTCGGTCATGATACGCACCAGAGATATCATCAGCTCATGCCTGTCTGCAGGTGTTGCTTCCTTGACAATGCATTTCAACACGACCTCAAACCAGCCTGCCAAGAGCTGATGAACCACTTCGGGTTTGCCGAGGTAGTTAGGCTGGCTGGCCAGCTGGATAGCCGACGGGACACTGGATGGCTGGGGCGGCATCTGGTTGAGCTCTGCCAACCCACGCACCATCATCTCGATACGTCGGAGGTCCTCCGCATCATCGGTACTCTCGTACTGCTCCGGATCACGATTCACCTCGGCGTGAGTCGCCCGAAGACCTCCGGCATACGTCACAAAGTGGATCTGGTCGATGCAATAGCCCGTCCAACTGCGGTGCTGATACAACGTGTTGTCGGCAAAATAGGCGAACCACTTCTCTTCCATCTTGCTCGGAATAAATCCCAGTCGAATGGCGATGGCGTCCTCGGTATTTAGCGTGAATTCCAAGGCCAGCGTGGAGTAACGAGCAGGCATCTCCTGAGAGTTCCAGTCATTTTTGGTCGCTGGCTTGCAAGTATCGGTATTCGGTAGCACCTCCCTCCGATTGGCATCGAACCACACCTTCGCAGCTACCAGCACGGCCAGATCGCGCATGCGGCCAATGCTATTGGTGGTCTGCTCGATAAGCCGCTGAGCCTCCTCAAAACTCACCCACCGGGTACTCCAGGTTTCCCAATCCAGAGGCCCTTGCGACCCGATATGACGCATGACGAAGTAGGCATTTGTGGACGTACCGCCCTTGAAGACGCCGGGAAGCACATCGATAACTTCGCCCTCATAGCCGGTTTCCTCCCTAACCTCGCGCAATGCAGTCTGCTCAGGAGAGTCGCCCAGCTCTGCCTTTCCCTTAGCGAACGTCCAAACATAACCGTCGAAATGATTCGAAGGTTCACGCAGCAAGATCTGCCCGGTGTGGGTCAGCAAGACGCCACCATAGGCGCCGGCCTTTGCAATGCTCAATGACATATATGATCGCCCACTCAGATGGCTCAAAGAGCCGCTGCTTCAATCTTGATCCAATTCCAAAGATGGGTTCCCAACCAGCAAGGCCCGCTCGCGATCCAGCTCGGCACGCAACTCTTCCTCGGTAGGCAGCACCAGCTTGTACTTGCTGGCGAACAGTTGCTCATTGCCCTGTAAGACTGAATAGCGCACCACCGAGGCATCCTTCTGGGCACAAAGAATGATACCGACCGTGGGGCCATCTTCCGGGCCGCGCTTGAGGTCGTCATACATACGCACGTACATGTCCATCTGGCCAATGTCCTGATGGGTCAGCTCACCGCGCTTGAGATCAAAGATGACGAAGCACTTGAGCAGATAGTTGTAGAACACCAGGTCGATATAGAAGTCTTTGCTTTCGGTACTGATGCGCTGCTGCCGCGCAACGAAGGCGAAGCCCTTGCCCAGCTCCAGCAAGAACCCCTGCAATTGGTCGATCAGCGCCTGCTCCAGGTCGCTCTCCAGCAAAGCACCCGCATTCGGCAAACCGAGAAACTCCAACAGTACCGGGTCACGCACAAATTCACGGGGGCTTTTACCCAGTGCCTGCACGTTGCTCACGGCCTCCAGCTCTACAGCGGTACGGTCCTGACTGGCCAGCAAGCGCTCGTAGTACAGCGTACCGATCTGCCGCTCCAGTGCACGGGTACTCCAATTCTGCGTGGCCGCTTCGGTCATGTACCACTGCCGGGCTGTGTCGCTGTCTACCTTGAGTAACGTGCGGTAATGCGTCCAGCTCAATTCGCGACGCAGTGCGTCGTACTTTGGAAAAACCAGGAAGAAACCACGCATATGGCGCAGATTGGTGACGTCAAAGCCCTTGCCGAACTCAGCACTCAGCACCTTGGCCAGGGTCGGCAACAGTTTCTTGCCATAGACCGCACGCGCCTCACCGCCCTGCTCGAACTCGACGATATAACGGCCAATCTCCCAGCAGGTTTGTACCTGCAACACATCCACGGCACGCAACGCTTGTTGACGGGCCTGTCGAATCAGCCCGGCCAGACTGCCGAGCAACGGTTGTAGCTGCGTGTCCAGATGGAGCGGCGGGGCTTGACTCATGGCACCTCCGGCATGGGGTTCACATTGTTCAACTGCTGCTCCTGCCAGGCCGCGTATGTATGGCCAAGACCAGTAAGCGCGCCGTCCATCAGAAACAAGCGGAGGCTGTACCCTTGGCTCATACTGCCTCCCGTAAGTCGATTTGGCCGGTGACGGCGGCGGTGATCAGGGCGGAGCGGCGCTCTTTGAGGAGGGTGATGCTGCGCTCCGTTGTGCTTCGCAAATTATCGAGCCTTGCGGTTTCAAGCGCCAGATGAGCCACTATATCTGTCTGCTCGTTGAGAGGTGGCCTAGGTAGCTGGACGCCATTTAGTGACTCACGGTTGATCTTCGGCATTGCGACACGATCAGCTTCTAGAACAGCAAATGCAGAAAATGGTTCTGAGAGTAGGAACCAGAAAAGAAACTGATTGCTCATCCCAGAGTGACCGCGCATTGGGTACATGTCAGCGCTGCACAAGCCTATCTCTGGAGCTATGCATACTTTTCTTAGAGCAGGGCGAATCTTGCTGTAAACAACATCACCTTCCTGGCAGAGATACTTCCCACTCTCGGCGCTTTGTTCTTCTGCCGTCTCCGTATAGAGGATTTGGCCTGAGCCGGACTCAATGTGGTTCGGTGCGATCAACACCATCTCGCGATAGGGCGGGGCCTCCGGATCAACCTGTCCCTCGGCGATAAAAACACACCGCTGGAAGCCGAGTACATCCCAATGCAGCGGCACTTCCCCCAACCACTCCACACCAGAGTTTTTCATCTTCACGTTCGGGTCAAGGCCCTTGGTGACTGTATGGGTGATCAGCGCCTGACGCTTTTCACGCAGTAGTTCGATAAAGCGGTTTTTTTTCGCTACCAGCCCATCAATACGGGCAGTTTCGCGGTCGACGCTGCTTGAAATTTTTTCGATTTCATTATTGGGAGGTAGGGCAAAGCTCATGTTGCCGATTTGCTCGAAATTGAGTCCTTCTCGACCAGCTCCATTTTGAGAGGAGTCAATCTGTGACTGAACAGCCTTGCTTGGAAGACAAAGCGATATCCATTTCGAATCTAAAGCCTTCGCCGTCCGAATAATGCAAACATGTTGGTTCACGTTAGCTGGCTCAAAAAACTGTGGCACGAGGCAGGAACGACCAATTGAAGCACCTGTGATGTTAAGTAGTACATCGCCAGGTCTAACCCGTGACCCCTTCATTTCCTCATCTGTTTCACAGGTAATGAAAGCAACGTCATCCAATCGCAGACCATCTTCGTAAACATTCTGACTGCGCAGGAACTGCACTCCAGTGTCCTGGTAAACCTCGGCACCACCTGAAGGTGTTTTGCCGCTACCGATATGGGGGGCCACATATTTAAACTGCTTAACTTGCCAATGCTCCGGCACCCGCCCCAACCACTCCACCCCGGAATCCTTGTACGCCGAATACGGTTTGTAATCACTCACGCTGTCACCTCGCCCAGCAGCGCGGCGATCTCGGCCTCCACGGCCTCCAAATCTGCATCAATCTCAGCCAACGCGCGCGGCGGCTGGTAAACGTAGAAGTAGCGGTTGAAGTTCATTTCGTAACCAACGATGCCGACCAGCCCATCCTTCGCATCCACCTTGCTGGTGTCGATCCAGGCATCCGGCACATGGGGCAGCACTTCGCGAGCGAAGTAATCGTCGATGGACTGATTGAGCGGCACATTCTCGTTTTCACGCAAGTCGCTATCGGCCTGCACATTGCCCTTGTCGTCCAGCACCGGCTGGGCCTCGGCATCACGCTCGCCAAAGCAGGCCAGCGCCGCTTTCAGTGCGGCCTTACCGAGCTTCTTGATTCCCGCAACCTTGAGAAAGGCTGGCAGATTGTCGACGCTGCCTTCGACCTTGGCGAAAGCGTCGGCTTGATCAGCACCTTTGGTGTTTTGGTACGTCGCGAGCTTTTCAGGTGTCACCGAGAAACGCAGGCGCAACGGACGCTCGACAGTGATGCGGCGATAGCCGAAGTCGGTAGTGGCAAACACCTTGCTGTGCGTTGCGTTTTCACCGGCCTCGTGCAGTTTGGCGATTTCGGCAATCTGCTGTTCAGAGAGAAATTTGCGCTTGCTTCCCAGGCTCTTGCGCATGGGTACGTGCATGGCCGTCGCGTCGATCAGTTGCACCTGCCCCTTGCGTGAGGCGGGCTTGTGGTTGGACAGCACCCAGATATAGGTGCCGATGCCAGTGTTGTAGAACAGGTCATTGGGCAGTGCGATAATCGCCTCCAGCCAGTCATTCTCCAGAATCCAACGACGTATCTCCGACTCGCCCGAACCGGCACCGCCATTGAACAGCGGTGAGCCAGACAGCACGATACCGATGCGAGTGCCGCCTTGGTCAGTGGGCTTACGTTTGGATAATAGGTGCATCAGGAAAAGCAGCGAACCATCACCCACCCGTGGCAGGCCAGCACCGAAGCGCCCAGCGAAACCGAGGCTGGTTTGCTCATCCTGCACCTGCTTTTGCACCTTCTCCCATTTCACGCCGAACGGCGGGTTGGCCAGGCAGTAGTCAAATTGCTCATGGGGCAGTTGGTCGTTGGACAGGGTGTTGCCAAGCTTGATGTTCTTGGTGTCATAACCCTGAATCAATTTGTCTGCCACCGAGATGGCGTAAGTCTCGGGATTCAATTCCTGAGCATAGGGGACCAAGCGAGCGTTGGGATTCCACTCGATAACCTGCTCGATGGCTGACGACAGAAAGCCACCCGTACCGGCGGCGCAGTCGTAAATGGTGCGCACCACACCATCGCCATTCAGGGCCTGATGGTCAGGTGCGAAGATCAGGGTGGTGGCCAGGCGCACCACATCACGCGGGGTAAAAAACTCCCCGGCGGTGTCATTGGCCGACTCTGCAAACTTGCGGATCAAGTGTTCAAACACCAAGCCCATTTCGTGGTTGCTGACGACGTTAGGGTGCAAGTCGATACTGGCGAACTTCTGCGTCACCAGGTACAGCAGATTGGCTTTCTCCAGTTTCTCCAGCCAACCATCGAAGGCGAAGTGCTCGAACACCTGACGGGCGTTGGCGGAAAACTTGGCAATGTAGTCCTCCAGGTTCGCGCGGGTGCTGGTGGAACCGACACTGGCTAGGGCGAACTGGGAGACGTTATAGAAGGTGGCGCCAGCACTTGCAGGTAGAATCAGGTCCATGTCCACACCGCTGGCCTGCATGGCCTGATACTGACTGCGTACCTTGTCACGGGTTGGCTCCAGCACACACTCCAAACGGCGTAGCACGGTGAACGGCAAGATGATGCGCCCGAACTCCGACTGCTTGAAATCGCCACGCAGCACATCGGCCACGCTCCAAATGAAGTCGGCTAGGTTTTGCTGGTTCACGCGGGAGAATCCTTGTCTAGGGGGATTGCACGAAGGCTTAGCCAGCAAATGACTGGCTACCAATAGCTTCTCTGCAATGCTTTATTACGAATAGCCGAACCTTAACTGCTTGAGCAAATCAGAGCCAGCGCGATGGCCCTGACCCGCGAAAAGAATCTTAGCCAATCAGTTGATCACGCCGTGAGAGACTCGTGAACATCTCGCGCCTCAATTCTGGCCATGACCCAACCTATCACTTCACTTTCAACCCAGCCGACAGCCCTATCGCCCAATGACACTGGCTTCGGAAAGCTCCCCTCGCTGATGTACTTGTAGATTGTGGACCGACCTAGGCCGGTGGAATATTTAACGTCTTGTAGGCGAATGATTCTCATGAACTGGATCCTCTTATGCGTCCAGAGGATTGAGGGGCTGGTAGAGAAATACTGGTTTAACCTTCCAGCCCGCGGCGTGCTCCAGTTCGACAAGTGATTAATCATCCTTTCGAATCATTTGCCCGTGAGCCGTCATGGCGGCCTGTGACTGGCCGAACAGATATAGCTGCCAGTCATAGGCACGCACTGGCCGATAGACCGCCTTTGGCTCGCACCAAGGCAGTCAACGACACGATGAACACTCGCGTACACCATCTGCAGCACTCAGCTCCTGCTGCACCCAAAACCATGACTGCCATCACCAAAGGCTTTCGTCGCGGACTTGCATAGGTAGCTCGCACGGTGGAAGAACGCAGCCTGCCCTTCCGGCTCACCACGATTCAGGTGATAGGACGGATTAGTAGGAATCTCGACCAATCCTTTGACAGCTTCTACAGATAACGCCAAGGAGCTGGCCCAAGCCTCTACGAGGCGATTGAACATGTTGTCCCTGCCGACCTCAAACTTACCCAAGGCCGTGAAGGCATCTCGGTTGAGCAGGATTGCCAAGTGATAGTGAGGCTTACCATGCTGCCCCAGCTCCCGTGCCCACACGTAGCGGACCTTGCTATCATGAGCGTACTTGTTCAGCTGTCGAGCTTGACCACGGTTATGCTTAATCTTGGCCTTGAACGACTCAATGAAACGATCGATCACTTCGTTGGTAAAAACGTAATCAGGTAGCCGAGTATCATTAGGAAGTCGTAGATCAACCCTGAATGTAAACACGCGGGGATATTGGGTGAGCGCTCGCTCCATCGTCCGGTAGAGGCGGTCCAGGTATTGACTGATGAAAGGACCTTTTCCCCCCTGCACAGCCAAGCCTTGATATGTCGTATCTCTGTGGAGGATAAGGTTAGTATTCTTAGGATGACGCATCATGTTGGTGCTCCAGGTATGTGGGTTCATACCATGAGCACATCCAGTGCATTTTTACTTCCTAGCAGACCGAGCACTATGACTGCGGCACGTTAAGCAATCACCCTGCACCCTTCGCACATCGCCATATACTGACGACAGTCAGCACTTAAAGTCAGTTAACCTAACAAGAAGCAATAACACAAAAAAGCGTAGACTATTGGCACACTAGAAATAGATACTAGAGCCTTTCATAAATAGATATGCATATAAAGCATATTACCAATACCGAAAACACGCCCACATCTACGCCACTGAAACACCTACGAAAATAACCCATAACACATCAGAGCTAAGAGAATTAACGCTCTGGTAAAAAACCATTGAATCTCTTGCCACCAAGACTACCGATAGCGACTTTCCAGTTCACAGCCACGTTCTTTTAACCTCCCTATTTCTGACTCTCCAGTCATCCTGTACGCCCGCCGGCCAACGGTATCGGATTGAATAACATCCTTCGATATGGATTCGTAAATGGCTGATTGAGATAGGCCAGTCAAGTCGATGACTGCCCTGGCTGTGAACAGCTCTAATGCATCAGGCTTTTCTTATTCATTCAAAGCATGGTCAGCGCGGTAAAACTTAACCAGCCTCACCTACCGCCTCTAGCCTTTCCACCCTAATCCGGATGCACTTCGACCTGTCTACGCGCAGGAGCCCCTAAGGATTAATCGACCGTTTTGGCGGACAAGCCGGCAATTGATACGTACATAGCACGACTTCAAACTGAGCATGCCGCTCTAATGCTTCCCCCTTAAGATCCGCGCTCCTTCGTGCCATACCGTTCGCTAAACCTATACAAAACCCATTACAACTGAGGATTATCATAAAAATTATCTACTAGAGAACCGCTACAAAACCAATTAAAACACAAATAAACACTTCCAAAACCATTCAAAAAATGATATAGAAAACCTCTAGAGAATGGAGGCGACATGGCAATAAATTCCGACTATGATTTAGCATACATACTTAATCAAACAAACTACGGCCGTAGATATGATATTTGGTTGTGGCATCGACTAGTAAATCGTCACAAGCAATCACTCGGCCATATAGATCAGCCGGGAGCGCGGGCCGAAATGGCGAGCATCATGTCCAACGACCCCGATCTTGCCGAGTTCATTAGTAAGAGAAAAAGCGAAGAGTTTCTTCCAGCAAAATACTTTGATTGGATAGACGAAGGAAAACGACAAATAATATGGCTAAACTCAAAAACCAAAAACTATATAGATCAACAGTTTGACCTATGCCTATCATACTTGCCTGACGCAGCCTTATTAATTGCACGCATTGACGTATGGGATGTCAGCCGCCTACAAAAAGAAGCACTTTTACATACTCTAAAGCACGACTGGACCGACCACAAAAAGGGAGACAAGCAATTTAAATGGTTCGAAGATGAGAACCAAAAATGCTTATTAGCAGGGAAGTGGTTAAATAAAAACATTCAACTAGAAACACTTCTTTCGATCGAAATGTCGATGTATCTTCCCATTGAAAACTACGAAGATCTCTTGATTTATTTCGACCACTCAAAATTCAATCACCACCAGACAATTTTGTACATTGACAAAATTAAAAAAAGCTGGAGCCAGCAAAAATATCGCCAAGGCTTAACTGACAAAGGTCAATACAACTTTATCCTCTCAGACAAAGCAATAAGACGCCTAGACAAATTTGCCGACGATCACGAGTTAAGCCGCGCCAGAATTTTAGACATACTGTTAAAAATGGAAACCGAGAAAAATCTCTATATTCCAGAAATGCTGAAACGACTAAAAGACGGCTCTTAACCCATCGCCACAGCCACTCCGAGAATAACGCATCCTAGTCAATGCTCTATTCTTCACATGCCCTTCCCCCGCTCACCTTTAGGATTTAAAGCCTTACTGCGCAGTGCTCCGAGACCAACGCCAAACCACGCCAAATGTTTTCCCACGACTGAAAAGCCAAGTCGCTAATCAAGCAGAAGCTCATTGGCAGCCGCGAGACGATCCTCACTGCGATCTACGATCTCGCTTAAAGGAGCTGTATCTGCTTACGCCAAGGCAAGATGGTCCGTAGGCCACGCTCAGGCACATTGGATAAGCGCACCCAGCGTGCCGAGATGATCAGCACCACCCGAGATTGAAGACCGGTGTGGCTATCTATTTCTGTGAGCCGCACAGCCCACAGCAGCGCGATAGTCACGAGAAATATCAACGAGCTGGTCCGCCAGTGCTTGCCCAGGGACTGACACGTCAGTACACAGCCAAATCAGCTCGATGCGATAGCACGCAACTGAACATGCCCCCACGTAAAGCGCTTCGATATAAATGTCCAATTGAAATCATAGCGGCCTGGCATAATGCCCCGGCATCAATTCAGCAGCCGTGTGCCCGCAGCGCCTGCATCTGCTGCGGGTCGCAGGTTCGAATCCTGCACGATCGAGGCAAGGGCCATAATAAGACCAGTTTAGTCGTAGGCCATCGACTGGGCTATGCCAGGAAAAACGGTATTCCAAATGGTATTCCACAATAAAAACAAAACCGATATTGTTATTTTAAATCAGTAGTTTACACAAACAGTTCAGATTACCCCGGCCCACCAAATCCACAAAAAAAGACGTCCACGGACGTCTTTTTTTGTGCCTGAAATTCAGTGAATACGGCAGTTTCAAGGCTTTTGGGGGCTTTCCATATTTTTTGAGTTTCAGGCGGTTTGGTATTCCCATTGGTATTCCCCCTACCCATAGCTCTCACTTGCGCAAGCCAAGCAGAAAAACGGTCAAAGCTAGATAACTGCTTGCCCATGAGTCTGCAGAGCAATCCTTACGCGGAGTCATGCCGACAACAAGTGGTCTTGTAGCTTTCCTGAAAGATCTCCGGGGTAGAGATGATCTGGTGGGCTTTTGGGATGGGCGGAAGCAGAAAATTCGGCACGCAAACACGCTGCGCGCCGAACATATATCAGCTTGGCACAACCGTGGCACGCGTCCACATCAAGCGCGCGGTACGGGCTTCGCTGCTTCCCTCTTCAAGACGTGCGGTAAGCGACAGGGTATCGCCATTAAGTTCGGCGGTACGGAGCTGGTTGCCACCGACCCAATTGGGGAAGATGCTGTAGCGCACTTTGTGGGTGATCGTGTTGCCTGCAACGTCGAAGTCACCTGCGTAAGTCAGGTAACTGCTGTAGGCAGCTGCCTTCTCGGCGTCCTCGGCCGACCACTGGCCACCTGTCAGGAATAGCTCGCGGCCTTTCTTGGCCACCACGCAAAACATGCCGAAGTCGCTGTACTCAATAAAGCCTTCCAGCTCAGTACCCATTGGGCACACCACCCGGCCATCGTCGTACAGCTGCTCCCAGGATTGGATGGACCAGCGGCCCTTAATAGTTTCTCGATTCATGGTCATGCTCCTGCACTGGCCGATTGGTCGACCAGAAAGTCGACCAGTAGGCGGTTGAAGGCCTGGGCCTTTTCGATCTGAACCCAGTGCCCGCATTCGCCGAACACGTGCATCTGGGAATGGGGAATCAGGCGCAACATGCGCTCGGACAACTCCAGCGGAATGACCTTGTCGTCACGACCGTGGATCAGCAGCGTTTGGTGTGGCAACGCGCGTAAATCATCTTCGGCCAGGGCAAGCATCTCCACGCCTTGCTGGCGCGGGGCGGGGAACAGTTGGGCGAAACGGCTTTGCACGTCGTCGCGAATGCTCGCCTGATAGCGCATGCTGACCAGGTCGTCGTTTATCAGGCCATGGTCGTAGGCAAACACCTCCATCAGCCCGCGCATCGCCTGCAACGACGGCTGATAACCCCAGACCTTGTCCAGTCCGTCGGTAATCGGGAACGACAGGCCAGCAGCGCCCATTAGCACCAAGCGCTGTACGCGCTGCGGATAGGCCTTGGCTAACGCCAGGGCAATGGCACCGCCGAAGGAGTTGCCGACAATGGACACTTGCTTGATGTCCAGCGCATCGAGCAAGCCGATCAGCGACTGCACCCAAATGGCAGGGTCCAGTTTCCACTCCGACGGACAACGGGTGTAACCGAAGCCGAGCATATCGGGAGCGATGACCCGCGCCCGCTGCGACAGGGTTGGAATCACCCCGCGCCAGTTAGCCCAGCCGGTCACGCCTGGTCCGGAGCCGTGGATCAACAGAATGACGTCGCCCTCGCCCTGGTCGTGATAGTTGAGGGTGCATTCGCCAATTTGAATACGGTTGGCAATTTCCGGCGAGGCGGCTTGAGAGTGTGCAGTCATTGTTTGGCCTTAGCGGTTTGCGCAGTGGTCACGACTGGGGCACGCACGCCCTGATCGGCCAGACGCTTGAGGATTTGTCGCGCTTCTTCGCGCTTGTCGTCCGGCAGCCATGAGCGGTCATGGCCCCACAGACTCATGCCTTGCAGCTCCTCGACTTCCCAGTCCGGGCCGACGGTGCGGCTGGCCCAACCCAGCTCGAACATCCAGCCGTCCGGGTTCTTCAAGTAGAAGGAGGTGACGTGGTCATTGATATGACGACCCAGCGTGACCCCGATGCATTCGGGGTTGACCAGGGCCATGTCGTAGGCGCGCCCAACGTCGTCGAAATCGTTGTACTCGAGCATTAGGTGGTAGATCTTCGCCGGACCACCGGTGTGTGCCAGACCGAGGGTGTGATGGCGCGGATTGCAGTGCAGGAACTCGACGCGAAAGGGGGCATGGGTGTGGTCGCTCACCTTGAAACCCAATACGTTGCGGTACAGGTGACTGAGCTTATCGAAGTGCGCGGTGATCAATGCAACATGCCCCAAGCCCATGTCGCCGGTACGGAAGCCACCCAGAGGGCGCCCCGGTACAAACGGAGTCGTGGCATCGGCGAGACCGTAGGCAACTTCCAGGCGCAGACCGTCTGGATCGGTGAAGTGCACCATGCCCGCCACACCCCGCAGGCGTAGCTCTTCAGCGGTACCCTCGGTGGTCGGATAACCTGCATCCTCAAGGGCCTGCCGGGTGCTCTCCAGAGCGGCGGCATCGAGCACTCCGAACCCCATGCCCATGGTCGCCTCCCCCTTGCAGGCGCTGACCAGCAAGCGCTGAACCTTCTCATCTGCACGCAAGCGCACACAGACATCAGGTTCGACCACGTCGACATGCAAGCCAATGTGGTGCCGGGCCTGTTCTATCCAGGCGTCGAGGTGCGGGGTTTGCACCACCACGTAGCTCAAAGCATTGATCATTTATTGTTCTCCTTTGACCGTTGCTGATCAGGACGATTCATTCGGCCGACATGCCGCCATCTACCGAGAGGGTCGTGCCCGTTACATAAGAAGATTGTTCCGACAGCAGCCATAGCACCGCCGTGGTCACTTCCTCGGGACGGCCAATGCGGTGCATGGGAACGCCTTCGTCATACATGTGTTCGTCGCCACCGGTGACACGGTCGAAACTTGGCGTTTTGATCGGGCCGGGGCAGATGGCATTGACGCGGATGCCGCGAGTCGCGTAATCCAGCGCTACGGCGCGGGTTGCCCCGACAACTCCGTGCTTGGCGGCAACGTAATAGGCGGTCCTGGACATCGCCTTAAGGCCGAAGATCGAGGCGTTGTTAACGATGGCGCCGCCATGGCCGTTGAGCATCGCGGCCGCCTCATACTTCATCATGTACAGCACGCCCTTGAGGTTGATGTCGATGACCTCGGACAGGTCTTCCACCGGGGTCTCATGCACAGCGTTGAAGTCGCGCTGCAGACCCGCATTATTGAATGCGCCATCGAGGCGGCCGTAGGTGTTCATGGCCAGCGCTACCAAGGCTTGGCAATCCGCCGCGCAGGACACATCCGTGGCACGGAACAACGCCTGACCACCGTCAGCTAGGATTTTCTCGAGCACCGCCTGACCAGTCTGTGCAGTGCGATTGCCAATCACCACGCGTGCGCCTTCATGTGCCAGCGCCAGGCAAACATCGCGGCCTATCCCGCTGCCGCCCCCGGTCACAATCACCACCTTGTCACGCCATAGACTGCCCTGACTCATAACGCCTCCTCTCGGACCACACGGTTCAAGCGCGTGGTACTCGGCCAAACAGGCCTTCCAGCATCTGACCGATAGCCAGCAGGCGGCGGTCGCAACCGGGTGGACCGTCCAACTCCATGCCCACAGGCAAACCGCTTCGGCTACCCAGCCCTACCGGCAACTGAATACACGGCAGACCCGCGCTGGCGGCCGGCTCGGTGTTCTGGATCAGGCGCTCGAAGATGCTTGGCTGGTTGACCTCGTCGTTGGCCAATGGAGCCACTACTGCCGTAGTGGGAAACAGCAGCGCGTCGAGCTGGTGCAGCTCAAACAGCATCTGGTAACGCTCAAGCAGCGCCTGACGGCCACCGTTCTGCGCAGCCTGATAAGCCGGTGCAACATCCACCAACTGATCGCCGACCGGCATTTTGCGTGGCAGTACCCAGTGGTCATAAATCCAGCGCACATCGGGGCTGTGAATTTTCTCGGCGAGCTGCTCGATGGTCATGGCATGACCGTAGTCGCGCAGGTAGTCGACCATGCAGTCGTAGGCCTCATGGATCACCACGGGAAAACCCACCGGCTCGTTCAGTGCATGCAGGCCGGCATCTTTGATGGGCACCAGGGTCACGCCGTGGCCGCTCAGCTTTTCTGCTGCGGCCACGGCTTGCTCATAGGTGTCCTCATCGAGGTTTTCCCAAAACTCGCTCGGTACGCCTAAGCGCAACTCGCCCAGCACCACCGATGGCATTGCGTACTCACCTGTGATCAATCCATCGAGCAGCGCTACGTCGGCCATGCACAGCGCCATCGGTCCGACCGTGTCGCGGCTGCGGGCAATCGGGATAACACCACGGTCGGAGTAGCGCCCTGCGCTTGGGCGCAACGAAGCGCAGCCATTGAGGGCTGGCGGAATGCGCATCGAGCCACCGGTGTCGGTGCCCAATGCCGCCAGGGCCATACGTGCACCTAATGCTGCGGCGCTGCCAGAGGATGAGCCACCAGCGATACGCGTGCCATCGTAGGGATTGCGCACGCCCACCTCAACGCCAGTGTTGTACGCACCGTTATAGCCCGTGGCACCGAAAGCCAGCTCATGCATGTTGGTCTTGCCGAGAATGATCGCCCCGGCTTCACGCAGTTTTTGCACGCAGGGCGAATCTTCACTCGGCACAAAGCCTGCGAAAGCCGGCGAGCCTGCGGTGCACTGCAGCCCCGCGACGTGTATGTTGTCCTTGATGACAATTGGGATGCCACTGAGCGGCTTAAGCGGCTCGCCCGCCTTGCGTGCAGTATCGGCGGCCTGGGCGGCCTGCAAAGCTCCCGCGCTGTCGAGGGTCACATACACATTGAGCGACTTGCCTTCCTCAGAACGCTTCAGGCACGCCTGGACCAGCTCGACGCTACTCAGCACGCCGTTGCGAAAAGCCTCAGACGCCTCGGCGATGGTCAGATCGGTCGAAACGTGAACTTTTGCAGATTCAAACACTGTCATGTCAGCACTCCTTGGCGCAGGCTTCAGCGACTGAAGGCTGCGTCCTTGTTCTGTTCCGGGCTTGGGTAGGCGACCTTGCTGTGGCACAGACCCAGGTCGAGCAGCACTTCGCACATCTTGTAAGCAATCAGCCCGGGGTTGAGCACTGGCACCGGCAGATGTTGGGCGAGATAGGCATGTGACTGGTGCATGGTGGTCGAGCCGAGCACAATCACATCGGCACCGTCTTGCTCAATGGCAAGCCGTCCCGCTTCCAGTAGTTTGGCGAAGACCACCTCCTCCTTACCTTCCAGCAACGCCTCAGTGTCGGGGCGCACATCGATCGAGCGGATCGAGGCCAGACGCGATTCCAAGCCGTATTCCTTGAGTGTCTTGCGATACAGCGGGTACCAACGCGGCCACATGGTCAGGATGCTGAACTTCTGTCCGAGCATGCAGGCGGTATGGAACGCGGCGATACCCGGTGCCAGTACCGGGATCGACAAGCGCGAACGCAGCGCAGACAGGCCTGAATCACTGACGGTATTCACGCACACCGCGTCGTAGCCTTCTTCCTCAGCCTTGATCCCGGCTTCGATCACCGCCAGCTCCATCAGCGCCATGTCGTAATAGCTGTCGGCCAGGGTCATCACCTGGCCCGCGCCTACAAAGCTCACGTCAATGTCGGGCCGCATCAGCGAAGCTGGCAGCTGAGATTCCACCAGCGGACGCGTGGCCTCGCTCATCGGAACCGGGAAAATCATCTTGATGCGCTTTTTCATCATTGGCTCCTCGTGCTCACAGGCCCAGTTCGTGGCGGGGACGCGTCAGGGTGTCGATCAACGCGTAGAGAATCTTCTCGGCGCAGGGCATCAGATCAGGGACATAGGTCGCGCCCATGCCGCCCAAACCCTCGGCCACCGGCAACGGTGCGCCGGTCGCGGGCCACGGCCAACCGATACGCGCGGTCGGCACGCCATAACGGCGTAGCGCTGCACCATCCGTTTGACCGGCGAGCATGTCGGGCATGCCATGTGGACGTTGCTCAATGAACTCCCAACCCCGCTTGCATGACTGGATGATCCAGTTCTGCGGATCAGTGGTACCGCCAGGTACCGAGCCGTACATTTCCCAGCCCAGATCCAGCGCAGGAAAGCGCACCTTGAGGTCGTCGACGAATTCAGCAAACTGCGCCTTGACGTCACCGGGACTGACGCGCGGATTAATACGCACGTCGAAAAAGATTTCAGTGACCGCGCTCGGGAACGCCGGGCGTTCGACATCGCCTCCGCGTACACCGCTGATCCAGCCGTGTGGCTCGATGACACCGCTGGTGTTGCGTTTGGTATAAGCCAGAATCCACTGCTGCAGCTCCTGGATAACCGTGGCTGAAGGCACCACGGAGCTGCGGAAACCCGGAATGTCGTGCGGCACACCGGCATAGCCGAGAGTGCCGTAGACCTTGAGCTTGAACCAGGCCATGCCCGGTTCCTCGTGGTAGACCCAGTTCCATGGCTTCATGATGATGGCGAAGTCCGGGTACATGCCGCGATTGAGCAGATGAATCACGCCATTGGACATACCCGCGTGACGCGCACTGATGTCCACCGGCATACCGCCGTCGGCCATACCCAGCAGCAAGTCACCCCGCAGCGGTACTTCCGCTTCAATCAGCGCGGTGGCCACTTCGGTCAAGGTCGCAATCATCGCCTTGGGGTTCGATGAGCCGAGTCCAAACACCCAGTCATCGACCATCTGCGCGAAGGGTTGCAGGTCGGCTTCCTGGCCTTCGCCGGTGAGCATTTCCTCACCGGGAGTACGGTCCAGGTGGGTGTCGATGGGCGCATACAGCAACACGGTTGCGCCACCACCACTGCCACGGCGTTCACCTACCACGTTGCCCGTAATGTCGCTCATCGGGTAGTAGCGCGACTTCATGCCGATGCCTTGCAGGTGGCGACTCATGAACTCGCTGGCCTGACGGGTCGCACCCGTCGGGCTGTGGATATTGCTGATATCAAACAAAAGCTGCTTGAGACGCCGCGGGTTGAGTCTGGCGCGGGCCTGCTCGTACCACTGATCCTGCTGGGCAGAAAACGGGAGTGAAGTCGTAGGTTTCATGCGCACTTCCTCAATTACTGGCGACAAACTGTTCGGCAAAAATATTTTGCGACTTCATGCCCAGCTCGATCAGGCGCTTGGTGGCGGCGTCGATCATGGGCTGCGGGCCGCACAGGTAAGCCACGGCGTCAGGATGATTGATGTCACCTTCTCGCAATGCGCTGACTGGGCTGCCCTGATGCAGGCCTTCAGTGGCTTCGCGATCGACACAGATGCGCGTCTCGAGGGACGGCAACCATTGCTGACGCAACTCAATGTCCTCAAGCGAGAACAGCGCTTCGGGCACCGCGCAGCCGAAGGTCAGAAGCATCGGTGGCTTGCGCCCGCTGCCCTGACGCAGCGCGTCGATCATTGACAGGATCGGCGCCAGGCCAGTGCCGCCCGCGACGAAAATATGCGGCGCACGTTTGTGCTCCTCACGCAGGAAGAACGCACCGTAAGGACCGCTCAGGTTCAAGACCTGATCGGACTCGGCCGCGGACTCCAGAAACTCGGACATCGCCCCACCGGGGATCAGGCGGATCAGGAACTCCATCTTTGGCAAGCTCTGCTGGGTACTCGCCGGCGAGTAGCTGCGCAACACGCCAAGGCCTGGCACAACAATTTGCATGAACTGGCCCGGGCGGAACTCCATCCATTCGCCTTCGGCCAATTCCAGAGTCACGCGCATCACATTACTGGCGATACGTTCGACCGAGTCGATAAAGGCGTGTACTTCATGCGCCGCACTGGACCCAACTTCACTGCCGTAGCCGAGGTCGAAGGTACAATCGGACTCGGCCTGGCAGACACATAGCAGGCGCTGGCCGGCAGCGAACTCGCTGGCCAGCAAGGTCGAGCTGGCACCCGGGCGGGTTAGCGCCTCGCCCTCTGTCAGGGTGCTGATGCAGCTTGAGCAACTGCCGGAGCGGCACTGGAAGAGCACCGGCATTTGCGCTTCGATGGCGGCATCGAGAATATTGCTGTTCGATGCGACGCTGAAGCTGCGGGTGACGCCATCGGCGAAGTTCAGGGTGACTTGATGCACTGGTTCATTCATAAACAGGATTCCACCGGAGTACGGGAATTGCGTGGTTCTGGCGAAGCCGTGCTGGAGCGTGGTGGTAGCAAACCACCAGCGCTCCGGAGGGGGCTGGTCATGCTCTCGATATTAGGAAGTAGCAGCAGCTGACTGCGCTCCTTTGAGCTACGCGGTTATCCCAAGAGCGCAGTTTCTTGTAAAAAAGGCAGCCATCGCTGGCTGCCGTGAAAAGGGCTGAATAGCGTCACCCCCTCGGTAATGAGTCCAGCCCGGCGTACCGCCCACGATGGAACAACAGCGGACGGGCATCCTCCGCCCCCAGCTCCATCCGCAGCACTCGCCCGACCAGAATCTGGTGGTCGCCGCCTTCATAGCGGTGCTCGATACGGCACTCGAAACGCGCTGGACAGCCGCTCAGCAGCGGCACACCACCAACGCCTTCGCCGACGTCCAGGCCACTGAACTTGGCCTCTGATGCCCGCCCGAAACGGTTCGACCACGCCTCCTGCTCGTCACCCAGCACATGTATGGCGAAGTGTTCGGCCTCCGAGAACACCGGATAACTCAAGGCGTTGCGGCCGATACTCCAGAGCACCAGCGGTGGGTCCAGCGAAACCGTGTTGAAGCTGCTGGCCGTCACACCGATGGGCTCCCCCCGGACATCCCGGGTCGTCACGACAGTGACGCCGGTGGCAAAGTGGCCGAGGGCCTGACGTAAAGCGGTGGTATCAATCATTCAAACATCCCCCTTAGAACGCCAGGCCGTAGCTGAGCGAAAACCAGTGTTGGCTCATGTAAGGCGAGCTCACTGCATCCGGTCCCTGGCCATCGCCATTAACCTTGTCCATGAACGATCGCGCATAGGCGAACGAGACCTCGTTGCCGCCGCCCAGACGGTAGGTGGTACCCAGCGTGACGTGGCGATGGTTGGCGGCGGGCGCCAGCGTGCCGAGGTAACCGTCGCGGCTATCGAGCAGTTGGTTCGCGTCGTTGTAGCCCACGCGCAGGGTCAGATCACGCGTGGCTTCGTACGCCACACCCACGCGGTACACCGTCTGGTCGCGCCAGCCGAAACCAGGACCATCGCTCTCGCCCGGAGCCCCCGTGGCACGGCCTACGCCGGGGTTTCCATAAGCCTTCACATCGCTCCAGAGAATTTTTTGCAGGTCGGCAGCCAGCGTCCAGTCACCGCGTTTGTAGCTCAGCCCGACGCCATAGGTGGAGGGCATATCGAGGCCTCCACCCTCGGCCAACAGCTTGTCAAAATGCTTCATTTTTGACATGTAGCCACGCGTCGCATAGCTGGCACCGAAGCTCAACTCATCGGTGATGCGCGCCAGATAGCCCACGCGCAAACCGCCGCCGTAGGACTCGTCGCTCCCTTCCGGCAAGCCGATACTGCTGGTGCCGTCGATATCAAGCTGCTGTCGGATCAATAACAGGCCCACGCCTAGGCTGTGTCGCTCGGAAATCTTGCGTGCATAGCTAAGGGTCGCAACCATCTGCTGGAGCGTTGAGCCTGGACTCTGCAGGCCGCCCACGTTGCTTTCACGGCTATAGTCCGTGCCAACACCGTTACCCACCACCGAAAGGCCAACACTGCTGACCTCATCGAGCATGTGGTTCACACCCAGCTGGGGAATGATGTACAGATCATTGTCTGCGCTACCGCTGATGGTATTGCCGGCAAACTCCACGCCGTTGTCGACCTTCAGAAAGGCGACCCCGGCATCCACTCGATCACCGACCCAAGCCATGCCGGCCGGGTTCGACGCGCCAACCAGCGCGTCCTGAGGCAGGGCCAGCACCACGCCGCCCATGCCCTCGGATTTAACCCCGTAACCATGAGGGAAAGTGCCCTGAGTGGCCTGAGCAAAGTGACAGGGTGCGCCCGCTAAAAGCAGCGTTGTAGCGATGCCGGAGAAACGCCAGCGGCCAGAGATGAAAGCCCCCATCTCAGACGCCCTCTGCCACTGGAAAACTTTCGATGAAGCGCTCGGCTTCCTGCACATCGTAGTACCAGGGCCGGAGGGTCTTTGGATCGTCGAATGCGTTGGCCACGGTTGAGGCAATCTGCGGGTTTTGCGCACAGGCTGCGAACACCCGCATGATGGATTCCGGTGGAGGTAACAGGTGAGTATTGGTGAAGCGCGCTACCCACTGGGCATAGTCCCAGTACCTTTCGAAGGTTGCCTGCTTCCAGTTGTCGTCAAAGTTCAGTTCGCTGTGTTCGAGAATGGCCTTCATGTACACATTGGCGCACTTGCTGGCGTTGTTTGAGCCCTGTCCGGTAATGGGGTCGTTGAGCACCAGCACGTCGGCCATGCCGAGTACGGTGCGCCCAGAGGGCAGTACACCGATCGGCTTGCGTACAGTGGGCGTCAGGCGGCCTACCAGCGTGCCGAGTTCGTCGGTCAGGCGCAGGTTTTCACAGCGCGGAGCCTCCCAGGGGAAGAATTCGTGGATCAATTCCACCGCCAGTTCGAGGTGTTCGGCCGGGGTGCTGACCTCGCCCCAGCGATCCATCGGGCCACCTTCGATACATTCCAGGTTGATGATATCGCCGGGGCCGGTATGGGTAATGCAGGGGAAATTGACGTATTCGCCAATGCCCGGATTGATGCTGATATTGAGTGCGCTGTAGTCGCTACGTGGAAGCATCCCGTGCACGTAGGTCAATGAAATGGTGCGCTGCGGACGATCAAACACGCTGCGTTCGGCGTCACGCTCAAACAACTTGCCGATCTCGCCTTTGCCACTGGCCACGATGACCAGATCGCTGCTGTCGGCATAACGCTCAAGTTCGGCCAGACCGGCTTCTTCGATAATCAGGTTGCCGCCCTGGCTTTGAAATTCGTCCATCCAGCGTGGCATCTTGATACGCTGATCTACCGACTGACCAGGCGCCTGCATACGGGCCCGCCAGTCCACTCCCAGACCTTCGCCGTTACCCGCACGCAAGTGCACACCCACAGTGGGTGGGCAGATGTCGTCCCACAGCGCCAGGCCCAGCTCACGCTCAAAACCCAGCGCCATGTCATACATTGACTGACTGGACAGCACCCTGCCCGCCGCGATTTGCTCACCGGTACGGTTGGAAATAAGGTTGACGGTGTAGCCTTGTTGCAGCAAACCAATACCAAGTTGTAGACCTGCCTGCCCGGCACCGACGATTGTGATCGTTCTCATGGGATTTCGCTCCATTGTGGTAGTCCGGACAACGCGATGCAGTCCGTGCAGCCAATGTGGAGCAGTGCAGGCATAGGCAATATGCGCATTGCGCAGAGGGTATGCATAAAGTGCGGGAATTAACGCAGAGGGTCCCTGCCCGACATGCCCCCTACCCTCGCGAACGAACCAGCGTTTCCCTGGGTGTCTCGGAGTAACGCCGACGATACTCGGCGGCCAGTCGCCCAAGCTGGAAGAAACCCCAGCGTGTGGCGATTTCGGTGACGCTGTACGGCTGCCCGGGGTCGAGCAGATCTTGGCGCACGCGCTCCAGACGAATGTCACGCAGATAGCGCATGGGACTCAAACCGAGAAACTTTTCAAACCCGGCAAACAGCGTGCGTCCGCTGACTGCACTGACGGCCGCCAGGGTCTCGATGGTGATGGGCTGTTCCGGGTAAGCTTGCATGTAATCGACTGCAGCTTTGACATGACGAGGCAACAGACGCGGCATGGTCTGCTCCAGCTCGCAACGTAAACTGTGCGGCTGCCAGCTCAGGAGCGTCGTCATCAACGTCTGTTCGAACTGGGTACGGATCAAAGGCAGGTCAAATAACTGCGGCGAGCGTTGCATCTCGGCAAAGATATGTTGCGCGCTGCTGCTCCAGGCAGCGCAGGCCGGGTGATCCAGGCTCATGGTGGGATGAAATTCCAAGGGCTTGTACAGGCTGCGTCCGAACATGCTGGCCGCGTGCTGCTCCAGCGCCTCGCGATCGAAACGCACCACCAACTTACGGCAGTCACGGCTCCAGTTCATTTCCAGGACTTCGTGCGGCGCATGCACGGAGCCGTAGCGATGGTTGCTGTAAAGCTCACGGCCGCCAATACACTGCAGGTCGCTGCCAGCCAGCGGCAACTGCACGAGGTAGAACTCCCCCAAGTTACCGGGAGCTACACTCACTTGGGCACCGTAGCTCATCTGGCTGAAACTCAGCCGTCCAGTGCGCAGGTGCGCGTGGCGGTAATTGAGCCGCTCCCCACCCTTGACCAGCAGTTGATGTTCGCAAAACATCGACGACACCCTATCGCGCACCTCGTCGAGATCGTGCGAACGCAGCGCCTGCAGGTGCTGGTACTCAAGCCGCTCGGTCGCGAGGGTCACATCGATAAGCCTTCGCTCATACCCACTCCTCGCGAACGCCCATGGCGTAGCGCTGATCCGAACAGTTCAGCGGCTGGACAGACGGAGCGGGCATAATCATCGACGCAACCTCACTTTAGGCACTGCGGCCGCAGCCGATGCCAATCGCTGACCCGCTGCACCGCCATACCCGCGCGGCACAGCGTGGCTTCGCCCCCTTTACGACCGATGAACTGACCACCCATCGGCAGACCGCCTTCGGTCAGGCCAATCGGCAGGCTGATACAGGGGTGGCCACTGACGTTAAAGGGTGCAGTGAACTGGATCAGGCGGCGGTTGGCCTCAGGGTCCAATGCCAGGCTGGACAGTTGCTCGTGAGTCGGCGCGGCATAGGGCTGCACCGGAGCCAGCAGCAGGTCCAGCTCATACAACAGCATCTCGACCTGCCCGGTGAATCGCTGTGCTTCCAACAAAATTCGCTGATAGTCCATGCCGCTCAGCTCGCGCCCGCCGTCGATCAGCCGCCGCAACGCCGGGCCGTACTGGCTGGCGTGCAGCGGGTAGGTATCGGCATGCGCCACAGCGGTCTGTACGCCGCAGTGTGCCTCCCAATTCTGGCTGACGGCGCGGGTGTCGGGCATCCGAATGCTCAGCAACTTACCGCCACCGGCATGGATCATCGCCATGATCTGCTGCAACGCCTGCTGAATCACCGGGTCCACGCCATCGCTGAGCCAACTTTCGTCAATGCCAACGCGCAACCCGCGAAAGCTGTCATCGATCCCGGGAACCTCCAGGCACACGCTGGGCTGGGAGGTGGGATCAAGCAGGTCATGGCCGGCGATAGTAGAAAGCAGGAACAGCGCATCACGCGCACTACGGGTAATTGGCCCCACGTGGTCGAGGCTTGCGGCCAGTTCAAAGGCACCATGACGGCTGACTCGCCCCCAGGTCGGCTTCAACCCGGTCAGGCCGTTGGCGGCACAGGGGAAGCGAATCGAGCCGCCGGAATCGCTACCGATTGAGGCGTAACACAGTCCCGCAGCGGTGGCTACGCCGCAGCCGCTGGACGACGCACCGGTCCAATGCCCTGGGTGCCAAGGGTTGTTCGGCGCGGTTATGTTCGGGTGGTGGATAGCGAAAGCACCCTCAGTCATTTGCAGCTTGCCCAGCATTACCGCGCCGGCTTCACGTAAACGGGAGACAACGGTGGCATCCTGATCAGGGATACGCGAAGCGTGCAAGGGCATGCCTGCTGCGGTCACCACACCGGCCGTGTCGAACAGATCCTTGTACGCCACCGGAATGCCATGCAGTGGGCTGCGGCAGGTGCCATTAGCCAACTCTTGCTCGGCTTCTCGCGCTTGCTGCAAGGCCAGCTCCGGGGTGACCCTGGCGTAGCTGTGCAGACCTGGGTCCAGTTCGGCGATGCGGGCCAGCTGCGCCTCGGTAACCTCCACCGGCGACAGCTTGCGACTGCGGATCAGCAGCGACAGCTCGTGCATCTCGAGGTAATGCAGATCGCTTGGCAGGTTCATTCGTGTGCTCCGATAAAGCTCAAGGCCAGGCGGTTGAACTCATCAGGGCACTCGCTCTGCAGGTGGTGGGCAGCGTTGCCGAATACGTGCAGACGGGCGTCGGGCAGGCGATTGAGCATCATCATCGGCACATCGACGCTGCCAAACCAGTCATGAAGGCCCCAGCACAGCAAGGTGGGTGCCTGAACCCGATCAAGCACTGGCAGCAGACTTTCCCACTCGCCAAATGCACCAGGGGTTTGCAGCAGCTGGATAAAGCTGGCGTTATCACTGGCCTCGAAACGCAGGCGCAGGTTTTCGTCGTCCAGCAGCTCATCGTTGTGTAGCTCATAACGTCCCAGCAGCACACGCATCTTGCTGATGCTCGGCCCCCCATCAGAGAGGTAGTAGTCACTCATCAAAGTCGCGGCGTGCTTGCTGAACAGCGGCAGCGGCTGCAGTACACCGCGATCGACGGGCTGCGCGCCGATACTGATCAACCGGCCAACGCGCTGCGGAGAGTCCGCGGCCAGGCGCAAAGCCACCGCGCCACCAAGAGACTGGTTGATCAGATGCACGCGCTCCAAGCCAAGAGCGTCCATGAAACCCAACAATTTGCGTGCATGCCAACCTAACAGAGGCCCGTGAACCGGAACCATATCCGAGCGGCCGAACTGGGCAAAATCGAGGAAGTAGCAACGGTGCCGAGTCGCGAACGTCTCAGCACTCAGGCGGAAATTGCTCCAGGCTGTGCTGCCCGGACCACCACCATGGGTAAATATGATCGGCAATCGAGGGGTGTCCTGGCCAACGACCTGATAATGCAGACGAACGCCATCGACCGACACAAACTGACTGACTGGAGGGGTTAACTTGGGCATAGGGGGCTCCACCAAAAAGTGAGCCAGCGCTTGGTGAAAAACGCTGGCTCGGTCACCTCAGTCCTCGATCTGACGGACTTTGTAGCCTGGGCGATGACCGTCGGCGGTGTCCTTGAAGATCAGGCTGGAATCCTTCACCGAACCAGCAACACCACGTCCCGGTTTAGCGATACCGCGATTCCAGCGCGAAGCCAGCTTGCGCCAAGTGATCGGGGAGATATCGGTCGCCACCAGTTGCTCATCGTCCCAACCGGTACCGTCGGTGTAGAAATTCTGCATGGCTTCGCGGGCGTACAAATCGCAATCGTTGAAACCGTGCAGGCAAAGTGGCTTGTAAACGCGGTCGTAGCGATACTGGTTTTTCTCACGCTCTTCATCGGTGTTGCACACTCGCACAAGGATTTCCCAATACTCGTGGGTGTCGTCGGTAATCGGCACATACCACTCGTACTGGGTCATGTGCTCGCTTGGCCAGTTTTCCACCATCAGCACGCCCGGCAGAACAACGGAGGTCCGGTAGAAGCGTCCTTTGAGGCCATCCACTTTCAGCCCCAGAAGGTCGTTCTCCAGCACCGGCTTCCACTTCTCGGTGAACATCCATTGCATCAGACCTTTAGGTCCGGTTTCATTTTCGACCACGGCAATGCAGTCGTCGGAGGCCGGCAACAGGCCCAGCGGTAGCACCCAATCCATGGCGTGAACAATGGTGTTGTCCTTGTGCACCAGGATGTGAGCGTTGTCGAAGCCGTTTTCACATGCAATACGCCAGTTACCGTAGCCGGTGCGGTGCATGCCCAGAGCCACGGCATTTTCATCCAGTACGCTCGGCGAGGCAGGCCACAGCGGGTGCGGGAAGGCTTCGCTATTTTCCGGGAAACGGAACGGCAAGTCGTCTGCCAGCGGCGGCACATCTTCATTGGGGAAGCTGTCTTCTCGCACGAATACGAAAATCATGCCGTTGATTTCTTGCACCGGGTAAGTAGTGAGACCGGTGGTGCCAATCAGTTTGTCGTCCGGGTTGGCGACGATGGTCACCAGGGTGCCACTCTCCAGATCGAAGGTAAAACCGTGGTACCAGCAAGAAATAGTGCTCTTGGTGAAGCACATAGGTTTTTCGGAAAGACGCACACCACGGTGTAAGCACTGGTCCTTGAGCGCATAGACCTTGCCATTGACGCGACGCAGGACAATTGGCACGCCACAAATCTGGATACCTTCAACCTGGTCCTCGGCCAGTTCATGGGTGAACAGGGCTGGATACCAGTGATTGATAAAGCCCCAGGCCGCATCTTTGTAAGGTTGGTATTGGCTTTGTGTTTTGGAGTTGTTGACACGGGCATCGCTGATACCCGTTTTGACGATGCGCCGACGAATGATAGGTTGCTCGGACATACTGATTCCCTTGCTAACAGGATCGGCGCCGCCCCGTGCGGCGCTGTTGCAGTCATCCTAAGAACCTCCAGGAGGGCTGACGATCCCGATACCGTTTCGCTTATCCTTCCAGCGCAAAAAGATGCAAGGCCTGCAGATATGACGGCGCGCTCAGCGCGCCAGGGTTGCAGAAGGGCTTTCGCCGAAGCGACGTTTGTAATCAGTGGTGAAGTGCCCTAGGTGATTGAACCCCCAGCGGAAGGCGACCGCTGTTACCGTTTCGCCGCCCGAACTCAGCCGCAGCAGCTCTTCATGGACACGACGCAGACGTATTTCCTTGAGGTACAGCATGGGTGATGTATCGCGGTAACGCCGAAATCCCGTGAACAACGAACGACTGCTGACGCCAGCGTGTTCAGCCATGTCGACGATGGTAATCGGTTCGTGCGCGTGGTCCTCGATGTAGCGTTCGACACGCTTGACGAACGAAGGCGCAAGCGAGGGGACGTCGGCCAAAATCTCCGCCGAATAGTTGTGTGGTTGATTGGTCAGTAGCATGTGAACCAGGCCACTTTCCAATTGGGCAGACATCAAAGGCGAGAGCTCGTCATCCAGCGAAAGGCAGTCATACACCCAGCTCACCATACGCAACCAGCGTGCGCCCGATTCGGTAGCGATCGGGATGGCAGACTCAAATTCAATGTTTTTGGCCAGGGTGCGGCCCAGCAACTGCTGGCAATGCTGCTCGATCAAGCTGCGTTCAATACGGATGATCAGTTTTTCTGTGTTGGGACGGTGGTTGATCAGTGATTTCGTGTGGGCGTTGATCACCGTGCCCATGCTTGGGTTGCACAGCACTTTCTGTTCGCCTAGCTGAATCTGCTCCTCACCGCGAATCGGCATCTGGATCAAGGCAAAGGTATCGAGTACCCCCGGTTTGATGGTCAACGCACCTCCGTAACTCATTCGGCCAATACCGATACCACCCGCCCGACGGTAAAAAATGCTGGCGTTTAGCGAGCTTTTTGAATCCAGATTACAGAGGTGGTTTTCGCAGAATATTTTTTCTCCGCATTGGCGGGCCTCCTCAAGGTCACGGGTTCGACAAATTTCGTAACGCGCCAGTACAGCCTCAGGAGCAGTGACCGGACGGAAACTAAGCTGTTCCATGTACAACCCCCTACGACCTGGCCAGGCATCCAGATCGCGATATCACACGATTTATAAGATCCACAGTACGTGCCGCAGATCATTCTTGTTATCGCAGTCGCTGGCTGAACCTCTTGCCACCATCCCAGAGCAAATACGCACAGTTTCAGTGCGCAGCGAGGTGCAATCACCGCAAGGAACGAGGCAATCACCTCGCAAAAACCCTGCGCGCCTCACCATTTGGTATCACCTGGCTCAGGTATGGATAACTACCCCCTGAACCAAGCATTTAACGTGCCTGACCGCTCAAAAATAGGTATTTAAAACGACCGATGAGACACCCACTTTAGAACGTCACGCTATCCGCGGCCCCCCCTGCAAATAACCCACTCGAATCAAGTGCTTATTGGCCGCTTGGACAATTGGCCAACCCTCACAGCTCCTCCTTGAAAATGACCGGAGATAACATCAACGACGCGTGGCACCGACCATGACGAACATCACCCGTGCAGGACTGTTACCGGTGTTACGCCAGGCGTGTCGAGTACCCATTTGCACAACCACGTCACCGGCTTTGAGCAAGGCGCTTTCCCCGTCATCAAGTAGCAAAGTCAACTCGCCGTCGACAATGACGCCGTAATCAATGGTATCGGTGCGGTGAAAGCCCGGCGCATCAGCTTCAAAGGTCTGCGCCAGACCCGGAACGCGTGCATTCATCTCATCTGCGGCCAGTGGATCGGCATCCACCGGCACCTCGGTCGATTCCGGCGGGAAGCTCACCAGCATGACGCTGGTGCCCGCCACAACAGGCAACACCGAGGTCACATGGCTCAAGGGATCTGGCGCCCCGCCACCGACTTGCGGTTGCGCATCGGTCTTCCAGAACAGGGCTGCACTAAAACCCGGGATATGGGTGAAGGACTCATCGCCTGCAACCGGACCGGAACTGACTATGCAGGAACGACCCTGGGCGTCATGCCCGGTCACTACACGTTGTGCACGCATCATGGGGTTCTCCACTGTGGCTGGGCGACGCGCACCGCTGTGCCGCCGCCAGCACTCGATTATTGGTGGGCGATGTGGAAATTGCTGAAGCCATTACCCTGAGTCTGGATATCATCCAGCGCGTCATTTAGGCGCTCCAGCGGATAAGCGTGCGACTCGAGCAGCGACAGATCGAGGATACCGGACTCGACCATGCGGGCCATTTCCTCTGCCTCTGCGGTGGTGAACCACAGTGAGCCAATGTATTGCAGTTGCGCACACATAAAGGGGTGCGGATCAATCGGGATAGGACCGGCCACGCCACCAATCTGTACAATCCGGCCGCCACGGCCGACTGCCTGCATGGCATCCACCGACAAGTGCGCGGGAGCCTTGGCACCCAGAGTATCGAGCATCACATCAACGCCGCCCGGCACCTGCGCCAGCACTTGTTCATGAATCACGCCGTCCCCTATCAGCACCGGGACGACACGCCCAGGATCAAGGGCCTTGAGCCGTTTCAGGGCGTCAGCATCGCGGGCGACTACCACGACCCGCGCAGCACCGAATGCCAGGGCAAGAAGGGTCGCACCGACGCCGAGGGTTCCGCTTGCGCCAAGAATAAGAACGCTCTGCGAAGGGCGCAGGGCCGCCTTGCGGATTGCCGAATAAGCCGTACCCAGATAACCAAAACGGGTGGCGAGGGCAAAGCTCAGACACTCAGGCAGACGCACCAGGTTGTTGCCATGGGCCGTCATGTATTGGCCATAACCGGCGTAGGGATAACGCTTGAATACCTGCTGCGAGCCTGGCCCAAAGCCGAAGTAACCCATGAAGGTATAGGCCTGGCAACGCGGCGTTTCACCTTCACGGCACCAGCGACACTCGCCACAACCGATGCCCGGATTGACGTAGACCCGATCTCCAGGTTTGAACACAGTGACTGCGGACCCGACCGCCGCCACCGTACCGGCCGAGTCCAGGCCAAAAATGGCTGGCAGCTCGGGCAACGGCAAAAAGGGATACCACTCAGGGAAATGGGTGGTGACGTTTTTCAGGTTAGGAATGATCCCACTGGCCGCGACCTTGATCAGCACATCGTGAGGGCCGGGAGTGGGGACAGGGATATGGTCGACAATAAATCGACCGCCTATTTCGTGAAGACGGGCTGCTTGCATCAACGACACACAACACTCCTCAGGTCGCAGAAACGGCGCAAGGCCGGGGCGACCGCTTTATTATTGTTCTGTTAGTACTGAACCGGGGCTTCATCCATTACCCGAACCACTAAGGGTCCGGGCAACGGACGCACATAAAGATGGACCGTCAGGCGTTAATGACCCGCGCCCTGCAATGCCTGTAACGAAAAGTCGGTAGGCTTGGCGACGAAGTTGGTACGCCAACTGGAGGTGTCGATCAGCGAGACAGTCGCGTGGTTGCGCTGGTAATCAATGACCGCCCCTGCGGTGGTACGGATATCGCCATCGGTGACGTTGGCATAGGAGTGAAACTCCATAAACTTCCAGAACTCGCCCTTGCGGTTGTAGGCCTCACCGTAGTGAATACGCGGGTATTTCACATCGATGTAGAGCACCTTTTTGCTGTAGGGGTGGATGGACGGAGTAATGGCTTCGATGACGTAGACTTCACGCACTTCGTAGTTGTTGCCGTTCATGTTCCAGTAAGGTGGCTCGTTCTGCAGAATCGGATAACGTTCGGCAAACGTTTTACCTTCCTTGTTCCAGATATCGGTTCCGGTCTTGCTCGCGGTCACCGCCAGAATGCTGCGCTTACCCAGTAGTTTGTATTCCGGGTACCAGCATGGACGGGCGTTGAAGATTTCCAGATCATCCTGCAACTGGTCGGATGAACCCACCGGGTCCATCCAGGCTCCTCCAGACAGCTGGCGCACGCGGCGAACAGCCGGGATATAGGCCCACACGCTGTTCACTTTCGCCGAGTCATACATCACGGTGTAAGTGCCCAGCCCCTTCATATCGGACGGAGACTTGAAGTACAGCAGCTGACGACCGCGCTCACTGCCATCACCTTCAACAGTGCTGCCACCCGTCAGGCGCCCCTTCATGGCGTAACGGGTGAACTCAGCCACCGGCTCGGCATGTACGCCTTTCTTGCCATCGATCAGTACTTGGGTGTAACCCGGTACTTGCGAGACATCGCCTACCAGTTGACCCAAGTGCCAGTTCCAGACGATCTTCTCGGCCGCCTCAGGGTCCTTCATGTCTATGTTCGGGAACGGTGCGCCTGCCCCCCAACCGTCGATACGGCATTCCTGCCGGTTGATAGAGGTCTTGCCTGCGTTGGCATTGGACGCTTTGACCCAGCGGGGGTCCAGCGGTACTTCCTTGGAAGCGGCCAGCGGCAGTTTCCAGCCATCGTTGCGGATGCGCCATTCCATCCTCTCGGTCAACAGACTGGCGATGGTGTGACCTTCGAAGGTATTGCCCTTGATCTGGTCGAGGTTGGCAGCCGATATAACCATGCCCACCGGTACCTCGGCAGCCATGGTCAGGCTAGCCAGGCTGCCGATGGCAGTGATCAGGCCCGCCAGAAACGGGGTGCGTAGAGCATGACAAAACATAGCCATCATGTAATCTCCGATTGGACTTAAAAGAGGTAGGTCAGGCTGGTGTACAGCTGATCGCGGTTATGGAAGTAGCCAAACAGGGTGGTGGTGTCACACGTCGCCAGATTGCCCGGCTGACAGTTCTTGGAATCGTGAGACCCGTTATCCCAGAAAGCGTCGTATTCAACTTTCCAGCGAACTTTGCTGGACAGCTCAAAGGTCACTGACGGCACCGCAAAACCACCACCGTTGCTCAGGTCGGCACCGAGAACCAGCTGTGGTCGAACACGCCCGTTTGCGTAGCTCAGGTCAAAGATCGTGGTCCCCATGGCCGAATGTTCCTTGACCTTGCCACCCCAGCCCACGCTGTACAGCAGTTGGTCGTTTTTATCGAAGTTCTGCACCCACTTGTCGAACAGCTGCACGGAGAAAAACATGGGTTTTTCAGTGCCCAGCCAGGTTTGGGTGGCGGCGATGTTCTTGTCCATGCGCAGCATCAGCGCAACGACATCCTTCTTGGTATAGCCATCGAAGCCTGGCGCGATGTACTGGCTAAGCATGGTCGGGGTCTTGGCTTCAAACTGATACGGCGCATCCTTGATATAGGCCACCTCGGTACTGAACACCGCATCAGCCAAATCAGAGTAACGGCTGGCGGTGAAGCCGAAGATATCAACAAGCGGGTAGATGATTTCACCGGCCAGACCAAGTGTCTGGTCAGTGCCCGTTGAGGTCGCGCCGGAGGGAACCCCTGGCATACCGAACAACGCCAGGTTGTTCGAAGGGTTTAGAATCGGCGCGTTGTAGTAAGTTTTCAGGTACGACAACGAGTAATTTGTATCACCGTAGAGGCCGCTCCAACGAATACCACCGGTTACGTCATTTACACTGCCTTCACTGCTTTTGTAGTTGTACGGGTCGATATTGCGAAAATCCACGCCCGCATATGGCTGACTCGACCAGCGACCACCGTAGATGTCGATTTCGGTACCGATGTCATTCTTGCGGTCCCAACCCGGACGCACAAACAGTTCAACGCCGCCGTTGTACTCCGGCACATCGATGTTGAACTTGGCCATGATGTTGGTTTTTCGCAACTCTTCGTTGGCAGGCTCCAAAAACGAGCGCCAGGTATCGTCGAAGCCGTGCACCAGGTCGTTGGCAGCAAAGAAATCAGTCTCGCCCCAGGCAATCTGCTGTTTACCGAAGCGCAGCCTGGTGCGTTCGCCCAGTGGCAAATCCACGTACAGCTCACGGATTTCGGTTTTGTCGTAGAGGTCGGTGATATCACCGCGACCGTCAGCCTCGTGATAGTTATTGGCGCCCATTTTCTCCAGGTGCTTGAGGAAGCTGGTCTCTACCTCCCGCACCCCGCGCAACTTGGCGACGAAAGATAAGTCGTCGCTGGGTTTCCACTGCAAGTTCAGGCGCGCAGTACTGCGCATCATCGACAGCTTGCCGCGGTCGTTATAACCAGGGGTGTCTTCCCAGTTCTTCATGTTCCACGACATTTCCTGGCGCAGGTAACCGTCGTAAGTGAAGGTATCGTCAGCGAGCGCTGGAGTGGCAACCACGCCCAGTGCGATAGCCGTCGCGATGCTGTTGAACGAGGTAAGCGGTTGCATGCCCCGGATCAGTTTGCTCATGGATGTACTCCCCAATAAGTGATGGCAGCGATTGAATGAGTGCTCTTGTTATTGTTTTTCGCCTCAACCCAGCTCAATCCTTGCGTTCGGCTGACTGGCGACTGGCGTCTGTTTGTGCTCACCAAATATGAAGTGAGGGCGGAACACGTAGATCAGCGAAGGCATGACGAACAGCGCGGAGAATGCTGAAGCGCTTAGCCAGATCGCCATCAGCAGGCCCATCTCAGCCTGGAAGCGCAGCGACGAAGCCCACCACAACAGGGTGGCCAGGATCAGCACGCTGGCGGTCACGATCACGCCCATACCGGACGAGTGCAGAGAAATACGCACGGCCTCCTCGGCGCTTTTGCCGATGGCGATTTCTTCCTTGATGCGATCGGCGATGTAGAAGGCGTAATCCACACCAAGCCCAATCCCCAAGGCCGCGACCGGTACGGTATTGATGCTCATGCCGATCCCCTTCCAGGTCATAAAGGCGAAGGTCAGCATGTTGGAAATGATCACCGGCACCATGAACACCATGCCGGCCATCGAGGAGCGGTACACCACAGTGCAGATCAGAGCCAGCACCATCAGGGCCAGCGCAATGGCTTCGATCTGGCTGGCGAGGATGATTTCGTTGACCGCTGCCATGACTCCGATCAGGCCACCGGCCAGGTGCCACTGGCCCTGGGCAAGCGGGTTTTGCGCGATGAACTCCTTGATCCGAGCCATGGCGGTGCGGATGGTCTCGCCCTGACGGTCCCGGAACATCAGGGTTACGGCGCCGTTGGCATACTGCTCGTCAGCAAAGCGCGAGATATCTCCTGGCTCGGATACCGAGTCGAGCATGGCAACCAGGCTGCCGTTGATCGCGCTGGTATCGCCCAACTCCAGATAACGCGGGTTACCTTCGCGCAGGCTGACATTAACTTGTGGCAGCACATCGGCCAGCGAAATCGAGCCGCCGATCTCAGGCTGTGCCTCGATAAAACGCTGAAAGCTGTTCATCGCGTGCAGGGCTTCGTTGCTCTTCATCAGCCCTTGGTTACCGTCTTCACCCAGCACCACAAACATACGGTCCACGCCTTCGAAGCGCTTGTTGATTGCCGCCGAATCGACGTTGTATTCCGATTGCGGCCAGAGAATCGGTGAACCAGGATTGGCGTCACCGATTTTCAGGTTCAGCGAATAAAGACCAGCACACACCACCACCACGAAGGTGCTGGCCAACACCACGTAACGAGCGCGTGACAAGCTCACGCGGGTCGCCAGGTCAAGCACCTTACTCAGCACTGGAATGCAGTTGAGCGGATGCACCATCCCGTGCGGCCTGCGGATAAACGAGAGCATCACTGGGGTCAGAATCACGGCGCTGACGGTCAGGGTCAGCACCCACACCACCGCAAGAACAGTGAGTTTCTGCAGCATCGGAATCGGGCTCAGGGCGACCACCGCCATGCACGCCGCATCAGCAATGACCCCCAGCATGCCTGGCCTGAACAAGTCGGACAACGCTACGCGAGCCGCGATTTTGGCCGTGTCCGCGTTAGCAGGCAAAAGCTGCAACTCATCATCGAAACGGTTGACGATCTGCACTGAGTGCGACACGGCCCGCGAAGTGATCAGCATCGCCACCACGATCACCAGTGGCTCGAAACTGATGTTCAGCAGGTGGCAGATGCCCAATGCCCAAGAGGCACTGACGGCACCGGCGAGCAGCGGCAACAGCATCCCGCGCCACGTACGCAGAAGGACGAACAGCATGACCAGAGTGACCAGCAGAGCTATGCCGACCAGCAGGAAAGTTTCCGAAAGGTAGTGGCCCACCCAGCCATAAAGCATTGGGTCGCCGACCACGCGGATATGCACCTTGCCATCATCGACGCTGGCAATCAGGGTGCGAATCTCCTGGAACACTTTGCTGTAGTTGACCTGATCGTCGATGAAGTCGACCGTGATCAGCGTCGCCTGCATATCCTTGGACACATAAGGCCCGTAGACCAACGGGTTGCGCAGCACAGCCTGCTTGAGCGCGGCCATGGCGTCGGCGTTGGCTGGCAGATCCGGCCACATCAGCGGCAGGCTTTCGATACCGGCAGTGGACGCCCGCACTTCCTTGAGTTTCTTCGAGGCCAGTGAGGTGATCTGGTACGGGTTGACCGCCGAGACTTCACGCAGCCCCAACGTCACTTCACGGACTTTTTCCAATACCGGAGTCTGGAAAATATCGCCCTCATCGACCTCAAACATGATGGTGACTATGTTTGAGCCGCCGAATGTGTCTTTGAACTTCTCGTGTGTCTGCACGTATTCGTGCCGTGACGGCAGCATGTCTTCAAATACAGTGCGAACCTCAATGTGCAGGGCGAACCAACCCAACACCAAAGTCATACACAACAGGCCACTGGCAACCCAGGCACCGCGCCGGATGCAGAACTCGGCTATACGTTCGATCATGGAATGCTCTCGCTTGGATTAGGCAACTAGGGGTTCAGGGCTTCAGCAGGGACCAGACCTTGCCGTGCCAGCGACCGATGTCGGCACCCGCCAGCCAAATGCCGTCGGCCACGGGCAGCGCCCGTACATGCCAGGACAGGTTCTGTGCATCGAGGGTCCCGGATTGCCAATCCTTGGCATCGCCACTGGCCCAACGCCCCAGAGCACCGGTGACAAACCAAACGCCCTGCTCCTGCAGCCAGGCCACATCAAACAGGTGATCGCGCAGACCGACGTCTATCACTTCCCAGTGCTGCCCACCGTCGCGAGTTTCCATGACGGCGCCCTCCAGGCCGACGGCCATGCCGTGCTGCGCATCACGAAACGTCAACGCCATCAGCGAGCTGGACAGTGGCGACTCAACCCCTCGCCATTCCCCGGTCTCTAGGTTGCCGAGCAGCACGCGCCCGAACTCGCCCACCAACACCAGTTGGCCGCTGCCAAGAATTGCTACGTCGTTCCACGCCACATCTTCCTCATCACGCAGACGCTGCCAGCTGCGGCCAAAGTCGCGACTGATCAACACCGCCCCCATCTCGCCAGTGGCGATGGCCAGTCCCCCGGCACCGATGCGAACACGGTTGAGCTTGTTGGCGGTTGCCGAGCGCGGTACATCGGCCGCCTGATTCCAGTGCAGCCCACCGTCAAGACTGAACAGGACTACCCCGTCATTACCTACCGCCACGGCATGCTCGGCATCCCAGACGGCTATGTCCTGCAGGGTGTTGCGGGTTGGAGTGCTCAAGCGGCGGATCTGGCCATCCCGGCTGATCGACAGGATCTTGCCGTAGGAACCACTGGCCAGTACGACTCCCCCCGGCAGCTCTGCCAGTCCATAGAACTGATCGCGACGCTCAAGTGCGGACGCAGCGACAGTACCGCCCACCGGCTGTGGACGGATAAAGAGCCCAGCCCCCAACAGCGCGGCGATGATGGTCCACGGAAGAAGCATCATGATGAGCTTCAGCAGACGCGCACCGATGTGCGACGCAGGAACCTGCGTGAGGATGTGTTCACTGGTAGAAAGGTTCGACATGGGACTGATCCATACGTAAATCGCTATCCGGAAGCTGATAACGAAGCTAGCGGTTACATTAGGTGTCCATGCCCCCACGGACTATCCGTCTACTGCTTGGCTTATCCGCCCAGTGCAAGTTAATGATCCGAGTCAATTTTCATCGCTGCACAGGGGCGTACGAGCGCCATTAAAAGCCGCTCGTATTTATTTATTTTTTCGTTTTAAATCAATAGCTTGAATATGATTACGAGAGCGGCCACGGCGGTGTGAAACACCGCACCACCGGGCGGATTCAGAGTTTGAAACGACTGACCAAAGCGTTGAGCCGTGTGGCGCTTTTATCCAGATCCCCACTGCGCTGATTGACCAGGCGAGCGCTCTGCGAAGCACTTTCAGCCGAGTCGGCGATACTCACCAGGCTGCGCGACAGGAGCTCACTGGTGGTCGCCTGCTCTTCGGTGGCCGTGGCGATCTGCTGACTCATATGACGCATATGGCCGATCACCTGCGACAGCGTCTGCAAGGCATCGCTGGCCTCTCGCGCGCTGACGACATTGGCCTGCGAGGCGCTACGGCTCTGAACGATGATGTCGACCACCGTGCGTGTGCGCGCCTGAATCAAATTGACGCTGCGGTTCACTTGCTCGGTTGAGATGTGGGTACGCTGCGCCAATGCCCGTACTTCGCCCGCCACCACGGCAAAACCGCGGCCTTGCTCGCCAGCTCGCGCAGACTCGATGGCCGCGTTGAGCGCCAGCAAGTTGGTCTGATCGGCAATATTGCTGATCACCGCAACGATGGTGCCAATCGACTGGCTGGCCTCATCCAGCTGCGTGGCCAAGCCGGAAACGTGCTCGAGGGTTTGCGCATCCAGGTTGATCGCCTCCACCAGGCTGGACACCGTGGCTTGCCCCCGTGCGACGGCCTGATCGCCCTCGCCGCTGGCCTGAGCCGCCTGCCCGGCGTTGCCGGCAACCTCCTCGATAGTCGCCGCCATCTGCTGCATAGCGGTCGCCAACTGCCCCACTTCATCGCGCTGTGCATCCACCGTCAGTCCAGACGCGCAGCTCTCTTCCTGCAACTCGGAGGAGGTTTTCTGCAGCGCGAGACTGGTGCCCTTGATCTCCAACACCAGATCAGCCATTGCACTGAGAAAGTGATTGAACTCGCGTGCCAGCGTCGCCAGTTCATCATCGCCCCTGGCCGGCAGGCGCAAGCACAGGTCAGCCTCACCGGATGCCAGCTGCTGGATGGCCTGCACCACGGCTTCCAGCGGCCGCGACAAGGCACGCCCCAGCAGAAGCACGGTAGCGCCCAACGCCAATGCGGCAAATCCACCGAGCAGAATAAGCTGCAAGGCCAGCGCCTTGACCCCTCCGAGCAGCGCCGAACTGGGAAAAGCGAGCCCCAGCGACCACGGCGTACCGGTATCCCCGATAGTCACCGGCGTCACCAGCATAAACACCTCTTCGGCCATCGCCGGCGAGATAAAACGCAGCGTCATTGCGACGCCGCCACGTACCGCGTCGGTGACGACTTTAAGATGATCACCCAGGAAGTCACCCTCGCTTTCAGCTTGCGTGCGACCCACCCTGCTCGGGTCCGGGTGGGCAACCAGGGTAGTATCATGGGCAATCAACACCGCCAGTCCGACCTCCAGCGGACGCAGTTCGGCAACCCGCTTCTGCAACTGTGCCGCATCCAGGCCGATGCCAAAGCTGCCAACTACCCGACCATTGTCACGCACCGGAACCAGCACGGCGATCACCACCCTGTCACCACCGGCGCTGCTCAGGTGCAGCAGCGGGATCACACTTTCCCGCTCGCCAGCGTTCTGCCCGAGGGCGCTGAGCAGGGCCTGGCGCTGATCATCCAAACCAGGGTTGAGCGTTTGGCCGTCGCGCAGCCAGAGCACCGCCTGATCTTGCGACGAGCCACTCGGCACCCACCAGATGGCAGTGGCCTGAGGCGTGCTGCGAAGCAAGGATTCGATCATTTGGTCAGCGATGCGTCGATCCTGCAACTGGCCGTCGATCAACTCATAGCCCAACAGTTGGGCGGTGTTACGCGCCGAGTACAGCGAAGCATTGAAATAGCCGCTGATATCCGTCGCCTGGCGCTGAGCAATCGCCTCCACAGCCACTTCGGCAAGCTTTTCGGTGGAACCTTTGCTCGACTGATAGACCAGCAACACGGTGGCCACGTAAATCAACAGCGTGATGGGCAGGACCGTTAGTAAAAGCTTTTTCGTCATCGACAAGTTGGACAGCATCGGGACACCTCTTCTCGGCCGGGGCTGAACCACTGCGAGTGCCTATGAAGTTTCTTCGCAAAAAAAAGCCGTGACAGGCACGGCATAAAGGAGCTAGGGATCAAGCACGCTGCTTGAGAAGATCCAGAGCGACATCAACGATCATGTCTTCCTGACCACCGACCATGCGTCGACGTCCCAACTCAACAAGGATGTCGAGGGTTTTCAGGCCGTACTTCGCGGCCACCACTTCGGCATGACGCAGAAAGCTGGAGTACACACCGGCATAGCCCAACGCCAGGGTTTCGCGATCGACCCGCACCGGGCGGTCCTGCAACGGACGCACCAAATCATCGGCGGCGTCCATCAGACGGTACAGGTCGGTGCCGTGATTCCAGCCCAGACGCTCGGCAGCGGCGATGAAAACTTCCAGCGGTGCATTACCAGCACCCGCCCCCATGCCCGCCAGACTTGCGTCAATGCGGTCGCAACCCTCCTCCACCGCAGTGATGGAGTTGGCCACACCGAGGCTGAGGTTGTGGTGGGCGTGCATGCCGGTTTGAGTCTCGGGATTTAACGTGGCCTTGAAGGCACGCATGCGGGCACGAATATCCTGCATGTTCATCGCGCCACCGGAGTCAGCCATATAGATGCATTGCGCGCCGTAGGACTCCATCAGCTTGCCTTGAGCGGCCAACTGCTCAGGCTCGATCATGTGGCTCATCATCAGAAAGCCCACAGTGTCCATGCCCAGTTCCCGGGCAAATTCGATATGTTGCCTGGAGACATCCGCCTCGGTGCAGTGCGTGGCTACACGTACTGAACGCGCGCCGGCTTTGTAGGCTTCCTTGAGGTCGTGCACAGTGCCAATGCCGGGAATCAACAGCACGGTAATTCTGGCGTTTTCGATCACGTCCGCCGCCGCTTCGATCCATTCCAGGTCGCTGTGGGCGCCGAAGCCGTAGTTGAAGCTCGAACCCTGCAGCCCGTCGCCGTGAGTGACTTCAATAGCATCGACATTGGCTTGATCCAGTGCGCGAGCGATGTCCTGCACGTTCTGGATTGAGTACTGATGACGAATGGCGTGACTGCCATCGCGCAGGGTCACATCGGAAATATAAAGTTTCTTGTCTGTCATGCTCATGTCCTCAGGCCTCACCGCTCAGCATTCTTTCAGCCATGCGCTCGGCCGTAGCCATGCCGGCGGAGGTCATGATGTCGAGGTTGCCCGCATACGCCGGCAGATAGTGGGCAGCCCCTTCGACTTCCAGGAAGATGGAAGTCTTCAGACCCGAGAACTGGCCCAGGCCCGGAATGTTCAGCGGCGCGTCTTCGGGGATCACGTCGAACTGCACCTGCTGCTTAAGACGGTAACCCGGTACGTAAGCGTTGACTGCCTGTTCCATCGCCAGGATGGAGGCTTGCACGGCCGCCTGATCAGCAGCCTCGGACAGCACGAACACGGTGTCGCGCATGATCAGCGGCGGCTCGGCCGGATTCATGATGATGATCGCCTTACCCTTGGCGGCACCGCCGATCACTTCGATGGCCTTGCTGGTGGTTTCGGTGAACTCGTCGATATTGGCACGGGTTCCTGGGCCGGCGGATTTCGAGGCAATGGAGGCGATAATTTCGGCGTAATGCACCTTGGCCACGCGGGAGACGGCCGCCACCATCGGAATGGTCGCTTGGCCACCACAGGTGACCATGTTCACGTTGAGCTTGTCGACATGCTCAGCGCCGTTGACCACTGGCACGCAATACGGACCAATGGCCGCTGGCGTCAGGTCGATCAGGCGAATGCCTGGTTTTATCGAACGCAGGATTGCGTCGTTCTTCACGTGGGCCGAGGCGGAGGTGGCATCGAAGACAAAGTCAATGTCCTTGAACTCGTCCATTTGGGTCAACCCGACTACACCTTGGTGGGTCGTGGCAATCCCCAGACGCGCAGCACGTGCCAGACCATCGGAGTTGGGATCGATGCCGACCATCGCGGCCATTTCCAAGCGCTTGCCGTGGCGCATAATCTTGATCATCAGGTCGGTACCAATGTTTCCCGAGCCGATAATGGCAACCTTGAGTTTCTTCATGGTGATGTGCTCTTAACGTTGAGCCTGCCGATCACTCGGCCGAAAAGTTGACTGCGACCTGGCCTATACCTTCGATCACGGCCTCGAAACGATCACCCGCGCTGACCCCCACCATCGGCCCGAGGGCGCCAGTGAGGATGATGTCGCCGGCTTGCAACGGCTCGCCCAGACTCGCCATGGTACGGGCCAGCCACACTGCGGCATTAAGCGGATGCCCCAGGCATTCGGCCCCACTGCCACTGGAGGCCAGCTCACCGTTGCGGGTCATGTTCATCACTGCTTTGCGCAGATCGACGCCTGCCAGGCGCACGGCCGGGCCACCTAATACAAAGCAACCGCTGGAGGCGTTGTCGGCAACGGTGTCGACAAAGCGAATGTTCCAGTCCTGCACTCGGGAACCTACAATCTCCAACGCGGGCAGTACCCAGGCGGCGGCATCGAGCACATCGGCAAAAGTGGTGTCGGCACGTGGTAGAGCCTTGTCCAGAATAAAGGCAATTTCCGCCTCGATCTTCGGCTGCAGTACAGCGCCAATAGATACGGTTTCGTTGTCGCCATAGCACATGTCGGCAAACAAGGTGCCGAAGTCCGGCTGATTAACTCCCAGTTGAACCTGTACTTTGGGGTTGGTCAGGCCGATTTTTCGCCCCACCACACGCCGACCTGCGGCCACTGCATGGGCGACGTTCAGGCGCTGAATAGCGTAGGCCGCCTCACCAGAGTCTTCACCGATCCGCTCACGCAACGGGGCAATCGCCTCACCCGTGCGTTCGGCATCGCGCAAGGCACCAGCCAGTTGCTCCAGGGTTTGTTGGGTCACGCTCATATTCACCTCGCGCTTAGTTGTCGGGATGATGTTAGGAATACGCCAGCGGGTCAGCGATCCCGTGAGTTACGCCGTTATCCCACCAGCGCTGAAATTACCGATTGGCAGCCAGTTGCCACGCCTGTTGAGGTGTGCGCCACGGTGGTGCCCGAGGTGTAGTTGAGGCTGTTCGCCTGCCATTCATCTTGGGCAACGGCCAGGTAAAGTGCTCATCATCCTCAGCTAGAGAGGAAGTCCAACACCAAGCGATTGAAGCGCTCGGCATGCTCCCACTGCACCCAGTGACCGCAGTTGTTGAACAGGTGCAATTCGCTGTTGGGGATACCGGCGACTAGGCGCAGCCCGGTGTCCATCGGCACGAAACGGTCGTTACGCCCCCAGATAATCAGGGTCGGTGCGCGGATCTCACCCAAATGCATGGACACATCGGGGAACTGACGCGGGTTCAAGTCCAGACTCCTGGTGAAGCTCTCCAGGTGGTAGCGGTGCTGCAGAATATTTTCCAGGCGTCCCGTCACCAGTTCGGGTGTCAGGTCACCGCTGTCATGGACAAAGACGTCCATCATCTGCTGCAAGTTGGCCAGGGTCGGTTCACGGTAAACCTTCTGCAACAACTTGATGCCCTCGGTCGGCATCGGCACGAATGGGCTGGCTCCCCCCGTACCACCGCCCATCAGCACTAGACGGCCGACCTGCTCGGGATAAGCCAGAGTGAAAGCCACCACACTGTGCCCACCCATGGAGTTGCCGATCAAATGAGCACGCGACACACCCAACTTGTCCAGCAGCCCTTTGAGCACCCGCGCGTTGAGCGCTGAACGTGACCCGGTGCAAACAATAGTGTCACTCTTGCTCCAGCCGGGGCAGTCCATCAGCAACACTCGGTAGCCAGCCCGCACCAGAGGCTCGACGTTACGACTGAAATTCGACCAGCCGCTGGCTCCAGGTCCGGATCCATGCAGCATGACCACCACCTCCTGCCCATCACCACAGTCGTGATAGTGAATATTCAGGCTCAGGCCTTCGTCGTTGATCATGGCAAAGCGACTGGTTTCACCTTCGCTGTACTGACTCATGGGGTACTCTCTGAATGGTTCTCAGACGTGGACAACGGGCTTGGCGCTCAGCGAGCCAAACCCGGCGATCCACTCTGGAACAGGACGATAATAACGGTCGCTCGCCTGATACGGGCCGAAGCACGCCAGGGCCGCGAAGGCGGCAACCCAGGTTTTGATTTCATGGGAAGACTTGCCGGCCAGGACCGACAGCTCGGCATTGGTCATAGCGTCCAACTCACTCAGCCGACCTTGCTCAAGCAACGTAAGAAAACCCTGATCCCACTCGGGATTGAGCGGGTGCAGCGAAGTCGGGTCCTCTACGAAACGCTGTGCCGCAAGGATCACTCGCTGCGTACGAGCAACGCGCTCATCGGCCGGCAGATAGCGGCCACTGCCTTTGAGCCGATCGGCCATTAACCCCTCAACCTTCGCCAGCTCCGGAACCGGAGGCTGATGAGACAGTCCGCCCGAGCCCAGAAACAGCACGCGTTTATTGAGTGATTGCGCCCACCGGCCCAAGGCTTCGCCCAACAGCCGGGCACGTTGAAAACTTGGCAGCGGGGTTGCCACCGAGTTGATGAAGACCGGGATCACCGGCACTTCCTGCAAGCCACCAAACAACATCTCTAGCGGCTGAGCAAAACCATGATCAAGCTGCATTCGGTACGACACAGCGACATCAACACCGTCACACAGAACTGATTCAGCACAGCTCTCCGCCAACGCCTGGGGGACAGCAAGCGGTCCGGCCAGAGTGCCAAAATCACCGATGGCATGGGCGACCATGCCAATGCAGAACGACGGCATCACGTCGTAGAAAAAACCGTTGTAGTGATCCGCACTGAACAAAATGACCAGTTCCGGGTTGAAGGCCGCGATGCGCTGCCGGGCCGCCTCGACAACGCTGGCAACCTCATCCAGAACAGCGGCAGCAGGGTCCACATGTCCCATCAATGGTGTATGCGACAGGCAATGTAGATAGGCGCTCATTTCACTCTCACTTTCACGCTCAACTGATCCGCGGGAATCACTGGAATGCCCGTGATTGACTGGAGCCTGAGCATAGGTCCGAGGTAAAAAACCAGCAGTCCATTGAAGCACCGCGTTATCCCATCAGCGCACGAAACTGCACAAAGGGCGCGCTGAGGGTTTGATGCCCGTGGGGGGAAATGACGTATCTATCGGCTATTTCATTGTCACCGCGCCGCCAGTCGAAATGACAACCATTATTCAGAGAATCCCAAGGGGAGGACAGAGCGCAACTTCGAACAAGCGAATACCGTACTTAAGTACAGATTTAATAATCACCCAACTGCATTCGAACCTTAACTTTCGTCGAAAAGTCGCCGTTTATTCAGACCCCGCCTGTTCATGATAAAACGTTAGACCTGCACCAAAGTACAAGACCTCACTAATACTAAAAACCGAGCCCCCTATAGGTTAGCTGACTAACATTCCCGTATTAATCTGAATCGATACAAGGTTGCAGCAAAAGATAACTAGCGATACAGATAATGCTTTCACAATCTTTTTACATGTTATTAAATAATGTCTTTCCGGCGATCTGCCTGGACAGGGTGTAGAGCGTATTCGGGCAATGCTTATTTATCAAATTTCCCAACACCGTAAAACTAAAGTCAATGGACCCTGACTACTTAGCTGCCACGCTGCGAACCGCCTGCGCTGAGTGTTTCTCTTTCGCCGGAGGTCGGGTGTAAGCAGCAAATGATTGAGCGTTATCTGCCAGGGCGAGCAAGTGCATTCGGCACTTTCATCTTTGACGTTAGTCACAACAAAAGCGAGCTGGGGAAACCATGAAATTCACATCACTGCAAGCCAGGATTTGCACCACCGCAGGTATATGCCTGCTTGTTTCGTCGGCAAGCCTGGTTGTATACGGGCTTTTTTCTTCCAGGGCCAATGACCAATTCGTCGCGAGCGAAGTGTCGGCACTTATTGAAACGTCGACCATCCGTGAAGTGCAGAACCTTGCCGAGTCCAGGGCTAACGCCATTCAGGCCAAGTTGCAAAATGCATTGGATTCGGCACGGACCATGGCCAATACCTTTGCTGCCAGCAAGACCTTGCAAAGCCCGCTTTCACTCGGGCGAGAGCAGATCAATAACGTATTGCTCAGTGTCCTCAAGGATAATCCTGACTTTAACGGTACCTATTCATGCTGGGAGCCTGATGCGCTGGACGGGCAGGATCAGGCTTTTCGCAATGGGCAAGAGGGTAACAACCCCCTGACCGGCCGCTTCACACCTTACTGGACACGCAGTTCCGACGGCCATGTCGCGGTGCAGCCGCTGGTCGAGTATGACTCCCAGGAACGTCACCCCAATGGTGTGCCCAAGGGCGGCTGGTACTCCGGCCCTCGCGACACCCTAAAGGAGAGCGTGCTGGACCCGATCCCTTATGTGGTGCAGGGCAAGAATGTCTGGCTGACCACCCTGTCGGTGCCGATCGTGGCCAATGGCAAATTCTACGGTGTGGTCGGCGCCGACTTCGACATTGCCTTCATTCAGAAGCTCAGCGAGCAGATGTCCGCAGACCTGTATGGCGGCAAAGGCTCGGTGTCGATATTGAGTAACCAGGGGTTGGTGGTTGCAGACAGTCAACGCACGGAACTTATCGGCCAGTCCATCAAGTCGCTGTTACCCAAGAGCTGGGAAAAGACCTTGGGCGATATCCAGAGCGGTCGCGGTGACGGCCAGCTCAACAAGGAGACTCAGGACATCGAAGTGCTGATGCCGATCCAGCTGGGACGCACGGGCAAACCCTGGGCGGTCCTGATTCGGCTGCCCAAAGCGGTGGTCATGAGTCAGGCGATTGCCCTTGAGCAAGAGCTGCAATCGCGCAGTGCCAACAGCAGTGTCTGGCAGGTGTCAGTGGGGTTGGCCATTTCGCTGCTGGCCCTGGTGGCGCTGTGGTTTGCCGCGGCGAAAATCGTTGGGCCGATCCGCGAGGCCGCAGCACTGGCCGCCAACATCAGCCTGGGGGATTTCTCGCGTCGGCTGGTTCAGCAATCCGAGGATGAAGTGGGACATCTGTCTTCTGCCTTGAACGAAATGTCGGAAAGCCTGCAGCGCCAGGTTCGGGTGGCCGAACGTATTTCCGAAGGGGACCTGGATCTGGAAGTCAGGCTGTCGTCCCCGCACGATACCTTGGGCAAGTCATTGGAGAAAATGGTCAGCAATCTCAACAACCTGATTTCCGAAGTACAGGTCAGTGCGACCCGGATTACCGGCAGCTCCTCACAGGTCACCGACTTGAGCCAGTCGTTGTCCGATGGCGCGTCCAATTCCGCATCGTCCATTACCGAGATCAGCGCCGTGATGACGCAGATGGCGGCGCAGACCACAGACAACGCCGCCAACGCCAAAAAAGCCGATGAGCAATCCCAGGCTTCACGGGCCGACGCAGGCGAAAGCGACAAACTGATGAGTGAGTTGATCGCCGCCATGGCCGAGATCGACAACTCAGGCAAAGACATCACTGCGATCATCACAACTATCGACAACATCGCTGCACAAACCAATCTATTGGCATTGAATGCGGCGATCGAAGCCGCCAGAGCCGGAGAACTTGGACGCGGTTTTGCCGTGGTGGCCGATGAGGTGCGCAGCCTGGCAGCACGTAGCGCTGAGGCGGCCCAGCAAACAGCGGCGCTGATTGCCGACTCCTCCACCAAGACTCAGCGCGGCATGATTATCGCGGGGCGCACCGCCGAGTCGCTGAAAAATATCGTCAGCGGCACCAGCGCGGTGTCCAGTCTGGTGTCGCTGATTTACCAGGCGTCGAGCGAGCAGGCTTCCGGTCTGCGGCAGGCCAGTATCGGCCTTGAGCAGATCGATGAAGTGACCCAGCAAAACCAATCCAACTCACACGAGTGCGCTTTGGCTGCCAAAGATCTTTCGGAGCGAGCGTCAGTGATGCAACGTGTATTAAACCGTTTCAAAATAAAAAACACTTAGGGGCGACGCTGAACAATTCACCCGTACACACCTTGCCCACTTTCAAACCGGTTTTTTAGACTTGCCGGTCTTAGTCTGTATTTTCGGGGGCCGATTTTAGCCCCCATTTTTCAGTCGCGGCACAGGCTCGAACCTTCCATGCCTGTCGACGCGCTAACCTATCCGACGAGCCAGCAGCATGGCCAACACCGGTGCCAAAGCGAAACTGGCAAACAACCACACGGCAGCCGACTGCGTGCCCGCGATGCCGTCCTGCCCGCCGAGCCCTGCCGCATTCGCAACCAATCCTGCGACAGCCGCGCCCATGGCCATGCCGTACAGTTGAACCGTGGTGATTGCGGCAGACGCCATGCCGCCTTCACCGGGTGGCGCCAGGGTCAAAACGCGGGTCAGCAGATGAGGCCAGCAAATGCCGACCCCCGCACCCAAACCGGCCAGCGCCAGACCGCAGAAAAGTGTGCGTATACCTGCAGGCAGGTCGTCGACCGCCGGCATCAGTATTGCCAGCACCAGTAAGCTGGCGGCACAAAGCATTGGACCGGCGCGCAATAGACGCGCTGCAGTAACACCGCCGTGGCCTGACGAAAACAGCGACGCCATGCTCCAGCCAGCCGCCATCGCCGCAGTCAGATAGCCTGCCGCCAGCGGTGTCAGACCCTGCAGTTTCTGCAGGAAATAGGGCACGAAGATTTCCGTCGTGGTACCGATCAACAGCAGGGCCACGCTCGCATAGACGGCGCCCAGCGGCGTGCCGATAGCGGTCGCGCCGACAGGCAGCAAGCGCACCGTGGCACACCGATCACACACGACGGCACTCATACCCAAGGCCAGACCCGCGACGATACCAAAGCACTGCCAAATCAGGGCCGCCGACAAGCTGCCCGCAGCGATGGCCAGCACGGAGGTTGCCAGCAGCCCGATCTGCATGAAAGGAATGCGAGGCGTGCTATCCACGGAGGATTCCCGCTCACCCATCGGGCGCAATTGCCCGATCACCAGCATCCCTTGCAACAGCGCCACCGGCAACAGCGTCCAGAACGCCCAGCGCCAATGTCCCGACTCGGCGAACAGCCCGCCCAATGCCGGTCCGCATAGCGTGGCCACCCCCCACATACCAGAGACCAGTGCCACAGCCCGTGGCCATAGCCGCGGCTCGAACACGACCCGAATCAACGCATAACTGAGCGCAGCCAAGGTGCCGCCACCAAGACCCTGCACGCTGCGACCTGCCAGCATCCAGGGCATTGAAGTGGCGAGTGCGCAACCGGCCGACCCCACGGAGAACACCGCCAGCGCCGTAACACAGGCTCCCCGTTGACCCAACACCGCCAGCAGCCAGACAGACAGCGCCGCACCGACAATGGAGGCCACCACGAAGAGCGTGGTGTTCCAGGCGTACCAGTCGAGTCCTCCAATGTCCTGCACCACTGATGGCAACACCGTAGTGACAATGTGTACGTTGATCGCATGCAGCGCCACGCCCCCCATCAGTGCCAGCGCCAGCACACCATTTCTGCCTCGCAGCAAGTCACCCCAAGCGGTGACAGTCAGTGAATCTGTGTGCATTCTCATTCCCTCGACAAGTGGACAACCAACGCCTAATATCCAAGCATTGGCTTGGATATTAGGTGGCTACATTGAATTACACAAGTGAAAGCTTTGATATGTCGGATTCACTGCCAACGTCGGATCGCATCCTGTTCTTCATCAAAACCAAGGGCTCCGTTTCAAACGCAGCCATTGCCAAAGCCCTGGACATGACTGCCGAGGCGGCGCGTCAGCAGGTGCAAAAGCTGGTAGCAGCGGGCTTGATCGAAGGTCGACTGGAAGCAGCATCCGGCGTCGGTCGCCCCCACCAGAACTGGGTGCTCACCGAGGCCGGTAACGGCCGCTTCCCTGATACGCATGCCCAATTGACCGTGCAGTTGATTGGTTCGGTGCGCCAGATTTTTGGGGACGAAGGTCTGGATCGCTTGATTGCGCAACGCGAAGTGGAAGCGCGAGCGAGCTATCAACAAGTCTGTACTGGCGACTCCTTGCAGGAGCGACTGGAGCAGTTAGCGATGATTCGCACACAGGAAGGATATATGGCGCGCGTCGAGCGCGACGGCAAGGATTGGTTGCTGGTTGAAGACCACTGCCCGATTTGTGCAGCCGCCCGCACATGCCAAGGCTTCTGCCGTTCCGAGTTGCAGCTGTTTCAGGAAATCGCCGGACAGGGCGCGACGGTTATCCGGGAAGAGCATCTACTCAGCGACGCACGACGCTGCGTCTACCGCATTGCCTGCATTCGAACGACCACGTCGTGACGTTTTCTATGAACGGTTACCGATACCTTAAATTCATAGATGGCAAACTGGTAGGGATTGAGTTCAAGCGGAAATAATTGCGTATCGCTATAATCGATGCGCTTCGGTCCAATGGATCAGAGCCTGTATCCAATCCCGGCGACCCGCGCAGATTACGCCGCGTCCGCCGAGCCCCCATGCTCAAGGAGATGTCCATGAAGCGCGTAGTAATGACTGGATTGTTCCTTACCACTGCACTATTGGTGGCCCCGGTGTTTGCCGGGAACGAAAGCAGCCTGTGCCAGATAAACCTGCAAAAAGTCAGAGACGCTCTGGTGAGCAATCCCCAATTGAACGAGCAACTGAAGGGCGATGTCGAGACCACCATCCATAGAGCCGAAGCAGCCCTCGCCAGGAACAACGATGAAGGCGCGCGAGAATGCATTTCTCTAACGACCCAGGCACTGCAAAAAGCCCAGAGCCATTAAGGCGAACAGCAAGTCGCGGCGAGCCCCATCAACTCTGCTCCAGGCAGCAGGTGATGGGGCTCGCCACGATAACTGGCCGCGTGTTGTTGCACCCCTTGCTTAAACTTTGAACTGCCCCACCAACCCTTGCAGTTGAGCACCCAGACTACTCAGCTCACGGGCTGTCTGCGCGCCTTCTACAGCGTCGATTGCGACACTGTCCACGGCGACAGCTATCTGGTGAACGCTACGATTGATCTCCTCAGCGACTGCGGTCTGCTCTTCCGCAGCACTGGCAATTTGGGCATTCATCGAGTTAATCGTTGTGATCAAATGAGCCATGGCGTCCAGCGACGTACCGGCAAGATTGGAGTGCTCCTGAGTGTCCTCTCCCATCTGACTGGCATGCTGCATGGCCGCAACAGCTTTGCTGGTGGCCGTTTGCAAACGATCAATCATTACCTGGATTTCACCCGTGCTGTGCTGGGTCCTGCTTGCCAAGGCGCGTACTTCGTCAGCAACCACCGCGAAGCCACGTCCCGCTTCACCCGCTCGCGCCGCTTCGATCGCCGCGTTGAGCGCCAACAAATTGGTCTGCTCGGCAATCGAACGGATCACGTCCAGAACGCTCACGATGCTTTGCACATCCTGACGTAATGTTTCCATGGTATCGCTGGAGCCTCGAACCTCGGTCACCAACTGATGGATTTGGGCGATACTTTTATCCACGACTTGCTTGGCCGTCTGCCCTTCCTTGTCAGTCTCGCTCGCTGCGTCGGCAGCTTGCTGAGCGCTGTGAGCAACTTCATGGGCGGCTGCGGACATTTCATTGATGGCAGTGGCAACCTGGTCAGTTTCATGGCGCTGAGCACTGATCGCCTGCTCGGAACGATGCGCCTGATTGGTCACGGCCGTGACGAGCGTGGAGAGTTTGCCGGTAGTGCCCGCGACCTGTTGTACCAACACATGAATCTTTGCAACGAACAGGTTAAAGGAGTTGGCCAGTTCCCCCAGCTCATCCTGGCTTGTCACCAGCAAGCGCTGAGTCAAATCGCCCTCGCCAGAAGCCATATCGTCCAGATTGCGTTTAATCCGTAACAGTGGCTTGAGCAAGGTGCTGCTCATCATGACGGCCAGCACCGCCATGAAGACAAGTAGACCCACCGCAGAGCCGATCATCACCATCAAGAGGTTGTGAAAGCTGGTATCAAATTTACTGCGCGCGGCTTTTACTTGCACCTCTACATCATCAAGATTGACGGACGTGCCGATGACCATGTCCCACTTGGGGAGGGACAGGGAGTACCCCACTTTCGGCACTAACACATTGCTATCACCCAAGAGAAAACTGTAGCTGACATAGTGACTATTGTCTCGCCCCGCACTCACCAACTCGCGAATTGCATACACGCCATTGGGATCTTTGAACTCATAGAAACTTTGACCAATTTTATCATTGGTGTTGCCTTGAAAAATACGTACAGCATGACTGTCATATCCCCAGAAATAACCACTTTTACCGTAGTTTAAACGTTTCAGTAGGGTGACTGCCTCGTCACGCGCCGTTATGTCGTTATTATCCGACCGGTCATAAATAGGTGCGATGGCATTCATCGCCAACTCTACATATTGCTTTATTTCGACGCGATGATCTTCAATCAGACGCTCGCGGGTCTGGGTTTCTTGTTGATCCGCCAGCGTCTGCAACGCCTGGACGACGATCGCGCAAACGATAAAAGCCAGCGCACAAATGGGCACCAGCGTTAGCAGCAACAGCTTACTTCTCAACCGCAAATTAGTGAGCATGGAAGACCCCTTCTAGTTATTAATAATGGCGCACGTAATCGAATCTGTTAACGCAAATGCCTAGGGCTCCTGTGGCTCCATATGACTGTTATTAATCGCCAGAATAGCGGGCCAGTTTTTATAAAAGTGCTCGGCCACTGTCGGATCAAAGTGCTTGCCGGCATTGTCTCCGATGTACGCGGCCGCGTCCTCCACCGGCCAGGCTTTCTTATAGGGACGTGCTGAAGCCAAGGCATCGAAGACATCGGCCACCGCAACGATACGCCCTGCTTCAGGAATGGCTTCACCCGCCAGCCCGTTGGGGTAGCCACTACCGTCCCATTTTTCGTGATGGCTTAACGCGATAACACGTGCCAGGCACAGTAACTCTGAATCTCCATGTTCCAGAATTTCCGCACCAATCGCCGCGTGGGTTTTCATCACCTCCCATTCTTCGGGTTCAAACTTGCCGGCCTTGAGCAGAATCGAATCCGGAATACCAATCTTGCCGACATCGTGCATCGGGCTGGCGTGCAGCAATAGCTCACACTCGCTGTCAGACCATCCCATGCTCTTGGCCAGCAGTGCCGAATACAGACTCATTCGGACAATGTGCAGTCCCGTTTCGTTGTCGCGGTATTCCGCGGCACGACCAAGACAATGCACAACCTGTATCCGTGCCTGGTACAGAGCATCCGTACGGTGCTGCACCATGCGTTCCAACGTTGCTTTCTGCCCGTGCACTAATCGATGAGCCAAATGAGCATCCAGCAAATTACGCACACGCATCAGTAGCTCGACACGCATAAAGGGCTTGATGACAAAATCCCGCGCCCCCGCCGCAAGCGCTTTCAGCAGATAGTCCTGGCCGCACTGAGCGGTCAACATGATGATGGGCGGCAACAAGGGATCATCAAGCGCTTTAAGCTGCTCCATCACCTGATAACCGTCCAGGTGGGGCATATTGATGTCGAGCAAAATCAGATCGGGCTGTAACGCCTTATAGCGGTCAAGAACCAGGCGCGAATCCTGTATCAAGACCGGGTTGGAATACCCCTCACTGACTAGCATTTTGTGCAGCAGTTTGAGGTTGGTCGTCTCATCGTCAATGACAAAAATGCAGGAATGGTTCGTGGGCTGTACGCTCATGTCTGAGCCTCCTTACTGTCAGCCAAACAGCCTTCTACCGTGCTCATGAGCAGGCCGAAGTCGATGGGTTTGGTGAGACATTTGGCGAAGCCGGCGGAAAGGGCTTTTTCGATGTCATGGGGCATGGCATTAGCCGTCAACGCGATAATGGGCGTTTTCTCAAAGCGCCCTTCCAGTACGTTGAATACTTTATAGCCGTCCATGTTCTGCATGTTCAGGTCTAAAAGTATCGCATCAGGCCGATAGGCTAACGCCAACTCAAGACCTGACTGTGGTGTGGCTGCGGTCACCAAGTGTATATGACTGTGCCTTGCAAACGCGCCCGCCATCAACTTTATATTGACTGGGTTATCATCAAGGTACAGCACACACTCTTGGCGCGAGGGCTCATTGCCAACGGGCATTGTATTGCCGACGTTGTTATTCGAATCGGGCCTCTCTTCTGTGGATTGAGTAGGCAGCTCAACCCAGAAGGTCGTACCAACCCCCTCCTCGCTGACAACACCGACCGTCCCACGCATCAACGCTATCAAACGACGAGAAATAGTGAGCCCGATACCGGTACCTTCAATATCACTGTGTTCTGCGCCCAGTCGATTGAAGGGTTGAAAAAGTTCGTGGATACGGTCAGATGGAATGCCAATTCCCGTGTCCGTCAGCGTGACTCTAAGTGTGTCATCGTCAACAGACTGTACACCGACGCTAATATCACCGCCCTCACGGTTATACTTAACGGCGTTTGAAAGCAGGTTCAAAAGGACCTGTTTCAACCGCACTCGATCCGCACACACGACGCTCCCCGCGGGTACATTGAAATGCAAGGTAATGTGCTTTGCTTCCGCCAGAATTTGGATAAAACTCCAACACTCCTTGAACAGGCTGCCCAGCTCTATTGTCTCGAGTGAGAGGCTGACATGCCCCGATTCAATGCTGGCTAAATCAAGCACTTCATTGATGAGTTCCAGTAGGTGTTTACCGCCTTTTAGAATCTCCTGGACACTGTCTTTCTGATCAGCGTTCAGGTCACTGTCGCATTCGAGCATTTGCGCAAAACCGAGGACGGCGTTCATTGGCGTGCGCAGCTCGTGGCTCATGCTCGAGAGAAAATCAGATTTAGCCTGGTTCGCTTGATCCGCCGCTTTCCTGGCGTCGGCGAGTTCACTGCGACGGGCCAGTTCTTCACTAAAGTCGGTGAAGATGTTAAATAAATTCTGCAGTTCCCCTCGCTCGCCTCTGACGAAACCAATGCTGCTGGCGGAGATATAGACACTGCCATCCTTGCGGCGAATGGGAATATACCCCACCCAGTCTTTACCCTCAGCCGCTGAACTTAACAGCTCAGTGATGTAGGTCCCTGCAGTCTTCTCGGGCAGAAAAAAAGTAAACGGTTGCCCGATACACTCTTTGTCTGAATAGCCTAATTCTTGAGCATGCCGCTTATTCTGGTAAATAATCAGCCCTTGACCGTCGGTGATACTGACGCATTGACCACTGGCGTCAAACACATTGCGAAACAGGGCCAAGCGTTGCTCGGCAATTTTGCGCGCCGTAATGTCCTGCACTTGATAGACGAAATGGACGTACTGCCCGTCGTCGTTATGCACTACCGAAATATTGAGCAACACCCAAACAACCCGGCCACCCTTGGCGTAGTAACGCTTTTCGTGCTGCCAGTTTGACATTTCGCTACTGAGAAACTGGCTTAAAAAAGCTTGATCGACCGCGATATCATCCGGGTGGGTCAAGGTTTTGAAATCGGTGGCGAGTAGTTCATCCTCGCTAAAACCGAGCATTGAGCACAAGGCGCTGTTGACCAACAACCAAGCGCCTGACAATGAGATCAAGGCCATGCCGATACCAGAAGCTTCGAACGCCCCGCGAAAGCGAACTTCACTTTCTGCTAACGCAATTTCGGCCATCTTGCGCACGTGAACATCTTGCACAACACCCAGCATGTGAAGAGCGCCATCGGTCTCGTCACTGACAACAGCCCCTTTTTCTTGCAGCCAATGCACCGTGTTGTCTGGCCACACGACTCGAAACTCAACTTCATAGGATGAGCGGTTTTCAATGCTGGCGTTAATGATGCGGGTCAGGTTTTGACGATCATCAATATGCACCGCGATGAGAAAGTCACCGTAGTCCCTCTTTAGTATCCCTGCCGGATAGCCAAAAAGTTGTAAGGTTCGGTCCGAACAGGAGACATCACCGTTCGCCAGGTTCATGTCCCAGGTACCGATATGGGTGACTTCCTGACTTAAGCGAAGCCTTTCGTGGCTTAAGCGCAGCGCGTTTTCACTGCATTTCAATGCGGTAATGTCCGTGCGAACGGACATGTATTGAACGGGTTTTCCGGCAGCATCTAAAAAAGGGATGATCGTTGCCTCAACCCAATAGGCATCACCATTTTTGGCTCTATTGCACAGTTCGCCGCGCCATGTTTTACCGGCACTGATGGTTCCCCACAACGCTTGATAATAGGTTGAGTCGTGAACAGTTGACTTAATCAGCCGGTGATTTTTTCCCAGCAACTCCTTCCGGCTGTAACCACTGATCTGACAGAAGCGATCATTCACATGCACAATATTGCCAGCGCCATCCGCGACGCTAATGATGGCATGTTGATCGATCGCGGAACGCAACGCTTTAAGACGGACACGCGCTCGAAGTGCATCCTCGCGTACGCGAACAAAAGCACTTTTTACAGAACGATAACCCAACGCTTGCGAGGTGAGGGTCGCCACCAATAACGCTAAGCCGACAGGCTCGGTCAGAAAACAAACGCCGCTCGACACCTTGGCCTGCGGCATCGCCTCAACGTCAGCGCTTCTCGTTAAAAAGATGATGGGCAATAAAGCGTTGTCAGGTCGTTGCCGTGCAATGACCAAGAGTTCCCCGGCTGATAGGGAGGGCAAATGAGCGCTCGCCACCAAAACGTCCGGTTTGAAATGATTAACGGCGTCTAACGCCGCCAGCGGGTCGGAGGTGGAGAAAACATTAACACCGACATCTCTTAAGGCTTCTGACTTGGAGGTCAAGCTTGACTGATCGCAGTCAAGCAAAATGACGCGCAATGGCTGTGCGTTGCATCGAGCCTGAGCGGCTTCGATGAGAGAAACGACACCATCGACATCCAGCGGGCACTGGAAAAAAAGACTGACCCCGAGTCGCAGCCACTCAATTTGATCCGGGACGCTATCCGCTGCGTCGGATAACACAATCCACTCGGCTGCATCGCGTGCGCGTTCACTTAACTCCCCTCGCTCGGTTAATGAGCGTGTACTGAGCCACGACTGCTCTGTCAGCAGCACCTCTTGGCGGCCCGATGGAGCGGGGAGTAATTTGAGACTGCGACACTCACTAACCTCGAATCCTTTTAAATCGAGGCGCGTTACAAGCAACGACATCTCCGTAGAGAATTCACCGAGCGTTATTATTATCAATGACTGGGTACCAACATCAATTCGTCGAACCACACCAGGAGGGGCTAGACGGATTAGCCAATACATTCCCCCTGTACAATGTCAGGTCATTAGAAGGGCTATTCGCTATTGTGTCCATCGCTAAACGTGCCACCGCCTTCACTCATATGGGCAGTCACCGGTCTCGTTGCGTAAAATCGAGTTAAAATAAGATCTACACAACCCATTGAAAAATATCAACTTAATTAAAAATATCCTTGAAGAATGCGTGTAGCATTGACACCTTTCTGGGGGCACACCTTTCGTCTATAGTACTTTGATCTAATCAAATTAAGCCTTGACGCCTCCTCTAACCGATAGCTGCCTATCAAGAGCATTTATCAATGTAACGTTGCCCGAATAAAGTCATACCGTTTCCTCCGGTTCCGCACTTGGCCGCCTTGATAATCGACCCTGTGATACGGCAACTTTGCCAGCAAGCTATGCCTATTGCCATGAAGTATGTCATGTGCAATCCAATGCCTAAGTGCACATACCTGGCACCTACAAAAACAGGCGCCGAAGCACCTGTTTTTTTACAGTTTAAACCCGCCTGTCAACTTTCCAGCGCGCGCACCCGCTCCATTCGCCCCTGCTCTTGGGTCGTGTCGGAGGATTGCACGGTGAAGTCGAAGGCGATTTCGGCAAAGCGGCCTTCGACACCATGGGCTCGCGCGGCAGCCGGGTCTTCACTGAAGCGAATGTCGGCGATCAGCTCGTCACGTGTGGCGTAGGCGAAGTCGTCGTGCAGGTACTGCTCACCTGACAGGTTGATCTGGGTCGTCAGGTGGCGATGACCGGGGGCCGAGATGAAGAAGTGGATATGCGCCGGACGCTGCCCGTGGCGCCCCAATTGGTCGAGCAGCTTTTGCGTTGGACCGTCCGGTGGGCAGCCGTAACCCGACGGCACGATGCTGCGAAAACGATAGTTGCCTTGGGCATCGGTCTCGATACGGCGACGCAGGTTGAATTCCGATTGCGTGCCGTCGAAGTACGAGTACGTACCCCCGGTATTGGCATGCCAGACATCGACAATGGTGTTAGCGACTGGCTTGCCGTCCAGATCCTTGACCTGGCCTTTCATGAACAACACGGTACCGGCATCAGTGCCATCGTCCAGTCGCGCTTCGACTTTGCTCAGGGGAGCACCAGCCACATACAACGGACCTTCGATGGTGCGCGGCGTGCCACCTGACTTGCCGGCCTCTTCGTCTTGGGCGTCCATCACCAAGTCGAGGTAGTGCTCCAGGCCAAGACCTGCAACCAACAAGCCTGCTTCCTGGCGAGCACCGAGTTCATTCAGGTAGTTGACCGCTTTCCAGAATTCTTCCGGGGTCACACTCAGCTCTTCGATGATGTTTACCGTGTCTTTCAGGATGCGATGCACCAGCGTCTTGACCCTCGGATTACCCGCGTCATTGAGCTGACCACTGGCTTCCTTGAGGAACTGCTGGACGCCTTCGGTTTGAGCAATTTTTACAGTCATTATCAGAGCCTCAAATTTTGTATTTATTAGGAAGCACGCAAGCACGGGAGTCGGCTATCGGTCGTCTTCGCGAATGGATGAAGGGTGACGGCACAAGGCATTCACTTCGATGGCCATGTACGGATACAACGGCAATTGCATCAGCAGGTCGTGCAGCTCCTGAACGCTGTCGACGTCGAACACGCTGTAGTTGGCGTACAACCCGGCGATGCGCCAGATGTGTCGCCACTTGCCGGATTCCTGCAGACGCTGGGAGAGCGCTTTTTCTTCAGCCTTGAGCCGGACGACCTTTTCCGGGTCCTCGTCGAGGGGGATATTCACGGTCATTTTTACGTGGAACAACATGTTGATGGCCTCCTCAGGCAAGGCTGATAGCAGTGGACGTCTTGTCACGGCGGAAGAACGCCAAGCGCTCTTCATCCAGGCTCAAACCCAGGCCAGGCGTGCGTGGAACGTGCAGTTGGAAATCGCGATACACCAGCGGTTGGGTCAAAATATCTTCGGTCAGTAACAGTGGCCCGAACAGCTCGGTGTCCCAGGTCAGTTTGGCAAGGGTCAGGAACGCGTGAGCAGAAGCCAGCGTGCCGATGCCGCCCTCGAGCATGGTACCGCCATACAGACCGATACCTGCCGCTTCGGCGATTGCAGCTGTACGCAACACCGCACGTGGGCCGCCGTTCTTGGCGATTTTCAGGGCGAACACCGAGGCTGCGCCTTCGCGAGCCAGGTTGAAGGCATCTTCAACACATTCGATGGATTCATCGGCCATGATCGGTGCCGGGCTGCGCGCATTCAGGCGGGCCATGCCCGCACGGTTATTGCGCGAAATAGGTTGTTCGATCAGGTCGATGCCATTGTCGGCCAATACCTGACAAGCACGGATTGCCACGGCTTCATCCCACGCCTGATTGACGTCGACCCGCACACTGGCGCGGTCGCCCAAGGCGTGTTTGATCGCGATAACGTGGGCCAGATCCTTGTGTACTTCTCCGGCACCGATTTTCAATTTGAAGATCCGGTGGCGGCGGATATCGAGCATTTTTTCGGCTTCGGCAATGTCACGCACAGTGTCGCCACTGGCCAGGGTCCAGGCCACTTGCAACGCATCGCGGACCCGGCCACCGAGCAGTTCGCTGACGGGCATCCCCAAACGCTTGCCTTGCGCATCGAGCAGTGCACTTTCAATCCCGGATTTGGCGAAAGTGTTGCCCTTGGCGGCGCGATCAAGGCGCAGCATGGCGGCGTTGATATTGCCCGCATCCTGGCCCACCAGCAGGGGTGCCAAGTGGGTGTCGATGTTGGTTTTAATGCTTTCCGGACTTTCGTTGCCGTAGCTCAGGCCACCTATAGTGGTGGACTCGCCGACGCCTTCAACACCGTCGGAACAGCGCACCCGAATCACCACCAGTGTCTGATTCTGCATCGTGTGCATGGCCAGCTTGTGCGGGCGGATGGTCGGCAGGTCGACGATAATCGTCTCCAGCGACGTGATCACGGTAACGGTCATTTCAATACCCATCAGGTTCTTTTGTTTTCGAACTTGATATTGAGCCGACCTTTTTACCCTTTCCAATATAGAATTAGTCTCGTTCGATACTTTAAAGGTATGCAGAAGCCCTTCTCGCGGCGCTGCCCAAGGAGTCCCTATGGAGCTTCGTCATCTGCGTTACTTTCAGGTACTCGCCGAGACCCTGAACTTCACCCGTGCCGCAGAGCGGTTGCACATCGCCCAGCCACCGTTGAGCCGGCAAATCCAACAGCTCGAAGATGAACTCGGGGTTGTATTGCTGGAGCGCGGTCGCCCGTTGCGCCTGACCGAGGCCGGGCGTTATTTCTACGAACACTCTCATACCCTGCTCAATCAACTTGGCACCGTTTGCGACAACACTCGACGCATTGGCGCTGGCCAGAAGACCTGGATGGGCATCGGCTTCGCCCCTTCGACCCTGTATGGCGTGTTGCCAGAGTTGATTCGTCGACTGCGCAGCGATGAGCAGCTTGATCTGGAACTGGGGCTGTCGGAAATGACCACTCTGCAGCAAGTGCAGGCCTTGAAAGCCGGACGCATCGACATCGGTTTTGGTCGAATTCACATCGACGATCCGGCGATCCATCAACGCATCCTCACCGAAGACCGGCTTGTCGCCGTCCTCCCCGCAGGCCATCCGCTGCTCGCGGGGCCCGCTACACTCGCGCAACTGGCACGCGAGCCTTTTGTGCTGTATCCCGGCAACCCGCGACCCAGCTATGCTGACCACATCCTGGCGCTGTTCGCCGCTCATGGCCTGAGCATCAACGTCGCGCAGTGGACCAACGAAATGCAGACGGCGATTGGTCTGGTAGGCGCCGGCATCGGCATCACCCTGGTGCCCGCCTCAGTGCAATTGCTGCACCGGGTAGACATTGGCTACACCACCCTGCTCGAATCAAACGCCACCTCACCCATCATCCTCAGCCGACGCATGGGTGATGTAACCCCCAGCCTGACTCATTGTTTGAGTTTGATTGATGAGTTGTTGGTGAAGTGAGTCTGCCGCTGCCCCTGTGGGAAGTTCTATATCGCGAATAACCCCGCCCCACCAGGCCCCTGCACAGCCTCCGTGGGCGCATTTATTCGCGAAAGGGTTGATGCGATATCACGTAATCGGTGCAGGGTTGAACAAAGTGATGTCGTTGTGCAGCCGGAGCGCTTCGGCGCAGGTTTTTTTCTTGCCGCTGGCAACGTCCAGGTAGAAGTGGAACAACTCCCAACCCAGGTCTTCGATGCTCGCGCGCCCCGTGGCGATGCGCCCGGCATCAATGTCGATCAGGTCCGGCCAGCGCTGGGCCAGCTCGGTGCGAGTAGACACTTTCACCACCGGCGCCATGGCCAAACCATAGGGCGTGCCGCGTCCCGTGGTGAACACATGCAGGTTCATCCCTGCTGCCAGTTGCAACGTACCGCAGACGAAATCGCTGGCCGGTGTCGCACAGAAAATCAGTCCTTTGCGCTTGAACCGTTCGCCAGGGCCGAGCACGCCGTTGATTGCGCTGCTGCCGGACTTGACGATGGAGCCCAAGGACTTCTCGACGATGTTCGACAACCCGCCCTTCTTGTTGCCTGGCGTGGTATTGGCGCTGCGATCCGCTTCACCCTTAGCGAGGTAACGGTCGTACCAGTCCATTTCACGAACCAGTTCTTGCGCGACTTCTTTGGTTTCGGCCCTGGAAGTCAGCAGGTAAATGGCGTCGCGCACTTCCGTGACTTCGGAGAACATCACCGTCGCCCCGGCCCGCAGTAACAGATCCGAAGCAAAGCCCAGCGCCGGGTTGGCGGTGATACCACTGAACGCATCGCTGCCGCCGCACTGCATGCCCAGAATCAGTTCGGACGCCGGCACGGTTTCGCGACGACGCTGGTCGAGCTTTTTCAGACGGGCTTCAGCCATGTCCATGATCTCCTCGATCATTTCAACGAAGCCATGGCTGGAGTCCTGCAGGCGATACAGCCAGGGGTCATCGAGATCCACCGAACTGTCGTTTTCGTGCATCACCTGCCCCGGCTGCAATTTCTCGCAGCCCAGACTGATCACCAGCGCCTCCCCCCCAGGTTCGGGTTGCGCGCCAGATTGCGCACGGTGCGAATCGGGATATAAGCATCAGTCGCGGTGATCGCCACCCCGCAGCCATAGCTGTGAGTCAGCGCCACCACGTCATCGACGTTCGGGTACTTGGGCAGCAACTCATCACGGATACGTTTGACTGCGTGATCGAGCACCCCCGTCACGCACTGCACGGTGGTGGTGATGCCGAGGATATTGCGCGTACCGACGGTACCGTCGGCGTTGCGATAACCTTCAAACGTGAAGCCTTCCAGCGGCGCCTGTTTTTCAGGCACCTCGGTAGACAGTGGCAAGCTGTCCAGCGGTGGCGCGGTGGGCATGCGCAGTTGGTCTTCTCTCACCCAGCTACCACGCGGAATCGCTTGTAAGGCATAACCGATGGTTTGTCCGTAACGGATCACCGGTTGGCCTTCGGCGATGTCCACCAGATTGACCTTGTGGCTTTGCGGCACGTTATCGAGGGTCACCAGGCCGTTATCGAACCGTGTACCGGCCGGGACGCCTTGGTCATTGACCACAACCGCCACATTATCCAGTTCATGCAAGCGGATGTAGCGCGGCGAGTCGGCATGTTGAATCAGGTTCATCACGGTTTTCCTCAGGATTTTGCTTGAGAAAGTGTGCCGGCGTTGTCACCGGTCAAAGGCCCCTTGGCTGGCGGCTCGGTCAAGACGACACGCTTGATTGGCCCGACGATCACCAGGTAGCTGAACACCGCCACCAGCGCATTGGCGCCGACGAACACCAAAGCCCATTTGAATGAGCCGGTGGCGCTGATGATGTAGCCAATCACGATCGGGGTAGTGATTGAAGCGATGTTGCCGAACATATTGAACAGGCCACCGCTCAAACCGGCGATCTGTTTCGGCGAGGTGTCGGACACCACTGCCCAACCCAGCGCACCAACGCCTTTGCCGAAGAAGGCCAGCGCCATGAAGCCGACCACCATCCATTCGATATCAACGTAGTTACAGGCCACGATAGTGGTCGACAACAGCAGACCACCGATAATCGGCGCCTTGCGAGCAAAGGTCAGGGAGTGACCTTTACGCAACAGGTAGTCGGAAATGATCCCGCCCAGCACCCCACCGATAAAGCCGCAGATGGCAGGCAGCGAAGCAATAATGCCCGCCTTGAGGATAGTCATTCCACGCTCCTGAACCAGATACACCGGGAACCAGGTCAGGAAGAAGTAAGTGATGCCATTGATGCAGTATTGGCCCAGGTAAACGCCAAGCATCATGCGATTGGTCAACAGCTGACGCACGAAATCCCACTTCGGACCGCCGCTGGCGCCTTTGCCTTTGTCTTGATCCATGTCGACCATGCCGCCATTGTTAGCGATATGGTTGAACTCGGCTTCGTTGATCTTTGGGTGATTGCGCGGGCTGTGGATAACGTTCAGCCAGATCAGCGAGAACACGACACCGACGCCGCCCATGACCACGAATACATGCTGCCAGCCGTAGGTGTAGACGATCCATCCCATCAGCGGCGCGAACAACACGGTGGCGAAGTATTGCGCAGAGTTGAAGATGGCCGAGGCCGTGCCGCGTTCGGCGGTCGGGAACCAGGCGGCCACAATGCGGGCGTTGCCGGGGAAGGATGGCGCTTCAGCCAGCCCGACCAGGAAGCGCAGCATAAACAGCGCAACGATGGCGGTCGAGACCCCGAACTCACCGACATAACCTTGCAGCACGGTGAACAGCGACCACGTGAAGATACTCAAGGCATAGACTCTTTTCGAACCGAAACGGTCGAGCAGCCAGCCGCCAGGGATCTGACCAGCCACATAGGCCCAGCCGAACGCAGAGAAGATATAACCGAGGGTAACCGCGTCGATGCCGAGGTCTTTTTGCAGGCTGGAGCCCGCGATCGCGATGGTTGCACGGTCGGCATAGTTGATCGTGGTCACCAGAAAAAGCATGAGCAAAATCAAATAGCGGACGTGAGTCGGCTTGGCCTGTTGCATGTGCATGTACTCCCACTAATTATTTTTTTGTGCGGGTAAAACATTTTTATGTGTGGCTCATGTAGACGCTGCCGAAGGCTGCGGCAGCGTCTACAGATCGTCGACTTACGAACCGATGTAGCTGGTTTTTACGACGGTATAGAACTCTTGCGCATAGCGACCCTGCTCACGCGAACCGTAGGACGAACCCTTACGACCACCGAACGGCACGTGGTAATCAACACCGGCCGTTGGCAGGTTGATCATCACCATCCCGGCCTGAGAATGACGTTTGAAGTGGTTGGCGTACTTCAGCGACGTCGTCGCGATGCCCGCCGACAGACCGAACTCGGTGTCGTTGGCCATGGCCAGCGCTGCTTCGTAATCCGCGACGCGAACAATGTTCGCAACCGGACCAAAAACTTCTTCCTTGCTGATGCGCATCTCTGCGGTGCTGTCAGCGAACAGGGTCGGTGCCAGGAAGTAACCTTCGGTGTCGCAAGTGACCAACTCACCGCCGGTTACCAGACGTGCGCCTTCATCCTGCGCGATGGCGACGTAGCTCATGTCTTGATCAAGCTGGGCCTTGGATACAACTGGACCGATATCGATGCCTGACTTCAGCGCATGGCCAACCTTGATCGAACGCATGCGCTCGGCCATGGCTTCAACGAATTTGTCGTGAATGCCAGCCGTTACGATAAAGCGGCTGGAAGCGGTGCAACGTTGACCGGTGGAGTAGAACGCGCTCTGGACCGACAGCTCGACCGCTTGTTTGAGGTCAGCGTCATCGAGAATGACCTGCGGGTTCTTGCCACCCATTTCCAGCTGTACTTTGGCTTGACGCGCAATGCAATCGACCGCGATCTGGCGACCAACGCCGACCGAACCGGTGAAGCTGATGCCATCAACCTTGCGGCTTTTGACCATCACGTCACCGACCACACGCCCACTGCCCATCACCAGGTTAAACACACCCGCCGGGAAGCCTGCACGGGAGATGATTTCAGCCAGCGCCCAAGCACAACCCGGAACCAGGTCCGCAGGCTTGATCACCACACAGTTGCCGTAGGCCAGCGCTGGAGCGATTTTCCAGGCCGGAATGGCAATCGGGAAGTTCCACGGCGTGATCAGTCCGACCACACCCAGCGCTTCGCGAGTCACTTCAACGTTGACGCCCGGACGCACTGACGGGATGTAATCGCCAGAAATGCGTAGGCATTCACCGGCGAAAAATTTGAAGATGTTGCCCGCGCGGGTCACTTCGCCAATTGCTTCAGGCAAGGTTTTGCCTTCTTCACGGGCAAGCAAGGTGCCGAGCTCTTCGCGACGGGCGAGGATTTCGCTACCCACTTTGTCCAGCGAGTCGCTACGCGCCTGAATACCGGACGTCGACCACGCAGGGAATGCGCTGCGGGCTGCATCAATGGCGGCATTGACCTGCGCCACGTCGGCTTGGGCGTATTCACCGATCACATCCGACAGATCGGACGGGTTGATGTTGGAAGAGTAGGTCGCACCGGCAACCCACTCACCACCCATGTAGTTATCGAAACGCTTTGAATCAGACACGGACATTCTCCTGAAAAGGCAAAAAACCGCTGACGGATCAGCGGCCTTGATTCATACGACTTTTACTGCGCGCCCTGCTTGTCGATCAGCGCAGCCAGCATTTCGAACTCTTCAGGGGTCAGGTCGGTCAGTGGGGTCCGTACGGGACCTGCGTCGTAACCGGCGATTTTCGCGCCTGCCTTGACGATACTGACCGCGTAACCCGATTTGCGATTACGGATGTCCAGGTAAGGCAGGAAGAAGTCATCAATCAGCTTGCCGACGGTGGCGTGATCGTCACGGGCAATGGCGTGGTAGAAGTCCATCGCCATTTTCGGCAGGAAGTTGAACACCGCCGAGGAGTAGACCGGAACGCCCAGCGCCTTGTAAGCCGCGGCGTAGACTTCGGCGGTCGGCAAGCCACCCAGGTAGCTGAAACGATCACCCAGACGACGGCGGATCGACACCATCAGTTCGATGTCACCCAGACCGTCTTTGTAACCGATCAGGTTCGGGCAAGTCTCAGCCAGACGCTCCAGCAGCGGCGCAGTCAGGCGGCAGACGTTACGGTTGTAAACAATCACGCCGATATTGACCGATTTGCACACGGCTTCAACGTGCGCGGCAACCCCGTCCTGGCTGGCCTCGGTCAAGTAGTGCGGCAGCAACAGCAAGCCTTTGGCGCCCAGGCGCTCGGCTTCTTGAGCGTATTCGATGGCTTGACGGGTAGAGCCACCGACACCGGCCAGGATCGGCACACTGGTGGCGCAGGTGTCTACAGCCGTCTTGATCACTTCGGAGTATTCGCTGGCCGCCAGGGAGAAGAACTCACCGGTGCCGCCAGCGGCGAACAAGGCCGTGGCGCCGTAAGGGGCCAGCCACTCAAGACGCTTGATATAGCCCGCGCGATGGAAATCGCCCTGAGCATTGAAATCGGTGACCGGGAAGGACAACAGGCCGGAAGAGAGGATGGACTTCAGTTCTTGTGGACTCATTATTTGAACACCCTGGATAGCAAAATGTGGAGGAAGCACATCAGCTCCAAACCGATGTCGTACGTCATCGTACAACTTAAGATAAGATCACTCAACAGGAATGTGCGGGAATTTGGTTTGGGGGCGTGAGGGCCGATCAGCGGCCAGGGAAACTGCATCCGGTTGCGACGGTTGATCGTGTGAAGGCCGTTCCGGCCTTATCGCAGCCTTCGGCAGCTCCTACAGGAATTAAGCCTGCTGCTGTTCCGCCAGTTCATGGGCATGACGCAGGCGTTCACGGCTGTTGGTCAGGTGCAGGCGCATGGCCGCGCGGGCAGCGTCGGAGTCCTGGCGGGCGATGGCCTCGAAGATTTCTTCGTGCTCGCGGCTCAGGCGGTTCAAGTAGTGCTGTTGATCATCATGAGCCAGACGCGCCGAATTGATTCGGGTACGCGGAATGATGCTGGTACCCAGATGGGTCATGATGTCGACGAAGTAGCGGTTGCCGGTGGACAAGGCGATCTGCAAGTGGAACTGAAAGTCTGACGCCACCGCATCACCGGCCTGGGACGCACTTTCAATCAGGGCATCCAGCGCAGCACGCATGGCGGCCAGTTGCTCGGGGGTGCGACGTTGCGCGGCCAATCCTGCGGATTCCACCTCAAGGCTGATGCGCAACTCAAGAATCGCCAGCACATCACGCAAGGTGACAATGGTCGCCGGATCGATTCGAAAGCCGCTCGGGCTCGGCGTATCCAGCACGAAAGTGCCGATGCCATGCCGGGTTTCCACCAGCCCGGACGCCTGCAAACGCGAGATCGCCTCGCGCACCACTGTCCGGCTGACGCCCTGCTCTTGCATGATCGCCGACTCGGTCGGCAACTTGTCTCCGCGCTTCAATTGGCCGTCGCGAATCCGTTCAGACAGTTCAGTGACCAATTCCTGAGCGAGGCTGCGGTGCTTTCTGCGAACGCGGGGCGCAGGACTCTGATTATCCATGTCGAACATTTGTCCCAAGGCGATAAAAAACACATGATAGCTCAACCGAGTTGTACGACAACACTCGTAACAACTCGGCCGGTTTCAGATTATTGGTTTCAAACAACCAATTCAGGATGAGATTGCTCGCGCAGTTGCCCACCGTCAATCCGCAGATGCCGTCGATGGAAGCGTTTGAGACTGCTGCGATGGCCGATACTAAGCAAGGTCACGTCCGGTAACTCGTCGATCAGCGCCTGGTACAGAACCGCCTCGTCTTCCTCGTCCATGGCTGAAGTCGCTTCATCCAGGTACAGCCAGCTGGGTGCATAGAGCAACGCCCGGGAGAAGGCCACACGCTGTTGCTCGCCTGGGGACAACATGCGCTGCCAGTGATCGCTTTCATCCAGACGCGGTACCAGGTGCATCAAACGGCAGATTTCAAGCACCTGAGCAAAGCGCTCGACGGGATACGCTTCGGGTGCCTGTGGATAACTTAAGGCTTCGCGCAGTGTGCCGATTGGCAAATAAGGCCTTTGCGGCAAAAACAGATAACGCTCGGCGGGCAGCTTCACGTTGCCCTGCCCATCGCTCCACAACCCGCCCAACGCTCGCAGCAAGGTACTTTTGCCGCTGCCGGAACGACCGCTGAGCATGACCCGGTCACCGCGAACGATGTTCAGGTTGGCGCCAGCCAGCAGCTCACGACCATCCGCCAGGTTCAGCGCCAGATTGTCAAAATGCAGGCCATCACCGTCTCGGTCCAAATTGATGGTTGAGGTGCGCGCTTCATTGTCCGCCATGCCCTGCCGGAAGCTCAGCAACCGGTCACACGTGGCGCGCCACGAGGCGAGCGTGGTGTACGCATCAATGAACCAGCTGAAGTTTTCTTGCACGTTGCCGAATGCAGAGTTGATCTGCATCAGACCGCCCAGCTCGATCGCGCCGGAGAAATAACGCGGTGACGCCACGACGAAAGCAAATACGGTGGCAATCTGCGAATAACCCGCGGTGAAGAAGGTCAGGCGTTTGGAGACCTTCATGACGTTCCAGTAGTTGCTCCAGATCATGCCGAAGCGTGCGCTCAAGCGCTTGTTTTCATTAGGCTCACCGTTGGAGAACGCGATGCTTTCAGCATTTTCGCGAACCCGCACCAGGGCGAAACGCAAATCGGCTTCGTAGCGCTCTTGCTGGTTGCTCAGCTTGATCAGACGCTGCCCAATTTTGTGGGTCAGCCAGCTGCCCACTACCGCATACAGAAACGCGGCCCAAAACATGTAGCCGGGAATCGTGATGCCGAAGAGGTCGATACTGCCCGACACACCCCACAGAATGATCGAGAACGATACCAGACTGACCACCGTCCGGATCAAACCCAGTGCCAGACTCAGGGTGCTGGTGGTGAAACTGTTGAGGTCTTCGGACAGCCGTTGGTCAGGGTTATCGGTGTAGCCGTGTTGCTCCAACTGGTAGTAGTTCTTGTGGCTGAGCCATTTGGTAAAGTGCTGTTCGGTCAGCCAGCGACGCCAGCGGATGGTCAGCATCTGCGTCAGATAGAGACGGTATACCGCCCCCAGAATCGCCACCGTGGCGATGCCACAGAAATACAGAATCAGGTGGGTAAACGCTGCCAGGTCTTTCTCTTGCAGCGCGTTATAAAAGTCTTTGTACCAGCTGTTGATCATCACCGAGATCGCCACGCTGAACAGCGAAAGCGCGATCACGGAGACCAGCAGTAGCCAGGCCATACCCTTTTCTTCACTGCGCCAGTACGGCGTTATCAGCTTCCAGACGCGGCGAAAGAACTCTCCGCGTACGGCGTCATTGACCGCAGAATACTCGGCGTTGCGATTCATTATTCAGGCTCGATTGGGATAGAGAACTCGCGTCGGGCCGATCATAGATGATCGGCTTGCTGCTTCGCGAAGTCCTGAGGCATTCGTTCAGTCCCCGTTCAGCGCCGAACCGGCCGCTTCTGCAATTTACGCTGCAAGGTCCTGCGATGCATGCCCAGCGCCCGCGCCGTCGCGGAAATATTGCCTTCGTGCTCAGTGAGCACACGTTGAATGTGCTCCCACTGCAGGCGATCCACCGACATCGGGTTGTCTGGCACCAGCGTATCCAGATCAGCGTGCTCGGACAGCAAGGCCGCCAGCACATCATCAGCGTCGGCCGGCTTGCACAGGTAGTTGCAGGCGCCACGCTTGATTGCTTCGACAGCAGTGGCGATGCTCGAATAACCGGTGAGGATCACCACGCGCATTTCCGGGTCGATTTCCAGCAGCTTGGGCAGCAGAACCAAACCGGAGTCGCCATTCATTTTCAGGTCGAGCGCAGCGTATTCAGGCACGTCATTCAAGGCCAGGGCCAGCCCCTCTTCTGCCGAACCTGCGGTGCTGACGCGGAAACCACGGCGGCTCATAGCCCGCGCCATCACGCGGGTGAAGGTGGCGTCATCGTCTACCAGCAATAAATGCGGCAGCTCTTCGCCTTCCACTTGGATCTCGTCACTCATGTTTGTCTCCTCGGGCGCCACGGGGCAGGCGAAGCTCAGTGAGCGTCCCGCCTTCCTCATGACTGTAGAGTTTTACCGAGCCACCTGCGCGGGTCACGCTGGCCTTGCTCAAAAATAGGCCGAGGCCGAAGCCTTTGCCTTTGGTGGTAAAAAACGGTTTGCCAATTTGTTCGGCGATTGCCGGCGGCACACCCGCCCCATGGTCACGAATACTGATGCAGATTTCTTCGGCGTCCCAGCCCAGATGTACTTCCAGCCCTTCCGGGCAGGCATCGGCGGCGTTGTTCAGCAGATTGAGCAATGCCTGGGTCAAGTCCGGCGGCGGCGCCAGGCTTGGCACTGTGCCTTGGCCCAGGCGCTGGAAGCGATAGCTGGCTTCGGGGCGCATCAGGTGCCAGCGGTTCAGGGCTTGGTCCAGCCAATCGGTGACGTCTTGTTCATCGATCACCAATCGCCGGTTAGCCTCAGCCGCGCGCACCAGCTGTTGCAGGGTTTGCTTGCACTGTTGGACCTGCTCTTGCAGCACGCCGAGGTCTTCCTGTAACAGCGGATCGCTATGGTCCTGGCGCATTTCCTTGATCAGCACGCTCATGGTCGCCAAGGGTGTACCCAATTCGTGGGCCGCGCCAGCTGCCTGGGTCGCGACCGCCAACAATTGTTGATCATGCAGGCCCTCCTCCCGACGCTCTGCACGCAGCTGCTCCTGGCGCCGCAGCTCCTCGGCCATCTTCGCCGCGAAGAAAGTAATGACCGCCGCCGCCAGAGCAAAGCTCAGCCACATGCCATAGATCTGCATGTTTTCGCGGGCGATGGGAAAGGTGCCCATCGGATAGAACTGCACCAGCAACAGCGTGTAGCTGACCAGCGCCAGGCCCGAGAGCGTCAGTGAATACAGCCACGGCAGGGTCACCGCAGCAATGGTCAACGGCACCAGATAATAAGAGACAAACGGGTTGGTCGAACCGCCGGAGAAATACAGCAGCACACTGTGGATCAGCATGTCGAGCGCCAGCTGTACGGCGTATTCCAGCTCGGTAACCGGCCACGACGTGCGCAGGCGAATGGCCGTCATCACGCACAGCACCATGGAGACCCCGAGGGTGACAGCCAAGGGCAGCCACGGCAAAGGCAGCAAGTCGAACAAATAGGCAATACCCACCGAACCCGCTTGCGCGGCCAGTACCAAAGTACGGATAACGGTCAGGCGCCACAGGTTCTGGCGGGTAGCTGAAAGCAGTTGAACGGGGGCGAGCATGAGCTCTCCTGATGAGCGCTGCAGGCGAATCGCAGCGAGTATAACCAAGCAAAGGTGAAAACAGCGAAAACTGCGTCAAAGCGCCACATACGCTGAAAAGACGCAAACGCCTCTATACAAAAGGCCGCGTGGGAGCGGACTCATTCACGAATGAATTCTCCCACAGGGAAACGGCTGCCGGAACCTGAATGGTTCGTCTACAGTCTTATAGTTTTCCGTCTGACGGTTACCTGTCGCAGCCGGTTCGTTAACAAGGAGTTTTTATGTTCAGCCTTCGCCCCACTGCCGCCCTCTTCGCCCTTGGCGCCACAACGCTTGCCAGTCTGCCTGCGTTGGCTGAAGAGGTTCGTTACAACCAGGTTTCTGTACGTGCCGAAGTCAGCCAGGAAGTCCAACGCGACTTGATGATGGTCACGCTGTACAGCGAAGCGCAGGACACGGATCCGGCCAAACTGGCTGCACAAATCACCGAAACCATGAACAAAGCCCTCGGCCAGGCGCGCCAGGTCAAAGACATCACGATTCGTCAGGGCAGCCGCAACAGCTACCCGATCTATGATGACAAAGGCCAGAAAATCACCGGCTGGCGCGAACGCTCCGAATTGCGCCTCGAGAGCGCGGACTTTGCCGCACTCTCCAAACTGACCGGCGAACTGTTGGAAGATTTGAAAATGGGCGGCATGGACTTCGCCATCTCCCCTCCCACGCGCAAAGCCAGCGAAGACACCCTGCTCAAGGACGCCGTCGCCGCTTTCAAAAACCGTGCTCAGCTGGTGACCGATGCCTTGGGTGGCAAGGGTTACAAACTGGTCAACCTGAACCTCAATACGTCGGGTTATCCGCAGCCATACCAGCGCGCCCCCGTCATGATGATGAAAGCCGCCCGCGCAGAGTCCGCCCCCACCCCGGAAGTCGAAGCCGGTACCAGCCAGGTCAGTGTCAACGCCGATGGCGTGATCGAAGTGTTGATGCAGTGATGCAAAGCTGACACTCGGTCGGTCGCAAAAAGCCCTGCCCTTGAACCGGCGGAGCTTTTTGCGCCGGAAAAATCCTACCGGTCGCCGCGCTTGCCGCCGACATCCCCGAAGTTAAAATCCCGCCATAGTCGCCGCTTTCGATAAACGCGAAGAACTGTGCGCATGAGTTCGACCACGGCAAAAAAGCCACAACTTGCTTTACTGGGTGATTTCCTCTGGCAGCGTGCCGGGGGCCAGCCATGACCGATTTCATGACCCCTCGCGGTCATCTGGCCAATCTGGTCGCCCAAGCCAAAAGCGCCACGCCCTTCGGCGAAGTCGGGGTTTGCCCACTCATGCAAACAACCATTCACCTGCTGCCGGTACGT
>NZ_JASJVE010000020.1:0-93535 GCF_036346185.1 Pseudomonas sp. 10C3 | reverse complement strand
CGTGGCTGCGCCACGTACTTGAACGCCTGCCGCAAGCCTCGTCGGTAGAAGACTTCGAAGCCTTGCTGCCTTGGAACTGCTCGCCAGAGATGCCAAGGTAAACGTAAACCCCATCTAACGGTACGTGGGGTTTATGGGTCGCTTACGTTGTTTCAATCGGGCGGGTGTATAGCTTTTATCTTGATTCGGGGATTTGTTGCGTACATCATTTTGCATGAACACTGTCGAGCGGGGCAGTACGAACATTGTAAGTGCCGCTGGGGCCGGTTGATATGTTCTATCTTGAGTCGCGTTATATTCGCTCATGGCACTGTCTAACGTGTGTACGAATCTTGAGCGAGGCTCGACTAATCTCTCGATAGCTGCGGGTACGGAACCAAAGATGGTTTTCTGAATATTTGAAACAGTTTGAATTTAGTTGATACTGGGTTCAATGGGCATAATGCCTCCTGGTTTTTTAGTGTTAGGAGAGCAATAAAGATGCCAGTTTTTATTTGAGGACGAGCGGCGAGGAGGATGAGTCAACTGTTGCAGCTATTCTGAGCGCTGGAATAGTTGTCCTACAGAAAGTTCCTACAAATAGTTATTTATAGGACGTGGGCAAAGGGTTGCCCCCCCCCTATCGGCAAGGGGTTGCCTTCCGGTTAATCGCCCCTGTTCTGATGCCAAATAGTGCCTTGGTTGTTTTCATTTTTTTACGGGGTAAACATGTTCATCCTTTTTACAGGATGAACATGCTCTGGTTAATGCCGCAATGACTTCCCATCAAGGAAATGCGTGGTGCTATTAAGCCAGGGTATGAACGATTTCAGTAATGATGCGGCTCAGGGTTTCAGCGTCAGGCCCCTCCACGCGGTGTTCATCGGCGAACGAGTAAGCTACCGAAAACAGACCTCCGTTTACATAGGAGTACGTAGGCAGATCTTTTTCGAGGGTTTTATCTACGGCTTCTTCGGTCAGTGAAATGGAAGCAATGACCAGGCGTTCGGTCATGTTGTTGACGCCGTTGAAATAGACGGCGTCCGGGTTCAGGTTCCAGTTTTCCAACGCAGCATTCAGCAGGTTGCGCGCTTTTTCACGAATGATTTCAGTGCTCATGGTGATCTTCCTTTATCTAGCGTCCCCGCCGTTGAACATCATGCTCATCGTGGTATGCAGAGGGACAGGTTGTTTGGAAGAGCCATTAGAAAGGATCAAGCGGGGTGACAGCACATACATAGTTATGGCAGTGAAATTCATCGGGCGTTAGTGCGTGCTTTAGATAACAGCCGGTGCGTCACTGGAACAAAACAACCGGTTGCTATCGGCGAGCTTTAAAGCGTGTTACCGGGCGCTGCCTCTGCTCCGCGTTCGCGTACCCAGAATAAGGTCGCACCTGCTACGGCGGCGGGCATCATCAAGATGTTGACCACCGGAATCAGCAACGCCAGATAGACGATGCCGCCGAAGCTTAGGCTCTGCCAGCGTTTAGCACGCAGCCAGGCGAGCATTTCGTTCCAGCCCATTTTATGGTTGTCCGCCGGGTAGTCGATGTACTGGATAGCCATCATCCAGACGCCGAACAACAGCCACAGTGGCGCAGCGACCAGATTGACCACCGGGATGAAGGACAGGATCAGCAGGCCGATCGCGCGGGGCAGGAAGTAGCCAAGTTTGCGCATCTCCCGGCTGAAGGTGCGCGGGACCATGGCGACCAGTTCGCCCCAACTGAAGGTCGGGAAGTCATCGGTGCCACGTAGCACCACTTCGACCTTTTCCGCGAGAAAACCGTTGAACGGCGCGGCAATGATATTGGCGATCATGGTGAAGGTGAAGAACACCATCAGCAGCACCAGCACCACGAACAATGGCCAGAGGATGTAATTGAGAAAGCTCAACCAGACCGGCAGGGTTGGCATGAAGGTGTCGACCCACATGCCGAACTGATGCATGGCCAGGTAAATCAGGCCGCCGAATAGCACCAGGTTGATGGCCAGCGGCAGCAGAACGAACAGGCGCAAGCCGGGGCTTAGGACCAGTTTCAGGCCTTCACGCAGGTATTGCGGGCCAGAAAGAACAGGGGCAGGCATGGCAGGCTCCGGGTGGTGGGAAACGCGCCGACCTTACCGGCTTTGCAGCCCGTACGAAAGTGCAGACATTCGCGGTAACAAACCCGACGGCGTAAAGTCTATGGTCAAGCGTTGATACAAAGGTTATCTGGATAGACCCTGCCTATGAGGTGGATTGTGAAACGATATTTCCTTAATCTTCGCGACCCCGATAAGCTTCTCGACAACTTATCAATCTCTTCCTGAAATTTTAATCTCCAAGGAGTCATCATGAGCGTACTGGTAAACAAGCAGGCCCCGGATTTCGACGCAGCAGCGGTATTGGGTGACGGCTCTATCGTCGACAGCTTCAAGCTGTCCTCCCTGCGTGGCAAATACGTGGTTCTGTTTTTCTGGCCTCTGGATTTCACCTTCGTTTGCCCGTCTGAAATCATCGCCCACAACAACCGCATCGCGAAATTCCGCGAGCTGGGTGTTGAAGTGGTCGGCGTTTCCATCGACTCGCAATTCACTCACCACGCATGGCGCAGCACCCCTGTTGAAAAAGGCGGCATCGGTGAAGTTCAATTCACCATGGTGGCCGACGTCAAACACGAAATCACTCGCGCTTACGGCATCGAACACGAAGCTGGCGTCGCTCTGCGCGCTTCGTTCCTGATCGACAAGGAAGGTGTGGTTCAGCATCAGGTCGTTAACAACCTGCCACTGGGTCGCAATGTCGACGAAATGGTCCGTTTGGTTGAAGCTCTGCAATTCACCGAAGAGCACGGCGAAGTCTGTCCAGCCGGCTGGCGCCCAGGTCAAAAAGGCATGAAGGCTGACGCCAAGGGCGTTGCCGATTACTTGGCCGAAAACGCCAAGAACCTGTAATACCCCGGCTGCGGCTCCGGCCGCAGCCTCATATTTTCAGGACTGCCGTGTTGTAAGCCTTCCCCAAGTGCTTGTGCGGTCCTTTTTTATTCCAGCCGGTACACCGGCGTTCCGACCACGCGTAACGATGGCCGGTCAATAGGAGTGTGTCATGTCTGATGTACGTCATTCCCGAGTGATTATTCTCGGCTCCGGCCCTGCCGGTTACAGCGCAGCGGTCTACGCGGCACGTGCCAACCTCAAACCGCTGCTGATTACCGGCATGCAGGCAGGTGGTCAATTGACCACCACCACTGAGGTTGATAACTGGCCTGGTGATCCCCACGGCCTGACCGGCCCTGTGTTGATGGAGCGGATGAAAGAACACGCCGAGCGTTTCGAAACCGAAGTGGTGTTTGACCACATCAACGCCGTGGACCTGGCTGGCAAGCCGTTCAGTCTCAAAGGCGACAACGCGACGTACACCTGTGACGCCTTGATTATTGCGACCGGTGCCAGCGCTCGTTATCTGGGCCTGCCATCAGAAGAAGCCTTCATGGGCAAAGGCGTTTCTGCCTGCGCGACCTGCGACGGTTTCTTCTATCGCAACCGTGAAGTCGCAGTCGTCGGTGGTGGTAACACTGCCGTGGAAGAGGCGCTGTACCTGGCTAACATCGCCAGCAAAGTGACTTTGGTCCACCGTCGCGAAACGTTCCGCGCCGAGAAGATCCTGATCGACAAGCTGCATGCCCGCGTTGCCGAAGGCAAGATCGTGCTCAAGCTCAACGCGACCCTGGAAGAAGTGCTGGGCGATAACATGGGCGTGACCGGTGCTCGCCTGAGAAATAATGACGGCAGCGCCGACGAGCTGAAAGTCGATGGCGTGTTCATCGCTATCGGGCACACGCCGAACACGTCACTGTTCGAAGGTCAACTGGCCTTGAAAGACGGCTACATGGTGGTTCAGGGCGGTCGTGACGGTAATGCGACTGCTACCAATGTCGACGGTGTTTTCGCGGCGGGTGATGTGGCTGACCACATCTACCGTCAGGCGATTACCTCGGCGGGTGCGGGTTGCATGGCGGCACTGGACGTCGAGCGTTATCTCGATGGCCTGCAGGACACTTCGCTGTAAAAGTCTGCTTGTGGCTGCAAAAAAAAACCGGCCTAGGCCGGTTTTTTTATGTTCAGTCTTGCTGGCACGGAATATTCAGGCTTTGCGTTTCAGCGGCTCGGCTGCGAAGGTCACCCCGACCAGGCCGTGAGCGATCAGCGCGCGGATGTTGCCGTGATCGTTGCCTTCAGGGGTCGCTTGCACCGAGCGATAGTGTTCGCCAAATGCGAGCAGGGCTTCTTCATCGCTCAGACCTTCAAGCACGGCCAGGCCCAGTGTCTTGCAGGAACCTTCGTTCTGCCCGGCGGCGTTTTCCACGCTGCCGTTGTTGAACGCCTGTGGCTGGTAGTCGTAGCCAGTAGAGATGAATGCCAGGGTGTCGGCGAAGGCGTGCTGGCCGCTACGAAGGCTGGCGCGCAGGGTGTTCAGATCAGTCATGCTTTTTTTCCTTGGCGAACGCGGCTTTCTGCTCGGCGTTGGCTTCTTGCTGGTAGTGGGTTTTCCACTCGCTGTAAGGCATGCCGTAAACCACTTCGCGGGCCTGGTCGAGGCTGACGTCGATCTGTTTCTCATCGGCTGCGGCCTTGTACCACTTGGACAGGCAGTTGCGACAGAAACCGGCAAGGTTCATCAGGTCGATGTTTTGGACGTCTTTGCGGCTGTCCAGGTGCGCGACCATGCGGCGGAAGGCGGCAGCTTCGAGTTCAAGGCGTTCTTGCTCGGTCATGATGGGCTCTTTGCAGGCAGTTAATGGTTTGAATGATAAGAGGGGAAAGCACCGGGGCCAAGCCATTCGCGAACACATTCGTGAGGGTTCTTGGTCAGCCCCTTATTCACACTGAATCAACGCTGCCCAGCCAGGGTAATCGACACAGACTCGGCAAATCGCAGGGCGTGAGGTTTATCGACTTCGACTTCGGCGTACAGCACCGCGTCGTGGCGCATCACCAGATCGAGCACTTCCTGGGTCAGCCGTTCCAGCAGCGCAAAACGATTGCCTTCCACGTGCTGAATGATGGCTTTGGTGATCGTGCGGTAGTTGAGGGCGTGATCGATGTCGTTGTCCCGCACGGCATCCTGGGCGGCATACAGAATCGTCAGGTTGATCAGCACGTCCTGCTTGTTGAGGATCTCGTCCTCATTGATGCCGATAAAGGTGCGCAGGCGCAGGTCTTTGACCCGAATGCGGGCCGTTCCTGGTTCGAGTCTTGGCATGACTATTTGCTCCGTCCAATCAATTGCAGAAACTCCTGACGGGTCGTACTCGAGTCACGGAATGCACCGAGCATGACCGAGGTGATCATGGTCGAATTCTGCTTTTCAACGCCACGCATCATCATGCACATGTGTTGAGCTTCAATCACCACGGCGACGCCCGCGGCGCTGGTCACTTCGCGGATCGTATCGGCAATCTGCCGGGTGAGGTTTTCCTGAATCTGCAGGCGTCGGGCGAACATGTCGACGATGCGCGCAATCTTCGACAGCCCAAGGACTTTGCCGGTCGGGATGTAGGCGACGTGTGCTTTGCCAATGAAGGGCAGGAGGTGATGCTCGCACAGCGAGTACAACTCGATGTCCTTGACGATGACCATCTCATCGTTGTCTGAGGCAAACAGCGCGCCATTGACGATATCTTCAACGCTTTGCTCGTAGCCATGACACAGGTATTGCATTGCTTTGGCGGCACGTTTGGGCGTATCGAGCAGGCCTTCGCGGTCTGGGTTTTCACCCAGGCCCACGAGGATCTCACGGTAATGCTGTGGCAGCGATAAGGTCATCAAGGAATCCTCGCGGGGCGACTTATTTAAGGTGCCGACCGCCGTTTACAGTCAAGGTTGTGCCGGTAACGTAGGGGTTGTCCAGCAGATAGCGCAGGCTCTGGTAGATCACCTCGGCACCGGGTTCTATGCCCATAGCGGACTTGGCCAGGGTCTTGGCGCGGTACGCCGCGTCGTCGTCGGGTTGAAACATCAACAGCGCTGGCGCGATGCTATTGACCTTGATTCGGGGCGCGAACTTGGCCGCAAATGACAAGGTCAGGCTTTCAAGCCCTGCTTTGCTGGCGCAGTAGGCAATGTGCTTGCTGCTGCCTTTACGGGTCACGTCATCGCTGATGTGAACGATGTCGGCCACTGGCGAGCGGTGAAGCAATGTGGCGCAGTGCAAGTTGATCAAATAGGGCGCCAACATGTGCACGTTGAACATTTGAGTAAAGGCTGCGGCTTCATTGCCTGGCGTTTCGGCCAGCCACTGGGAGGCATTATGGACAATTGCCCGCAGGCTGTCGGTGTGGCTTCCGAGCTCATCGATGAACGCCAGGATGCTCGCTTCAGATGAGAAATCGGCATGGATCGCCAGCGCTCCCAGGTCACGTAATTGCTGCACGCCCGGGCGGTCGCTGCGGTAGCTGACGATAACCGAATGACCGTCTGCCAACAGGCGTTTTGCGCAATCCAGCCCGATACGCTGGCTGGCGCCAGTGATCAGAATAGGGGCAGAGGGAAAAACCATGGGGCAACTCGCGCATCACAGTGAGGGTTGAAGCCGGGGCCCTGAGTGATCGGCATGCGGCTCGAACCAGCGAAACCATTAGCTGGCTATTATTTGCAGCAAAGTTATACCAATGGCCCTCACTGAACAACCCGCACCGCGCAGCGCGAGTTGTTGAACTTCGCGCCTGGCTAGTGGCTGGGTGACGATTCTGATGCGCGGATTGACGCTTGAGGTGCGCTGTGCAACCAGGGTGACAGCAGGTGGGTGGACAGTGGAATGAACAGGAAAACCATCAGCGGTGTGAGGGCCAAGGTACTGACCAGCACCCGAGGCAGCAAACTCAACTCATTGAGCAGGGGCCCCAGCAAGAAGTTGAACATTAGCGATACCGGGAAGAACGCGAGCCAGATGGCCACGGCTTGTTTCCAGCGCGGTGGACGCTGACCGGCGGCACCAAACCAGCCGTCGATGCCTCTGATCCGGTGTTCCGACGGTTGGGCAAACAAGCCACTGCCGCGCACCAGCCAAGTGCTTCGTGACGCGGAATGCTCCCATGCGTGCATTGTGAATTCGTCGGCGAAGCGAAAGATGATCTGGAATTCATCGTCACCAGGGGGCGGCGCTAAAACGCCGGAGCCCAGATATCCGGGGAAGTCGGTGGCAAGTTGCTCACCTTCATGCAGCCAGGCGATGAGTTCGTGGTAGCGGCCATGGGCGACGCGGCGGGCGACCATCAGGGTGACGGGTGAGGTAGACATCGTGCATCTCCGTAAGGCGAGTGAGTTTCCCGGGTAGGGAATTCACATAACGCAGCGCCGGGGTGGTGGGCTGCGTTTAAAAGGCAGGCAAGGATTATTCCCGATTCCCACGAATAAGCCAGAGGCTGTCGTCGCTCGCGTTGTTTGTAGGGGCGGCCTTGAGGGTACAATGCTGCCACAGTTCTCAAGCGATGCCTGTCATGACCGAACCTGTTATTGGCCCTGCTCTGGGCAGCGGCCTCAAACAAGAAGAGTTGTTCCCCATTCGCGAAGTGTCGCGTATTACCGGGATCAATCCGGTCACGCTGCGCGCCTGGGAGCGGCGTTACGGGCTGATCCAGCCGACCCGCACCGACAGCGGCCACCGTCTGTATTCCCAAGCCGACATCGACGAGGTACGGAGTATTCTTGGCTGGATCGAACGCGGTGTGGCGGTCAGCAAAGTCGGAAAGATTCTCGCCAAGGCCAGCATCGTCAGGACTCAGTCCAATCCGCTTCCAGATGATGGCTTGCTGGGTGAGTGGGGTGAATGGCAGGCACAACTGCGTCGCACCATCAGCGCCTTCGATGAGCGCGGTCTGGAGCAGTTATATGGCCAGATATTTGCCAGTTACCCGTTGACCGTGGTGTTCCAGGACATTTTGATGCCGTTGTGGCAGGAGTTTCTGCTGCATCAGGATCAATTTGGCCAAGCCAGTGAATGGTTGTTTCTCGACAGCTTTTTGCGTGCGCGAACGCTGCAACGCTTGCAGATGCTGCGCGGTACGACGGAGTTGAAGGTCGTACTTGCGGCTATCCCTGGTCAATGTCGCGAGTTGGAGCTATGGGTGGCGGGGTTGATGCTGGGCACGACAGATACGTCGATCAGTGTCTTGGCGCTCGGTCAGCCACTGGAAGAGCTGAGCCTGGTCTGTGAAAAAATTCAGCCTCAGGCCTTGGTGCTGTTTTCAAATCATCCACCTGCGGCGGATCTGCCTCGGCGCCTGAAGCGCCTCGCGCTGACCCTGGATTGCCCTGTTTTGTTGGCAGGGGAGGCATCGGATTTGGCGCAAGAAAGCCTCGACGGTTCGCCCATCGCTTGCCTGGGAAGTGACGGACGTTCCATGCAGCGGCGTTTGCAGCAGTTTTTAGCGGGGCATCTGGACACATAGACGGTGTCGATGCACCGTGAAGTTTCTTGATCAGGGGGGCGCGGTTCACGGTTGCTCAGTCGAGCGGAGCAGGGTGAACCAGTAGATGTTGTTGCAGGATGTACTGGCGCAGGCGCTCAGTGTCTTCTTTGTTGCGCTGGCTCAGACGGTACGCCGCAAGACCTTGTTCTGTCAGCCGTTCGAAGGTGCCGCGCAACGCAATGGGCGCGTAGCCCGTCGGAGCAAACCATTGGGCGAAGTATTTTGGCGGTTTGGTCGCTTTGCGGTTCTCCAGCAAAATCCCCTTGAACGAGATTTCATGCACCCAGAGCGCACTCTGCGAACCTTTTTCGGTTTGCAGCGGTAGCGGTTCAGGCAGGCTCAGTCGCCACGGACGCACCTGAGGACCTTGTTCTTCATAAATACTCGGCGCGCCCAACTCCAGATGCATGGCATGGAATTCATCTTCCACCAGATGCAACGGAAAGGTCATTTGCTGGTTTTCGAACTGTGCCTGAATCGTCACCTGCTCATGGGCAGCCAGACGGGTCAGCAACTCCTGAATCTGCACGCCACCATTGACGAGCAGGCCGCGCGACGCATCACGCACGTTCAGCTTCGGGTTGTGCTGCATGTTCTGAATGAAATCCAGCTCATCCTGAGTGAGTAGGGTATCGCGTTGCATGCTAAAGCCCGAAATATGCGGTTATTAGAGAACAGACAGCTCATTCAGTGGTTTGTTAGCCCCACTTGTCATTTTTTTAGTGATTCTATCTCTGCCCGTGCGAGCGCCAGCTGGGCTTCCAGCTCGACGACGCGCTGTTGCGCTTCGATCTGTGCGCTGACATTTTTTTGAATGCCGATGAAATAGGTTAGCTGATCGGCCTCATTGAATACCGGCGTGATCGATAACTCGTTCCAGAAGGCGCTGCCGTCCTTGCGATAGTTGCGCAGCACCTGCCGGCAAGGCTGGCCGCTGGCAATTGCCTGGCGAATCACCTCCAGCCCTGGTTGCTGCCGGTCATCGGCCTGCAGGAAACGGCAATCGCGATACAAAATATCTTCCACCGCGTAGCCTGTCAGCGATTCGAATGCCTTGTTCGCATAGATCAGGATGTTGTCATCACCTTCCTGCTCAGCGACCACAATGCCATCATTCGAGGCGTTGATTACCAGCTGCAACAGTTTTGCATTGATCATGGGAAGCTTCCGTTGCGAATTGCCAAGCCAGCATTCTAAGACATCGCGCTGCGTTGGGGCATAATGCCCGACGTTTTTACTGTGTTACAGGGTCTATTTATGAAAGTGGTCATCCTTTCCGGGTCGGTCTATGGCTCTGCCGAAGAAGTCGCCCGGCATGCCGAAACAATCATTCGTGCCGCTGGCCACGAGGTTAGACACAACCCGCGTGTCACCTTGGCAGAGTTGCAAGCGTTCGCGCCCGAGGCGTTTCTGGTCGTGACCTCGACCACCGGGCTGGGTGAATTGCCTGATAACTTCCAGGCGCTCTATTCGCAGATTCGCGATCTGTTGCCTGCGGCCTGGCGTGGCTTGCCCGGCGGAGTGATTGGCCTGGGCGACGCCAGCTATGGCGATACGTTCTGCGGCGGTGGCGAGCAGGTGCGCGAGCTATTTGCCGAGCTGGGGATTCGTGAAGTGCAACCCATGTTGCGCCTGGATGCCAGCGAGACCGTTACCCCTGAATCCGATGCAGAACCGTGGCTGGCGGAGTTTATTCGTCATCTAAACGCCTGAGTCGGTCGATCGCGCGCGCACCGCGTGAGCAGGCTGGGCAGCAGCAATACCTGCCAAGCCTGTTCCGCTCTTACCCGTGCGCCCTGATATGACTCGCTCGGTCAGTAAGCTGGCTGCCAATGCAACTACCGGGATACTCAGGCCTGACTAGACTGATCGAGATGGGAATCTAATCGCGATTAGTATAAAAAGCCGAGGTGAGCACCGTGAATGTTGCCCAAGTTTTGCCCTCCCGAAGCGTGAAAGATCAAGTCAGCGCCGCCGAATGGCAGGCGCGGGTTGATCTCGCGGCCTGCTATCGGTTGGTTGCGATGCACGGTTGGGACGATCTGATTTTTACCCACATATCGGCCAAGGTTCCTGGTACCGAAGATTTCCTGATCAACCCGTTCGGCCTGATGTTTCACGAAATCACGGCATCGAGTCTGGTCAAAATCGATCAGGCCGGTAACAAATTGATGGACAGCCCCTACGAGATCAACCCGGCCGGCTACACCATTCACAGTGCGGTGCATGAAGTTCGGCATGATGTGGCTTGCGTGCTGCATACCCATACGGCGGCGGGGGTTGCGGTGTCTGCGCAAAAACAGGGGATCTTGCCGATCAGTCAGCAATCGATTTTCGTTCTGTCGAGCCTGGCTTATCACCCCTATGAAGGCGTCGCCCTTAATCATGAAGAAAAAGCGCGGCTGCAAGCTGATCTGGGTGATAACAGCTTCTTGATGCTCAACAATCATGGGCTGTTGACATGCGCCAGCAGCATTGCCGATGCCTTCCTGATGATGTTCACCTTCCAGCGTGCCTGTGAAATCCAGGTGCTGGCGCAAACCGGTGGCGCGGAGCTGATTCCTGTCGACGGGCAGATCCTGGCTGGCGCGAAAGCGATGATTGCCGGGGTGACTAAAAGCACCCAGGGCATGGGCGGGGCGTTGGCCTGGCCGGCGTTGCTGCGCACACTCGATAAACAAGACCCGAGCTACAAAGAATAATGCCGCTGGCAGAGATCCCTTTGTCCGTCTGGCGTACCCGTGGACAAAATTTTTTGTTCCGGGGCCAGACCATTCGCTACTGGGTAGCGGGGCAGGGCGAGCCATTGTTGTTGATTCATGGCTTCCCCACCGCCAGTTGGGATTGGCATTACCTGTGGCAACCCTTGACTCAGCGTTATCGGGTGATTGCCTGCGACATGCTGGGTTTCGGCGATTCGTCCAAGCCGCAGGACCATGATTACCGCCTGCTGGAACAGGCCGACCTGCAGCAGGCGCTGCTCGAGCACCTGCGGGTTGAACAGGCGGTGCATGTGTTGGCACATGACTACGGCGACAGCGTCGCCCAGGAATTGCTGGCCCGGCATTATGAAGGGACGTTCGCCATGGCCAGTTGCGTGTTCCTCAATGGCGGGCTGTTCCCGGAGACCCATCGCAAACTGCTGGTCCAGAAACTGCTGCTCAGCCCACTGGGCTGGCTGGTGGGCCGGATGTTCAGCCGGGAACGTCTGGTTAAAAGTTTTACCCAGATATTTGGCCCTGACACGCGACCCAGTGAAAGTGAGCTGGATGACTTCTGGAGCCTGATCGAAACCAACCAGGGACCGCGGATCATCCACCGTTTGATCAACTACATTCCCGAGCGAATTGTGCAGCGTGATCGCTGGTTGGCCGCCATGCGACGCGGGGATGTTCCTATGCGTGTGATCGACGGTGCGGTCGATCCGATCTCCGGTGCGCACATGGTCGAGCGCTACCGCGAATTGATCCCCAATGCCGACACTGTGCTGTTACAGGGTATCGGTCATTACCCGCAAACCGAGGCGCCAGTACTGGTTCTGCAGCATTACCTCAGTTTCCGGGCCGCATTAGATGCCCCGAGCCGGGTATTGGCGTGTTCCTGAACGTCGCTAATCAGGCCCCCCATCCTGCTACCTTATTGCGCACTATTCAGCACTGAGCGTATTGATTGTGACTGAGGGGCGAGTGTTCGACACTCAAGCCATTGTCCACCTTTGCTGGAGCTGTCCATGAGTGAGCCTGTGCGTTTTGAAGATAAGGTCGTCATCGTTACGGGGGCCGGCGGTGGCTTGGGTCGCGCCCATGCGTTGCTGTTTGCCAAACATGGCGCACGCGTAGTGGTCAACGATCTGGGGGGCTCGGCGCATGGTGAGGGTGCCAACGCGTCGGCGGCAGATCGTGTAGTTGCAGAGATTCGCGAGGCGGGCGGCACCGCGGTTGCCAACCATGACTCGGTCACTGACGGCGCCAAAATCGTACAAAACGCACTGGATGCATTCGGTCGTATCGATGTCGTGGTCAATAACGCCGGTATCCTGCGGGACAAGACCTTTGCCAAAATGGAAGACCCCGATTGGGACCTGGTGTATCGCGTGCACGTCGAAGGCGCCTACAAGGTGACCCATGCTGCCTGGCCGCACATGCGTGAGCAGAACTACGGGCGCGTGATTTTCACCTCATCGACCTCCGGCATCTACGGCAACTTCGGTCAGTCCAACTACGGCATGGCCAAGCTTGGCCTTTACGGCCTGACCCGCACCTTGGCCCTTGAAGGGCGCAAGAACAACATCCTGGTCAATGCCATCGCCCCAACCGGCGGTACACGCATGACAGAAGGGTTGATTCCGGCCGGTGTGTTCGAATTGCTTAAGCCTGAACTGATCAGTCCGCTAGTGGTGTTTCTCGGCAGCGAACAGTGCCAGGAGAGTTCAGGCCTGTTCGAAGTCGGCGGCGGCTGGATAGGCAAGACCCGCTGGGAGCGCAGCATCGGTGCCGGCTTCGACCCTCGTACCGGTTTTAGCCCGGAAGATGTCGCCGCTAGCTGGCAGAACATCTGCGACTTCGAAGGTGCAGCACACCCAAAAGACACCATCGAAGCCCTGCAAGAGATGATGAAAAACCTGCAAAAGTATAGCGCTTGATAATAGTGGCTTCATATTGAACTCGGTCGATCAGGGCATACCTGATCGGCCGAATTTTTTTGTAGGCTTATTCTTACTTTGTATGTAGGAATGATCTCTAAATCTATTTTTGATGCTGTTTTAGGTCGGACGCATATCAAGATTTTCTAACGACTCCCGATACGACGTTAATAGCTATGTCGATTTTGGAGGCCTGCATGATTGAAAATTTTGGTCTGATCAAAGACCGAATAAGCGCCTATACCTATGTGCCTGACAGGCAGTTCAGAACGTCCTCCGGTCGTTCCGTCGAGGAAGAAAGTATTGCCCAGAAGTTACGGCAATTCTGGGCGGATGATAGTATTTCGAATTCGTCGAAACTGGAGGGGTTTGAGTTTGATCTATCAGGCTTCGATCCTGAGAGTACTAGCAGTCGAGAGCTTATAAGCATAAGCGTTATGCTCCAAAAGATGGGCATAATTGATCATATTACGGGGTCTTGGCTTGGCGCGGTCGGGAGTGAGTTCAATGATCAAGGTAATCAAATAAATATGGACAAAAAAACGAATGCTTTCGAGTATTTTGACAGGAGTCTTGAGTTCCTTAAAGGTCGTATTACTGAAGGGCACGATTTTGCCAAGGAAACAGTGACTACGCTGAAAACTGCCATGACTGTTATCTTGGCCTTGCAGGAACGTGCACAGTTTTCTCGCACGCCATCGTTGATTGATACCCGGGTCTGAATAGCGCGGGCACGGAAGGCTAAACCAGGCCTGAGCCGTGACCCATGGTCATGCGGCTCAGGCAACCTTATGAGTAAACCGTTAAAGTGGGACCGAGAATATTCCTTTGTAGCGGACAGGCGTTTGGCCTTGCTGATTATCCAATACTACTCGGAACGTGCCATTACCAAGTTTTTGATAGGGGTCGAATGCACCGTTCACAACCCTTGTCCAGTCTCCCCCAGATAGCTGCTCTACCACCACGGGTAATCGCTCGCCTGCAACGCTCCTCAGTTGAATATTGTGCGCCGTGGTACCGCATTTTGTGGTAAATGGGCCGTGCACAACTTTGTATTCACCCGCGTTCGCAATGCTCTCGTAAATAGTACCGTTATTTCTGAAACACATTGGCGCTGCCCCAATACTGGCGACAGGCTCCGCGAAGCTTGACCCCGAAAATTGGCATAGCAGCAATGAAATCAGCAGTGCGTTAATCTTGTTGTTCATGATGAAGATCCTTGAGTCTGTCAGGTTGTTTTATGAGTGATGTCTGGTTTTTGGATGTCGATGGTTAACGCTAATACCGTTCAAGTAACACTCGAATTCCGACTTGGCGACTTAAGGTTAATCATGCTTTCTTGTCAGTCTGCATCTGAAATAAGTGTAGGGCTTTTCCGGGTCGATGAAGTTTCTCTATTTTTTGTACGACATTTCTTGTTGTTACGTAGGCGTTGGATGGAATTCAAACACGCCTTGTTTGAACTATAAAGTTGTCGAGCCGTTTCCCGATATGCCCAATGAGTTGTCTATTTATTGAGTCGGGAGAACACCATGTCAACATTTAGCATCTGGGGCGACCTGCCTGCCGTTTTTATTCGGCAGCCGCCAGAAAGTACATTGCCCAAAGCATCCGCCACCGCGCTGACCCATAGCATCCTGCTGGAAATCGGCGAAAATCCAATTGCGCTTGATGCAGAATATATGGACACACTGAAGTTGAAGCCGCAGCTCAAGGGCTTCAATCCTGAAGAGATCACACCCAATGAGCTCAGTCAGTTAGGCAAGCAGCTTTACAAGTTTGGCCTTATCGATAATCACACAGCCGAGCTCATGGACAGAGCCGGTGCCGAGTTTGATAGAGACGGAGTGCCAATCAACCCGGATGTGAATATCAACGCGCTGGATTTTTTCGCGGGCAGGATATCGTCCATGAAGGACAACTCATTGCGCGGTGATCCCTATGCCACGATGTTGCTCCCCGACTATATCCGGGCGGTTCATGTCATGCAGAACCTGCACACGTACGCGACGACGGGCGATAGCTACGCCAGCCAGCGTGCGAAAGAGCGGGAGTAAAGTGCGGGTGGGAATTTGGTGCGGTGATGGCTTATAGCTATTATCGCTGAATGACAGGCAAAAAAAAGCCGCTGTTTAAACAGCGGCTAAACAAGACGTTAGATCCAGGAGCTTTCAAACCAACGTCGATAAACCTGGGGGCGAATCAGTCCGTAGAAGCTCATGTTTGAGCCACTGCCGGTACACAGTAAGTAATCAAGTCACTTGAATGAATCACCGGCGTTTTAAGGGTTCTGGCCGGTTGCTGTGAAAGCCCGGCAAGAATAAAGAATTCAGGCTCAATGAAACAGAGCAGTTTGCGACATTGACTGTTACATACCCGGCAATAGTGGGGTGGTTCCGGTTGTTGTCCGCAAAATCTCGCCAGGATTTGCAGCGCCCGGAAGCTCAATCCATGTCCCTCATCATGGATCATCCATGCCATCGATGATGGCGAGCAAAGCCGTGCCAGACGGGGGATTCATTCTTTAGAGGTACATCGAGAATACCTCCTTGGTGCGCTTATCCCTCCTGGTGGCTGTGAGTAGGGTGATTTCTTCTGCAACCACCAGGGGGAAGACGCATGACAACAACAATAATGCGCGCCATCTTCAAGCCACAGACGCTGGCCATCGCCGTGGCTCTGGGCTGCACGGCTCAGGCGCACGCCGTTTCATTCAATATTGGAGAAATCGAAGGGCAATTCGACTCCTCGCTGTCGCTCGGCGCAAGCTGGGGTTTGCGTAACGCAGACCCCAGTCTGGTCAGCACTGTGAACGGCGGCAAAGGGCAGGCGGCCACGGGCGATGACAACCGTTTGAACTTCAAGAAAGGTGACGCCTTCTCGGAGATTTTCAAAGGGGTCCATGACCTGCAACTGAAGTACGGCGACAGTGGCGTGTTCCTGCGGGGCAAATATTGGTATGACTTCGTCCTTGAAAACCAAACTCAAGACTTCAAGAACGTCAGCGATAACGGGCGCAAAGAAGCGGCCAAATCGTCGGGCTATCAACTGCTCGACGCCTTCGTCTATCACAGCTACAGCATCGCTGATCTACCGGGCACTGTGCGCGCAGGCAAACAGGTGGTCAGTTGGGGCGAAAGTACCTTCATCGGTAACTCGATCAACTCGATCAATCCCATCGACGTGTCGGCGTTCCGACGCCCTGGCGCCGAGATCAAGGAAGGGCTGATTCCGGTCAACATGCTCTTCGGTTCCCAAGGATTGACCGACAAGCTCAGCGTCGAGGGTTTTTACCAGTTGCAATGGCAAGAGACGGTTGTCGACAACTGCGGCACCTTCTTCGGTAACGACGTGGTGGCCGAAGGGTGTAACAACAACTACGACGTGGGTAACCCGGCCATCAAACCGTTGCAACCGATTGCTGCTGCCTTTGGCCAGGGATTCCAGGTTACGCCTGAAGGCGTGGTCGTCCCCCGTGGCAGCAGCCGTGATCCAAAAAACACCGGCCAGTTCGGTGCAGCGCTACGCTGGTTGGGTGACGACACCGAGTACGGCCTGTACTTCGAGAACTTACACAGCCGTCTGCCAGTCCTGAGCACCAAGACGGCGGGTCTGGCGACATTGAGTGCCATTCCACGTATCGCCGCTGCGGCCAACGCCGTTGCCCCAGGCAGCGGTGCGGGTCTTGCGCAGAGCACCATGCTCGGTAATGGCCAGTACTATCTTGAATACCCGGAAAATGTTCGGTTGTTCGGCGCCAGCTTCGCCACCACCCTGTCAGAGGGTACGGCCTGGAATGGCGAAATCAGCTACCGGCCCAATGCCCCGGTGCAGCTCAATACGACTGATCTGACCCTGGCGCTGCTTAACCCGATTGCTCGCGGGACTGCGTCACCGATTGCATCGAGCCCTGGTGCGGATAACAAAGGTTACCGGCGCAAAGAAATCACCCAGATCCAGTCCACATTGACCCACTTCTTCGACCAAGTGCTGGGGGCTGAACGGCTGACTGTGGTTGGCGAAGCGGCAATCGTCCATGTGGGAGGGCTGGAACCCACCAGCGAGCTGCGTTATGGCCGTGACTCGGTCTACGGTGCCTATGGCTTTGGTGGCGATACCAGCGGTTTTGTCACGTCGACATCATGGGGTTATCGCGCCCGGGCGATTCTCGATTACGCCAACGTTTTCGCCGGGATCAACCTCAAGCCCAACCTGTCGTGGTCCCATGACGTGCATGGTTACGGCCCTAACGGCTTGTTTAACCAGGGTGCAAAAGCGGTCAGCTTCGGGGTCGATGCCGACTACCGCAACACCTACACCGCGAACCTTAGTTATACCGATTTCTTCGGTGGTAATTACAACACGCTGACCGATCGTGACTTCGTTTCATTGAGCGTCGGCGTGAACTTCTGATCGGCTTGAAAAGGACATGACTATGCGCAAGATGATCCTGCAATGTGGCGTCCTGGCGCTGAGCCTGTTGGCAGCCAACGTAATGGCTGCGGTGTCGGCAGACGAAGTCGCGAAACTGGGCAAAAGCCTGACACCATTGGGGGCAGAAATGGCAGGGAATGCCGACGGTTCGATCCCTGCTTACACCGGCGGTCTCCCGGTCAATGCGGGGGCGGTGGACAGTAAGGGTTTCCTCGCGGATCCGTTCGCCAACGAGAAACCACTGTTTATCATCACCGCCAGCAACATGACACAGTACAAAGACAAACTGTCCGATGGGCAGCAGGCGATGTTCCAGCGTTATCCCACGACCTATCGGATTCCGGTTTATCCGAGTCATCGCACCGTAGCCTTGCCGCAAAAGGTCTATGACGCGGCGAAGAAAAGCGCGGCCACGGTGACGACCATCAATGATGGCAACGGCTTGGCCCATTTTGCCGAAAGCCGCTACTACGCGTTCCCGATCCCTAAAACCGCGAATGAAGTGCTGTGGAACCACATCACCCGTTACCACGGGGGCAACCTGCACCGCACCATCACCCAGGTAACTCCCCAAGTGAACGGTGCGTTCGACTCGGTCACGTTCGAAGAGGACGTCGGTGCCCCGGAGGACATACCGGACCTGAAACCAGAAGAAGGCGCGAATATCCTGACCTTCTTCAAGCAGGAAGTGACGAAGCCTGCGCGCCTGGCCGGTAATGTGTTGCTGGTGCACGAAACCCTCGATCAAGTGAAAGAACCGCGTCTAGCCTGGATCTACAATGCGGGTCAGCGGCGTGTCCGGCGTGCGCCGCAAGTGGCGTATGACGGTCCGGGTACTGCGGCGGATGGCCTGCGCACGTCGGACAACTTCGACATGTTCTCGGGTGCCCCGGATCGCTACGACTGGAAGTTGATCGGCAAGAAAGAAATGTACATCCCGTACAACAGCTACAAACTTGACTCGCCGAGCCTCAAGTACAGCGACGTAATCAAGGCTGGGCATATCAATCAGGACCTGGCCCGTTATGAGCTGCACCGGGTGTGGGAATTGGTCGGCACACTCAAAGCCGGTGAGCGGCATATCTATGCCAAGCGCCATATGTACATCGACGAGGATACCTGGCAGATCGCGCTGGTCGACCATTACGACGGTCGCGGCCAGCTCTGGCGGGTGGCCGAGGGTCATGCGCAGTTTTATTACGACCACCAAGTGCCGGCTTACACCCTTGAAGCCCTGTACGATTTGAACGCCGGCCGCTACATCGCACTGGGCATGAAGAACGAGGAGAAACGCAGCTTCCAGTTCGGCCTGAAGCTCCACGTGTCTGACTTCACCCCCAACGCCCTGCGCAACGCGGGCATCCGCTAATCGGTTGCAACTTACGTCTCAATCCGCTTGAAAAGCCATTCACGGTTACTGTGAGTGGCTTTTTTTATGGGGGATGATAAGCGCGCCAAATACTCCTACAGCAAGGTGTGACGAACGGCTTAGTGTGAGTGCGCAGGCAAGAATAACAAGGGACCATCCCATGACTGCCTTTACCGTTCATGCGGGGCGTGCGGACCACTGGCCGCGATTGTCTCCTCAGCACCTGACACGCAGCCGGTTGACCGCGCCTTTGCTGGCCTCGAGTGCACGGGTCAAGCTACTGTGCGCGCCAGCGGGCAGTGGTAAAAGTGCATTGCTCGGCGAGTGTCTCCGCCAGGCGCCTCAGGACTGTCTTGTCGGCTGGCTGCCGCTGGCTGGAGAAGCGCAAACGCCGGCCGGCTTCTGTGCGTTGCTGGCCACTGTTTTGGGCCTTGATGAGGCTGACGAGACCGGTGTTCTGAGTCAGTTGGCCCACCGGCAAACACCGTGCTGGATCGTGCTCGACGACTATTGTCGTGTCCCTGCGCCCGCGCTGGATCATTGTCTTGATCGCTTGCTGGCTGTCAGCAGCCCAGCGGTGACCTGGTGGATTAGCGGGCGCAGACGTCCTCTGTGTAACTGGCCACGTCTGCTGCTCAGCGGCGAATTGCTCGAACGCTATGGCCCGGCGCTGGCGTTCAATCAGGCAGAAATCGAACAGCTGTTGGCCCATGAGCCTGTCGTCTGGCCGCCCGAAGCCGCCGCTGCGATCTTTATCCAAAGTGCCGGTTGGTGAGTTGGCGTACGCGTTGCGTTGCTCAGCCCGAGCGACTGGTGCGTTTCCGAAGACTTCAGTGCTCTGCACCTCAACCGGCAACACCGTTCGACAACCTTGATCGATTACCTTGAGCACGAACTGTTCGCCGGGCTCGCCCCCGAATTGGCTGAGGCCTGGCGTGTGCTGGCGCATTTGCCGCGCTTCAATCCAGGTCTGTGCGAGCACCTGTTTGGGGCTGGCGAGGGTGGGCAATGGCTCAAGGCATTGCAGGACATGGGCAGCTTTATCGAACCTTGCGAGCACGACACCGATTGGTTGCAGGTATTTCCGCCGTTGGCCCAATGCCTGCACGATGAAGCATGGCCCGCGAGGCGCTCCTGGCATCGTCGTGCCTGCCAATGGTTCAGCGTAGAAAGGGATTGGCAATCGGCGATCGAACACGCCTTGCAGGCTGAACAGTACGAAATCGCTGTCAGTCTGCTGCAAAACGTTGACTTCTCCTACCTGTTGCAAGGGCAGAATGTGGCGTTGCTGCTGGACCTGCACGAACGCTTCGCCGACTTGATGCTGGGCACGCCGCACCTGATCAGCCTGACCAGTTCGGCGTTGGTGTACGCCGGCCGTTTTGACCAGGCCTGTGCGTGCCTGGAGCATCTGGCTCGTTTTTCGCCGCAACCCTCGGCCACTCAACAGCGTGAATTGATCGCCCTGTGGCAGGCACAGCAAGGCTGGCTTCAGCATCTTTGGGGTAAGGCGGACCTCGCTGTCGGGCATCTGCAGGACGCCTGTCGGGAGCTGTCGCAAAGCATGTGGCAAGTTCGGGTGATGTGCCTGTCCGGGCTGACGCAACAGGCGCTGCTCAATGGCCAGTTCGATCAAGCGCTGGCGCATAATCGTACCGCGCTGTGTCTGGCCCGGGGCGAGGGTTCTCTGCTGTTGGAAGCCTTGCTCGAACTCGATCATGCGCAATTGCTGGAACAGCGCGGGGCATTACAGCGCAGTGAGAGCACGCTGGAGAAAATGCACGATTTGCTGTTGATTCAGCACGCTCCCGCAGGCCCGTTGCTGGGCCGGATTGCGTTGCGCCGGGGGCGTCTGGCCCTGCGCCAAGGCCAGGATCAGCAAGCGAAGCTGCATTACCGGAGCGGCCTAGAGCAATGTTTGCGCAGCAAAGACAAACTGGCGTTGTTCGGTTTTTTGGGATTGGCGACGTTGGACGCCAATCAGGGCGACTACGCACGGGCATTCGTCTGGCTGCGCGATGCCGAGCGCGTGATGCAACAAAACCATATCCCGGAATATTTTTGGCGAGGCGTGCTGCTGCAAGTCAGCAGTCACTTCTGGCTGCAACAAGGTCGTGCGGGCCTGGTACAAGAGGCTCTGGCCAGGGTTCTGCGTCACCTCCGGCGTCATCCGGCAAAACATGCGCCGCCAGCCACGCTGGAATTGATTCCGAGTATCGAATACCTGCTGGTGCTGGCCGAAGTCTATCTGCATCAGGCCGAACAGCCATTGCAACGCTTGCACATCCTGCAGCGGAAGGCCCATCAAGAAGGCATGCACAGCCTTGAGACCGAACTTTATCTGGCCATGGCAGAGGTGGCGTTTTTGCAAGCCGATGTGCAAACCGCGCATGCCTGTCTGGCTGAGGGCCTGGCACTGATAGGTCGCTTCAATTTGCAGCAACCGTTACGCGAACTGAGGCTGCGTCAGCCGACACTGTTGCGCGAGTTGGGGGTGGAAGACGACCTGATTGCCGCCGCCGACAATCCCCTCAGCCAGCGTGAACTCGAAGTACTCAAGCTGATCGCCCACGGCAGCTCTAATCTGCAAATCGCCGAGCAGTTGTTCATTTTTCTGCACACGGTGAAAACCCATGCCCGGCGCATCCATAGCAAACTGGGGGTCGAACGCCGCACACAGGCGGTGGCGAAGGCCAAAGCGTTGGGGTTGATGGCCTGAGTTGGGCGGCTAGTGAAACGCGCTGTTGGGTGGCAAATGGCTCAACCGTTCAGTCAGACGCAAGCGCTGAATCGGATCGTCGCTGAGTAACAACGCATGTTCGAGGTCGAAGCGCTCAGCCTGCGGGCATTCGAGTGACTGGTACAGGCTGGCACGGGCGAGGTGATCGCTGGTGGTCGCCTGGCCCAGTTCCACGACCCGGTCAGCGTCCTTGAGCGACGCCAGGAAATCATCATTTAGTTGATGCAGGTGCCGCAGGTTGCGAGACAAGCGTTGCACCATGGCCATGTCGGTCGCGCGAACCATGTGCCCGGACTGGAGCTGCATGTCCGGGCCGAATTGGCGGGCCAGCAGTTCGCGGCAATCCTTAGGGTAAAGCCTGCGTCCTCCGCAGGGATCGAGGAGGTGATCTGCACCCGGCATACGCAGCAGAAAATGCCCCGGAAAGTTGACACCCTCCAGCGGGATTTCCAGACGCCTGGCCAGCTCCAGCGCAATGATCGCCAGCCCCAAGGGTTGTCCACGGCGGCGCTGCAAAATTTTGTGCAGCAACGCCGACTGGGGTTTTGGATGACTCCAGTCGTCCTGCTGAAACCCCAACGTGTTCAGCTGACGCAGCAAGGGTTGCGCCAATTCCCCCGCCGGTAACAATGGCAGGGCCGCACTGATCTGGCGCTTCAGGTCCTCGATATTCTGAAACGCTTGTTCTGGCAAAAACTCCGGATCGTGTTCGGCCGACACCCACAAAGCCGCTTCAAAAACTGAAGGCGGCGTGCGTTGCAGGCAGGCAATGCAAGCTTGACGTGGGGTCATCGACCTCTCCGGTGGATCAGGCGTGTGGAGTCATACGTCGGACTATTCATCTGACTTCACATGCCTTGTTTTAGCCCCAGCAGTCGATTTCGTCCAGTACCGTCGCTGCCGCCGAGTCAGGGGCTCGAGTGTTATGCCCTGGAGCCGATCCGCGCGGGTTTGCTTATGCTTGAGCGATCAGTCGCTTTTTTTTTCAGCGCCTATACTCGCAGTAGAAAAAAGAACCGGGAGCAATACCGATGTTCGCTCTCATGCAAAGCTCAAACGTTGAAACGTTACACTTCATCGTGGATCCAGAAACCGGGCTCAAGGCGGTGATCGCGATTCACAGCAGCAAAAAAGGCCCAGCCCTCGGCGGGTGTCGTTACCTTGCCTATGTGGATGAGGAAAGCGCCATTGAGGATGCTATTCGTCTGGCGCAAAACATGAGTTATAAAGCGGTGCTGGCCGGGTTACCTTTTGGCGGCGGTAAAGCAGTGATCATGCGTCCGGCGCATGTTCCCAATCGTGCCGCGCTGTTCGAATCCTTCGGCCGCTTTATCGAAACCCTGGACGGTCGGTACATCACCGCTGTCGACAGCGGCACCTCCAGCGCCGACATGGATTGCATCGCCCAGTGCACCCAACATGTCACCAGCACCACCGAAGCGGGTGATCCTTCGCCACACACGGCCATGGGCGTGTTCGCCGGTATTCGTACCACGGCGCTGGCGCGACTGGGCAGCGACAATCTTGAAGGCCTGCGGGTGGCGATTCAGGGGCTCGGGCATGTCGGTTATGCCTTGGCCGAACAGCTGCATGCGGCAGGCGCTGAACTGCTGGTCAGCGATTTGGACAGCGGCAAGGTGCAATTGGCCATGGAACAACTGGGCGCACATCCAATTGCGTGCGAAGCGTTGCTCAGCACACCGTGCGACATCCTTGCGCCTTGTGGGCTGGGCGCCATTCTCAATAGTCATAGCGTCGCTCAACTGCGTTGCGCAGCGGTGGCTGGCGCGGCCAATAATCAGCTGAGTAGCTTGCAGGTTGCGGATAATCTGGAAAACCGGGGCATTCTTTATGCGCCGGATTATGTGATCAACTCCGGCGGCCTGATCTATGTCGCCCTGCAGCATCAGGGGGAATCACTGGGTACCATCACCGCACATCTGTCGCGAATCGGACTACGATTAACTGAGGTTTTTGCCCACGCCCAAGCGGAGAAGCGCTCCCCTGCGCGCGTCGCCGATATGTTGGCAGAACGCCTGCTGAACGTCGGCTAGCACCTACCCGGTGTCACCCGACAAGACCTTGCCGTCACACGCGGCGAGACGGGTCGCCACGCGTACTGTCGCGTGTTGGGAGGGTGCCGTGTCCTATAACAAAATCAATGTTGCATACACTCGCTATCTCACCCCTGAAGGTGGCCTGGTCGGCGAACTTCCGCGCTGGGCGGATGACTTCAACCTGCTGACCCAGCTCTATAAGCAAATGGTATTGACCCGCCTGTTCGACCAGAAAGTCGTCGCGCTGCAACGCACCGGGCGCATTGGCACCTACGCGCCGACTCTTGGTCAGGAAGCCATCGGGGTCGCCATTGGTAGCCTGATGCAACCTGACGATGTATTGGTCCCCTACTACCGCGACACAGCCGTGCAACTATTGCGCGGCGTGCGTATGGAAGAAATTCTCCTGTATTGGGGCGGAGATGAACGTGGCAGTCACTATGCCGAACCGGCCGTAGCCCAGGACTTTCCGGTGAACATCCCGATTGCAACCCAGGCCTTGCATGCCTGCGGTGTCGCCACGGCGTTCAAAATTCGTGGCGAGCATAGGGTGGTGGTGACCACCTGCGGCGACGGTGCAACCAGCAAGGGTGATTTCCTCGAAGCGCTCAACGTCGCGGGCACCTGGCAACTGCCTGTGGTGTTCGTGATCAATAACAATCAGTGGGCGATTTCTGTGCCCCGACGCATCCAGTGCGGCGCGCCGACGCTGGCGCAAAAAGCCATCGGCGCCGGTTTTCAGGGTGAGCAGGTCGATGGCAACGACATGCTGGCGGTCTACGACAGGGTGCAGAACGCTCTGGCGCGCGCCCGCAAAGGCAAAGGTCCGATGCTGCTGGAGTGCCTGAGTTATCGCCTCGGCGACCACACCACTGCGGATGACGCCACTCGTTACCGCTCAGCTGAAGAGGTCAAGCACGCCTGGCTGGAAGAGCCGGTCAAACGCCTGCAATCGCTCATGGTGAGCCAGAATGTCTGGGATGAGGGCCGCGAGCGGGCGCTGGTCAGTGAATGCCAGGCGTTGGTGCAGAAGGCGGTGGATACCTTCGACCGCGCTGGCACTCAAGCGCCTGAGTCGGTAATTGATCACGTCTACGCCAAATGGCCGGAGGCCCTGGCTGAGCAGCGCGAATGGTTCCTTGAACGGGCGATGCGTCGTGCCGGGAGTGACGCTCATGGCGAATGAAAAAGTCACGCTGCTGGAAGCGGTCAATCTGGCGCTGCATCGGGCCATGGTCGAGGACGAAAATGTGGTGATCCTGGGTGAAGACGTTGGTGTTAACGGTGGGGTGTTCCGCGCCACTCAAGGTTTACGCGACAGCTTCGGTTTCAAGCGGGTCATCGATTCGCCGCTGGCTGAAACCATGCTGGGTGGCCTGGTGATCGGCATGGCGGCGCAGGGGTTGAAACCGGTGGTGGAAATCCAGTTCATGGGTTTCATCTATGCCGCCATGGAGCAACTGGTGTCCCACGCCAGCCGCCTGCGCAATCGCACGCGAGGTCGCTTGAGTTGTCCGATGGTAATGCGCACTCCAATGGGTGCCGGGATTCGCGCACCCGAGCATCACAGCGAAAGCACCGAAGCATTGTTCGCGCATATTCCCGGCTTGCGCGTGGTCATCCCTTCTTCGCCAGCACGGGCCTATGGTTTGCTGCTGGCGGCCATTGATGACCCTGATCCGGTGATCTTCCTCGAGCCGACGCGACTCTACCGGATGAACCCGCAACCGTTGGTGGACGACGGCAAACGACTGCCGCTGGACACTTGTTTCACTCTGCGTGAAGGCGGCGACATCACCCTGGTCAGCTGGGGTGCGAGTGTGCTCGAGACCCTGCAAGCAGCCAGCGCGCTGGCGGAGCGAGGTGTGTCGGCCGAAGTGATCGATGTCGCCTGCGTCAAGCCACTGGACCTCGACACGCTGGAAGCTTCGGTGCGTAAAACAGGACGTTGTGTGATCGTCCACGAAGCGCCGCGTTCGTGTGGCGTTGGGGCGGAAATCGCGGCCAGCCTCTATGAACGGGTATTCCTCGATTTGCAGGCGCCGATCCAGCGGGTCACCGCGCCAGACATCCCGCCGCCGCTGTATCGGCTGGAGCATCTGTACATCCCCGGCGTTGCGGACATCCTTCACGCGTGTGACAACGCCTTGAATTTCGCCTGAGGAGACCCGCCATGAAGTATTTCAAACTACCGGACCTGGGCGAAGGTTTACAGGAAGCCGAGATTGTCCGATGGCACGTCGCGGCCGGTGAAACGGTCAAGACCGATCAGTTGCTCGTGTCGGTGGAAACCGCCAAAGCTATTGTTGATATTCCTGCGCCGTACGATGGCATCGTGGCGAAAACCTATGGCGGTGAGGGTGACATCCTGCACGTGGGTGAGCCGCTGATGGCGTATGAAGGGGAGGGTGATGCCGGCACGGTGGTTGGGCGTCTTGAAGGCGGTGGCAACAGTCAGGACGATCAGTTTTTTATTGGTGCGGCGCCGTCGACTCGCGAACACATGGCCTCCCGCGCCACGCCTGTGGTGCGCCAGTTGGCCCGACAGCTTGGCGTTGATCTCAGTGCCGTGAGTGGCTCTGGCCGCGATGGCTTGATCACCCGCGCCGATGTCGAAGGTGCGGCACAGGTGGAACGCGATAAATTTGGCGGGGAAAAACTGCACGGTGTGCGTCGCAGCATGGCGCTGAACATGGCCCGCTCCCACGCTGAAGTGGTGCCGGTGACGATTTTTGCTGACGCTGATTTGCACCGCTGGGGGCACGCCCGCGACCCCTTGATTCGTTTGGGCCAAGCTTTGGTGGCTGCGTGCAAGGTAGAGCCTGTACTCAACAGTGGGTTCGAGGGTAAATCCTTATCGATCAAGCAGCATGAAACGCTCGACCTGGGAATCGCTATTGATACGCCTGACGGCTTGTTCGTGCCGGTGTTGCGCAATGTTGGCAACCGTACAGCCGAGGATTTGAAAAAGGGCATGGACCGACTGCGGGCTGACGTCAAAGCGCGCTCGATTCCGCCCAAAGAAATGATGGGCGCCACCCTGACCCTGTCCAATTTCGGCACCTTGTTCGGGCGTTACGCCAATCCGGTGGTCATCCCGCCACAAGTGGCTATCCTCGGTGCTGGCGGCATTCGTGACGAGCCGGTTGCGGTAAACGGCAATGTGGTGGTGCATCCAATATTGCCGCTGTCATTGACCTTCGACCATCGCGCCGTGACCGGCGGCGAAGCGGCGCGGTTCTTCAAAGCGTTGGTGATAGCGCTGGAAAAACCGGAGGGGTGATTGACCGCGGCGTGCCGAACACACCGCATCAACGTCATTCTTCCAACGGCGCACTGAGCAGTTCGGACAGTGCGTCCGGCTGGTTCTTGAAGGCCTTGGCGAAAATATCACGATTTTTCGCCATGTAAATCCCGGCTTCTTCCACTTGTGACTCCGTCAACGACGGCACTGCTCTTTGCAATACTTCGGCGAGCAACTCGGCCAGCTCAAGCATTTTGTCATGACGATCAGCTTCGGCTTTATCCATGAACAAACGCTCCAGATCTCGGCTGCTGCGGTATACCACTTCGACGGCCATTCACCACCTCACATGCCTTTACGATAATGTGTCTTTAGCGACTACTGTATTTTTATACAGCTAAAAGCATAAGCGAACCGATTCGATTTGGATAGTGGCTTTTTTACCTCCCTGCGCATCGGGGGAGCGTTGAGATGTGTCTTGTGACAAAGAATCACGCTCTCAACCATAGACTTTGGCCCCGATTCTGCTTGGAAAGCTGCTACAAAATGCAGCACAACGGAAAATAGTCACGTAGGTACTGCATCATCCGATCGAGTTGCCCACAGCGGGTGTCGGGATCTGTTTCAAGAGCAGGCCCACCGATGATTCATACGGACAGGGTTAGTCGTTTTTTAACATTGAAAGGTCAGGGGTAAGAATCATGGAAACCAAATGGGCGGAAAAGCTCCGCGAAAACCTGCATTCCCGAGCGGAGTCATTCGGCAATCTCTGCGTCGAAGGCTTCCATTTCATGGCGCTGTTCGCGATTGGTGGGATCACTGCCTGGGCTTCTGTGGTTGCTTTTTTGGGGATGGTCGAGAAGGGAAACGTCACGGTCGATGACATCTTGTTGCTGTTCATTTACCTGGAATTAGGGGCGATGACAGGGATTTATTTCAAGACCAATCACATGCCCGTGCGGTTTCTGATTTACGTCGCCATCACGGCACTCACCCGATTGTTGATTTCGGATGTGTCGCACCATGCGCCACCGGATCTGGGTGTGGTTTATCTCTCGGGCGCCATTCTCTTGCTCGCCTTTTCGATTCTGGTCGTGCGATATGCTTCGTCGCAGTTCCCGTCAGCAAAAATCCCTGATCCGCACAGCACTGTAAAAGGTGCCGTGATTGAAGAGAAAGGGGAGATTTGACCGGTAAGTTGGCCTGTACGGGGCTGGGTTCAGTCCGGGCACATGACCCAGGCCCGCTCGCGTCTACACGCTGATCCTCAAATGGGGTTGATTGCTCAGCCAGTCTTTGCGCGGCACGTGCAGTTGATTGAGGTTATCGCCGTCGGTCATTGCGGTGAGAATCTTCATGGCGCTGTGGCCTTGCTCGATGGCAATGCCGAATTGCACGCTTTCAATCAGGCGGCGCATACGTTTGGGTTCATTGCGCTGTGCGGCACTGATGAGGCGTTTGGCGACGACACCCGTTTCATTGGACAAGGTCAGCATGATGCTGCCCTCAAGGCTCTGAATGCTCAGGTTGACCCGGTATTGGGGCTGAAAGGCGTCAGTGATGAGTTGAAAAGGGTTGTCCATGGCCTGTTACCTAGTCAAGAAGTCTCCCTAAGTTGACCTGCGGTGGATAGATTAAGTTCGCGAAGCCAGATCAATCCGACGCCTTGACGAAGAAGGGCGGGCCTGTTTGCACAGGCCCGCCCTTCTTTAAGTGATTGCTCCAATAGCTAGGGTATTGAAATCAATCATGCTGCCGGATTAGCCGTGCAACACCTCATCCTTTTCGAGTTCTTTTTCCAAAAACTCTTCCTGAAGCAGGGCGTCCGGGTTTTCTGCTCCCTCTTCCAGATCACCTTCTGCTACTGGCGCACCGGCACGTTTGTCGCGCAATTTACCGAACAAATGCTCAAGGGCATGCTCGAGTTTTTCCGCCGCGCCTTCCACAGCCCGATCCAGCGTATCGGCTTTGTGGGTAACTGAAATCGGTTGGTGTCCTTTTGGACGAGCTTCCATCTGGCAGCGTTTGTCATGCGGGCCTGGCTTCTCGCCATTTTCGTCGCGGAGATGGACTTCGACGCGAGTCAGGTCTTCTTCGTAGCGTTCGAGCGTGCTCTCAACGGTGGTACGTACCCACTCCTCCAGTCGGATGCTGTTTTCGATGTGGTTATCGCAATTGACCTGGATTTGCATAGATTTTCCCTTACTTAGGCTTGCTCGTATGAGAACTGACGGTTTCGCTCGGGGAGTTCAAACCATTTGCCTCTCACCTCCAGTGTTGGCGCCGATGAGGAAACAATTCAAGCCCTTTGTGCACAGAAATATTTTGATGTGGGAAAAACCAGGGGTGGCAGGCCGGGACTCGAGCGTCAGCGACGGGCTTTGGCGCAAGGTCCGTACTGATTTTATGTAGGCGCTGCCGAAAGCGTTGATCCGTTACCGGGCAAACGCCAACCGATATTCCCCCGGCGTCGCGCCCATTGCCTGGCGAAATCGATTATTGAAGTGACTCGCGCTGGCAAAGCCGCACGCCATGGCAATATCGCCGAACGCTTGGTTGCCGGTACGCAGCAGGTGCCGGGCATGGGTCAGGCGGCGGGCGAGCAGGTATTGATGGGGCGGCAGACCGAAGCTTTCGCGGAACATGCGGGCGAAGTGGTATTCAGACAGCGCGCATTGCCCCGCCAGTAGCCCAAGGCTGATGGGGGCTGACAGGTGGTTCTCGATGTAGTCCACCAACTGCCGCCGCAGGTGCGGAGCCAGGCCGCCTTTGAGGCGCAGACCTTCGCGCTGGCCAACCTGGCTGAGCAGGGCATGGCTGAGCATGTCGTGGGCCAGGCTGCTGGTCAGCAGGCGCTCGCCGGGTTCGCTCCAGTTGAGCTGGATCAACCGGCGAAAACGCTGCACTTGTTCGGGGTCGTCGATGAAGGTGCTTTCGCGCAGTTGCAGCTCGCGGGGCTCACGGTCCAGCAGAGTGATGCAGCCCAGCGCGAATTGCTCGGGGCTGATGTACAGGTGTGCAAGACGGATCTCGCCATTGATCACCCACGCGGACTCATGTCCGGCGGGCAACACACATAACTTGCCCGGTCCGCCCTTGTCGTTGGGTCGCTCGCGGCGAAAGGTCCCGGTGCCACCCGCGATATAGCAGGACAGCGTGTGGTGGCTCGGCGCCTGGTACTCCTGCGCATCATGCCGGTTGTTCCAGAGGGCCGCGACCATGCCGTCACCCAGCCCCGCGCTTTGTTCCAGACGAGCGTTGGGCGAGCTGTTCAGGGCTTGAAAGACTTGGATGGTTTCCAGTGGTGGCATAACTGATTCTCTCCGATTCGCATCCTACTCCGTAGCGCCCGCGCTGCCAGCCTCCACTCGATTAAATGCGCAAGATTGTGCAAGTAGGCGCTAATGCAAAGCGCCAGACTGAGGCTTCAATCAGGAGCCCGACGATGAACCTCTCGCTTTATCTACTCACCGTTTTGATCTGGGGCACGACCTGGATCGCTCTGAAACTGCAGCTCGGCGTCGTGGCAATTCCGGTGTCGATTGTCTATCGCTTCGGCTTCGCTGCCCTGGTGTTATTCGTGATGCTGCTGTTGAGCGGGCGTCTGCAAAAGGTCAATCGGCGCGGGCAATTCATTTGTCTTGCGCAGGGCCTGTGCCTGTTCTGCGTCAACTTCATGTGCTTCTACACGGCCAGTCAGTGGATCCCAAGCGGCTTGATCGCCGTGGTGTTCTCCACCTCGACGCTGTGGAACGCACTGAATGCCCGGATTTTTTTCCGCCAGAAAGTCGCGCGCAATGTGCTCGCCGGGGGGGCGTTGGGACTGATCGGTCTGGCGTGTCTGTTCTGGCCTGAACTGTCCGGGCGTACGGCCAGTCACGAAACCTTGCTCGGTCTGGGCCTGGCCCTGCTCGGTACGCTGTGCTTCTCCGCCGGTAATCTGTTGTCCAGCCTGCAACAAAAAGCCGGCTTGCGCCCCCTGACCACCAATGCCTGGGGGATGTTCTACGGTGCGGCGATGCTCAGTGTGTATTGTCTACTCAGCGGTACGCCCTTCAGCTTCGAATGGAACACGCGCTACATCGGCTCGCTGGTGTATCTGGTGATTGCCGGCTCGGTCATCGGCTTTACCGCTTACTTGACCCTGGTCGGACGCATGGGACCGGAACGCGCGGCGTATTGCACCGTGCTATTCCCGGTGGTCGCGCTGAATATCTCGGCGTTCGTCGAAGGCTACCAATGGACACTGCCCGCGTTGATGGGGCTGGTGTTGGTGATGCTGGGGAATGTGCTGGTGTTTCGTAAGCCAAAGCAGCCTGCCGTTAACCCTGCCAATAGCGGCAACGGCAAGCTGGTTTAAAGATTTAGCCCTTCCACACCTGCGGATTGACCAGATCCTGCGGTCGCTCACCCAGCAACGCACTGCGCAAATTGGCGTAGGCGCGATCGGCCATGGCCTGGCGCGTCTCGTGGGTGGCGGAACCGATGTGCGGCAGGGTGACTGCGTTGCTCAACTGGAACAGCGGTGATTCGGCCAGCGGTTCTTTTTCGTACACATCCAGACCCGCGCCACGAATAGTGCCCTGCTGCAGGGCTTCGATCAGCGCGGGTTCGTCGACCACCGGGCCGCGAGAGATGTTGATCAGGAGCGCACTGGGCTTCATCAGCGCCAGTTCGCGGGTGCTGATCAGGTGTTTGGTCTTTTCGCTCAATGGCACCACGAGGCAAACGAAGTCGGACTCGGCCAGCAGTTGATCGAGGCTGCGGTACTGCGCGCCCATTTCCTGTTCCAGCGAGGTCTTGCGACTATTGCCGCTGTACAGGATTGGCATGTTGAAACCGAAATGGCCACGACGTGCGATGGCCGCGCCGATGTTGCCCATGCCGACGATACCCAGGGTCTTGCCATGCACGTCGGTGCCGAAATGCGAGGCTTCGACCGTGCGTTTCCATTGGCCAGCCTTGGTCCAGGCGTCCAGTTCGGCAACGCGTCGGGCGCTGCTCATGAGCAGGGCGAAGGCCAGGTCAGCGGTGCTTTCGGTCAACACATCCGGGGTGTTGGTGAGCATGATGCCGCGCTCGTTGAAATAGCCCAGCTCGTAATTGTCGTAGCCCACCGAAATGCTCGACACCACTTCCAGCCTGGTGGCACTTTGCAGTTGTTCGCGGCCCAGCGTGCGGCCCGCGCCGATCAGGCCGTGGGCGTGCGGCAGCGCGTCGTTGAACTGCGCGTTCATATCGCCAAGCGTGGGGTTGGGTACGATCACGTTGAAATCTTGCTGCAGGCGCTCGGCCATTTCAGGGGACACGCGGCTGAAGGCAAGTACGGTCTTTTTCATCAGGCAGATACTCTCGGACGTTCGAATGGTCAGTGCGTAGCACGCTAACATTCTTGCCCGTCCCTGGGCATCTGGTTCTTTCGAGGGGATTCTTCTGCCGAGCGGAACAGGTCAGACGATGTTCATCAAGTCGTGGGTTTTCAAGTCGGCTTCATGTGCGGCCAGAATCTCTGGCAGTGAGCCGCGCAGGTATTCGACCCACGTCCTGATCTTCGCATCCAGGTACTGACGCGACGGGTAGATGGCGTACAGGTTCAGTTCCTGCGAGCGGTAGTTGGGCAGGACCCGTACCAGCGTGCCGTTGCGCAAACCTTCGATGGCGGAGTAAATCGGCAGAATCCCCACCCCCATGCCACTGCAGATCGCGGTTTTCATGGCGTCGGCCGAATTGACCAGGAAGGGCGAGGTGACGATGGTGACCATCTCCTGACCTTCAGGACCATCAAACAACCACTTCTCCAGCGGAATCACCGGGCTGACCAGGCGCAAGCAGGCGTGGTTGAGCAGGTCTTGGGGCTTTTGCGCAGCACCGAAGGCTTTGACGTAGGCCGGCGAGGCACAAACGATGCTGTAGGTGATCCCCAGGCGTTGGGAAACGAAACCCGAATCCGGCAGCTCGCTGGCCAGGACGATGGAGACGTCGTAACCCTCGTTGAGCAGGTCAGGCGCGCGGTTGGCCATGGTCAGGTCGAAGGTCACGTCCGGGTGATGCTTGCGATAACGGGCGATGGCATCGATAACGTAATGCTGGCCGACGCCGGTCATCGAATGGACTTTCAGCTGTCCGGCCGGGCGAGCGTGAGCGTCACTGGCTTCAGCTTCGGCTTCTTCGACATACCCGAGGATTTGTTCACAGCGCAGCAGGTAGCGTTTGCCTGCTTCGGTGAGGGCAATCCGTCGAGTGGTGCGATTGAGCAGTCGGGTTTGCAGGTGCGCTTCAAGATTTGAGACTGCACGCGATACGTTGGCGGTGGTGGTATCGAGCTGTACTGCTGCTGCAGTAAAGCTTCCCGCTTGCGCCACGCAACTGAAAGCGCGCATGTTTTGCAGGGTATCCATTGGCAGTTCTCTGGTGAGATTGGCAAAGTGTGACATGAAGTAACAGTTGCGTGTGAGTCAGACCAATGGATTATCGCGCGTTTGGTAACAAAGAATCACACTTCCCTCGGCTTATCGCCGCCCGGACTGCCGCCTAGAATCGTTGTCTTCACGCTATTTCACCTAAGTCGGGAATTCGCAGCTGTGCCGCGTCGCATGATCAGAGGGCTTAAGCTCCTCAGTGTTTTGTCTTTATCCCTGGCAATAGGCGGCTGCATCGGGACTTGGGGGATTGCCCCTCAAGACCACTCCTTGCCGGCCAACACCCTGGCCACGGACGAAGCTATCCAAAATGCTGCCAAAGATGCTCATTGGCCCGCTGCCCAGTGGTGGCGAGCCTACAGTGATGAGCAACTTGACCGCTGGATCGAGCTTGCCGCCCAAGGCAGCCCGAGCCTTGCGATGGCCGCCGCCCGCGTACGTCAGGCCAAGGCCATGGCCGGTATCGCCGAGTCCGCCGAGTCGGTGCATGTCAATGGCGACTCTACCCTCAAACGTCATAACTGGCCTACCGACCAGTTCTACGGTCCAGGCGCGTTGGCCAATACCAGCACGTGGGACAACAATGCCTCGCTGGGCCTGAGTTACTCCCTCGACCTGTGGGGCCGGGAAAGTAATACCACCGAACAGGCGCTTGATCTGGCGCACATGACTGCCGCCGAATCACGCCTGGCGCAACTCGAACTGCAGAACAACATCGTCCGTGCCTATATTCAGCTGTCGTTGAATTACGCGCAGCGCGACATTGTTGAAGCGACGCTGGCCCAACAGCAGCAGATCCTCGATCTGGCGCAACGACGCCTGAGCGGTGGGATCGGCACTCATTTCGAAGTAAGCCAGGCCGAAACACCGCTGCCGGAAACCCATCGGCAAATCGATGCGCTGGACGAGGCTATCGACCTGAGTCGCAATCAGCTCGCGGCGTTGGCAGGTAAGGGCCCAGGGGAGGGCGCGAAGTTACAGCGGCCAACCCTGTCATTGCAGGCCGCATTGAAACTGCCATCGGCATTGCCCGCTGAACTGCTCGGGCAGCGCCCGGACGTGGTCGCCAGCCGCTGGAGAGTCGCGGCCCAGGCGCGCGGCATCGATGTCGCGCATGCCGGCTTTTACCCTAACGTCGATCTGGTCGGCAGCCTCGGCTTCATGGCTACTGGCGGCGGCATGCTGTCGTTCCTCTCCGGCAATAAATTCAACTACAGCGTCGGCCCGGCGATTACGTTGCCGATCTTCGACGGCGGGCGTTTGCGTGCAGAGTTGGGTGAAGCGTCGGCCGGGTATGATGTGGCCGTTGCGCAGTACAACCAGACACTGATCAATGCGCTCAAAGATATCTCCGACCAATTGATCCGCCGCGCCTCGATGGACAAGCAACAAGTGTTCACCGCTGAGTCGGTGGCGTCGGCGCAGAAGACGTATGACATCGCGTTGGTTGCCTATAAGCGCGGTCTGACCGATTATCTGAATGTGCTTAACGCCCAGACCTTATTGTTTCACCAGCAGGAAATTCAGCAGCAGGTTCAGGCTGCCCGCCTGACCGCTCACGCCGCGTTGGTGGTTGCGCTGGGTGGTGGCTTGTCGGCAGGTGCCGATTCGCCCGACGAGAAGAAAACCGCGCCCAGCAAACCTCCGGCGGCCCTTGAAGCGCTGGATCACATGATGAGTCGACCATGACCCCTCTGTATGCTCCCGTGCGTTGGCTGGGCTCGTTGGAATGGCGTCGCGGTTTTTTTGAGTGGGCGCGCAGCGATGGCGTGACCTGGGTCTATATCTTCAAGGTGCTGTTCGCCGCGTTCTTGACCTTGTGGCTGGCCATGCGTCTGGAGTTGCCGCAGCCCCGCACCGCGATGATCACTGTGTTCATTGTGATGCAGCGGCAGAACGGGCAAGTCCTGGCCAAAAGTTTTTACCGCTTCCTGGGGACGTTGACCGGTTCGGCGGTGATGGTCGCCCTGATCGCCTTGTTCGCTCAGGACACTGAGTTGTTTCTAGTCAGCCTGGCGATCTGGGTGGGCATTTGTTCGGCCGGCGCCGCGCGTAACCGAAACTTCCGGGCCTATGGGTTTGTTCTGGCCGGTTATACCGCTGCCATGGTCGGCCTGCCTGCCCTGGCACACCCGGATGGCGCGTTCATGGCGGCCATGTGGCGGGTGTTGGAAATTTCCCTGGGCATCCTGTGCTCGACCCTGGTCAGTGTCGCGATCTTGCCGCAAACCGCCAGTGCTGCGATGCGTAACGCGCTGTACCTGCGTTTTGGCGTGTTTGCCGGGTTCGTGGCTCATGGTTTGCGGGTGGGTAATGAATCGGGCGCATTCGAGGCCGGTAACGTGCGTTTTATCGCCGAAGCGATTGGTCTGGAAGGGTTGCGCAGTGTCACCGTGTTCGAAGACCCGCATATGCGCCGACGCAACGGCCGGCTCAATCGCCTGAACAGTGAGTTCATGGCCATCACCACGCGCTTCAATGCCTTGCACCAACTGCTTGAGCGCTTGCGCAGTCGAGAAGCGGTTCAGGTGATCAGCGCCATTGAACCGGGGTTGATGGCACTCGCCGATTTGCTTGAAGCTTTCTCCGGGCGGCCTTTGACCGATGCCGACGCGGCGCGATTGGCCGAGCGATTGGCGGCGTTTAAAGAGGGGCTGCCGGAGCGGGTGCGAAGTCTGCGTGCGGCGCTGGTCGAGACTCAACCTGCCGACGCGGACCTGCTGGATTTCCACACCGCCTATGAGCTGCTGTATCGGTTTGTCGATGACATGCACGGATACGCCCAGACTCATGCCTCGCTGGCCGATCACAACCATGTCCGTGAACAGTGGGATGAACCGTTTACCTCACAGACGAACTGGATGGCCGCTCTCGCCGCCGGTGTTCGAGCCTCGTTCGTCCTTTTGGTGCTGGGCAGCTATTGGGTTGCCACCGCATGGCCGAGTGGTTCCATCATGACCTTGGTCGCCGCCGCCACCATCGGCCTTTCAGCCTCGTCGGCGAACCCCAAGCGCATGGCCTTTCAGATGGCTTGCGGCACGTTTCTGGGAGCCATATTAGGCTTTATCGAAATGTTTTTCGTGTACCCGTTCATCGATGGCTTCCCCTTGTTGTGCCTGGTGCTTGCCCCGGTGTTGGTGCTCGGCTCGTTCCTCTCCTCGCGGCCGCAATTGGCGGGCTATGGCTTGGGATTGTTGATTTTTTTCAGCACCGGCTCGGTGCCTGACAACCTGACGATCTACAACCCTTACGGGTTCATCAATGACTACATCGGGATGGTGCTCGGCATGCTGGTCTGCGCAGCGGCGGGTGCAATTATTTTGCCGCCCAACAGCCGTTGGATGTGGAGCCGGCTTGAACAGGACTTGCGTCAGCAGGTGTTGTACGCCATCAGCGCGCCGTTGCGCGGTTTAGGGTCGAGCTTCGAAAGTCGTACCCGTGACCTGCTGCATCAAGCTTACGGCCTGGCGGCGGGGCAACCGGAGGTTCAACGCAATCTGTTGCGCTGGATGTTCGTGGTGCTTGAGGTCGGTCACGCCATCATCGAATTACGTCGTGAACAGTCAATCATGCCGGTGCACCCGTGCTATGCCGAGTCACAGTCCTGGCGTCTGGCGATCCGGGTGATGGGACGCTCGCTCATCCGCTTGTTTCTGCAGCCCAACCACAGCAACCTGGAACGTGCCCTGATCGCCGTCGATCATGCGATCAGTCGAGTGCAGGCCACTGATGAGCCCTTTGCCCGGCACTTCGACACGTCGGTATTGCGGCGCGTCCAGAGTTACTTGCACTTTATCCGCACTTCGCTGCTTGATCCGCAATCTCCCCTGGCCGCGTATGCCCCGTTACGCAAGCCGCAAGGACTGATCCATGCCTCGTGAAATCGCCTTCCACGGCGTCTATATGCCGACCATGACCTTGATGTTCCTGATCGCGGCAGTCATTGCCTGGACCTTGGGTCGGCTCTTGTCCGAACTCGATCTGTATCGGTTTTTCTGGCATCCGGCGCTGCTGCGTCTGTGCGTGTTTACCTGCATCTTTGGCGCTCTGGCGCTCACCGTTTACCGTTGATGCACTTTTTTTGAGAAACCCTGGATGAAAAAGCTCTTCAGTCTGATTGCTACCTTGCTGGTTCTGGCTCTGGCCCTGTGGATCGGTCGTACCCTGTGGATTAATTACATGGACACACCCTGGACCCGCGATGGTCGGGTGCGCGCCGATGTGATCAACGTCGCTGCCGATGTCTCCGGTGTGGTGGTGGATGTGCCGGTGCGCGACAACCAACTGGTGAAGAAGGGCGATGTGCTGATGCTGATCGATCCAGAGCATTACGAGATTGCCGTCAAACAGGCGCAGGCGTTGGTGGCTTCACGCAAGGCCACGTGGGAAATGCGCAAGCTGAATGCCAAGCGTCGCGCGGACATGGACAGCCTGGTGATTTCCAGCGAAAGCCGTGACGATGCGAGCAATATCGCCAGCTCGACGCTGGCCGACTATGAGCTTGCTCAGGCGCAACTGGACGCCGCCGAGCTCAACCTCAAACGCACCAAGGTGCTGTCTGCGGTAGATGGCTACGTCACCAACCTCAACGTGCACCGTGGCGACTATGCGCGGATCGGCGAAGCAAAAATGGCCGTGGTCGACAAGAACTCGTTCTGGGTGTACGGCTACTTTGAAGAGAACAAACTGCCGCATGTTCGCGTCGGTGATCCGGCCGACATGCAGTTGATGAGCGGCGAAGTGCTGAAGGGCCACGTCGAAAGCATCGCCCGTGGCATCTATGACCGGGACAACCCGCAAAGCCGCGAACTGACCGCCGACGTCAACCCGACCTTCAACTGGGTGCGCCTGGCCCAGCGTGTACCCGTGCGCATCCACCTGGACCAGGTGCCAGAGGGTGTGGTGTTGGCGGCAGGGATTACCTGCACCGTGATCGTGAATCCAGAGGACCATTGATCATCAGCGTTGATGGATGCAGTACCTACAATGTGCCACGCAATCCAAAGCGCTTTTTCAACGCGTAGTCCAACACGCCTTTAGGCAGCAGCCACGCCATCAGCGGCATGGCCCTGCTGCCATTACCCAACCGCAGCAAGCGCGGAGGGTTGTCTTGCGACAAGGCCTTGAGCAGGTCGCGGGCGAAGTCGGCTGCGGGGGTCGGGTTACCTTGTGACGCGTTGGCCCGGGCGCGAATAGCGTCACGCAGCGGCCACCAGGGTGAGGACTCACCGATCAACTGTTCGGCTTCGCGGCTGGCGTTGCTGGCAAAGCTGGAGGCGATGGCGCCAGGCTGCACTTCCATCAGTTTGATGCCGAACGGTGCCAGCTCCAGACGCAGGGCATCGCTAAGCGCATGCACGGCGGCTTTAGATGCGCAATAAGCGCCTGCAAACGGCGTGACCAGCACCCCCGAAACACTGCCGATATTCACTACCAGCCCTTTGCTGCGGCGCAATAACGGAAACAGCGCACGCGTGACGCCGACCACCGCGAACACATTGGTGTCGAACTGTCGGCGCATAGCCTCCACGCCACCATCGAGCAACGGCCCCATGGCGCCGTAACCGGCATTATTGATCAGCACATCAAGGCCGCCTTGTTGCTCAAGCTGTCCCGCCAATCGCTCAAGCGCCGCGCTGTCGTTGACGTCCAGTTCCACCGCGATGAACCCGGCAGCCTGCAACGCAGCGACATCTTCGGTTTTGCGGGCGGTGGCCCAGACTTGATAGCCAGCGGCTTTGAAGGCTTCCGCCAGTGCGCGGCCAATGCCGCTGGAACAACCGGTGATAAGGGCGATGGGCATGTATTTTCCTTAAAGGACCTAGTCCGAGAAACTGCCTTGTAAGTGCTCGGCACGAAACTCCACGGTTTGCGCGCGGTAACCCGGACGCAGCGGCGGCAGGGGTAAGCAGTCTTGCCAATCGCCACCGGCCTGCAATTCGCCAGGGCCGCGATAGCGAGGTGCCGCGTAGACGTTATCGGCCAGGTTGACCGTGTCCCCCGGCATATAAGCCGCAACACGCCACTGCAGGGAGAGCAGCGGCACGTCATTGCCATTGTGTAACTGGATCTGTAACGGACGGTCAGGCGGGCATTGTTGCGGCAAATAAGTCAATCGCAACTCCAGATGCTCCAACCGTCGCGTTTCGCGGCTGTCCTGCCATACCACCCATGCCGCCACGCTCCCCAAACCCAACACCGCCGCCAATGACACCGGCAACGCCTTGGCGGGGTAACGCAAGAGCAGAATCAGCCACGTTAGAATGAGCGCAATGCCGATCAGCATGGGGGGATACCTTGGTCACACAGATGTGGGCATCGTAGCGTTAGCTTCAGGCTTTGTATTGCGGCACTGACGCCTTTGCGAATGAATTCGCTCCTGCGCAGCCACAAATGTCACTGACTGAAGGCGATGTGACTGACATGAAAAAGCCCCCGTAACCCCTCTGCGGATGGGAAATACGCAGAGGGGTTACGAAGGCCAGAGTGTTACGGTTTAAACCGTATCAGCGTGCGATGGTTTTGGTCTTTATGCCCATTTCCACCACGTTATTGGAACGCCCGTAGACGTCTTCGAAACGTTCAATGTCGTCTTCGCCCAAGTAGCTGCCGGACTGGACTTCAATGATTTCCAACGGGATCTTGCCTGGGTTTCTCAAGCGATGGACCGAGGCAATCGGGATGTAGGTGGATTGGTTTTCGGTCAGCAGGAACACGTTTTCATCGCAGGTCACTTCGGCAGTGCCGGAGACGACGATCCAGTGTTCGGCGCGGTGGTGGTGCATTTGCAGGGACAGGCAAGCGCCCGGTTTAACCGAGATGTGCTTGACTTGGAACCGGCCACCCATGTCCACCGAGTCGTAGGAACCCCAAGGTCGGTAAACCTCACAGTGGTTCTGGGTTTCGCTACGGCCCTGTTCGTTGAGGGTGTTGACCATCTGCTTGACGCCCTGAACTTTGTCTTTGTGGGCAATCATCATCGCGTCTTTGGTTTCGACCACGACGATATTGTCCAGGCCAATGACCGAGACCAGTTTGCCGTTGCCATGGATCATGCAGTTGCGGCTGTCTTGGATCACCACATCGCCTTTGGCCACGTTGCCGTGGGCGTCTTTTTCCTGCACGTCCCACAGCGATGACCAGCAGCCGACATCATTCCAGCCAGCGGTGAGCGGAACCACGCAGGCGCGCTGGGTTTTTTCCATCACGGCGTAGTCGATGGAGTTGTCCGGGCAGCAGGCGAAGGTGGCGGCATCAATGTCGATGTTGTCGCCGTCGTGAATGCTGCGTTCGAGGGCCAGCATGCAGGTGTCGTAGATGTCCGTGTCGTGCTTTTTCAGCTCTTCGAGGTAACGGCTGGCACGAAACAGGAACATGCCGCTGTTCCAGAAATAACCGCCAGCGTTGACGAACTCGGTGGCGCGCTTTTCGTCAGGTTTTTCGACGAAGTGCGAGACGCGGCTCACACCCTCGGGCAGTAGCACATCGTGGGTCGACTTGATGTAGCCATAACCGGTTTCAGGTTTGGTCGCCGGTACGCCGAACAGCACCATTTCGCCGCGTTCGGCCGCGACGGTGGCCAGGGCGAGGGCGCGTTGCAGGGCTTTTTGATCGTCGATGACGTGGTCGGCCGGGAGCACCAACATCAGTTCATCACGGCCATCGCTGAGCAGCATCATCGCGGTGATTGCGACGGCCGGTGCGGTGTTGCGGCCGAAGGGCTCCAGCAAGATGGCCTGGGTCTCTAGCTTCAAGGTGTCCAGTTGCTCTGTAACGATGAAGCGGTGGTCCTTGTTGCAGACCACGATAGGGTCCTGCATGCCGTCGAACTTCAGGCGTTCGAGGGTTTGCTGGAACAGGGTGTGCTCACCGGTCAAGGCCAGGAACTGTTTAGGGAACTGTTTGCGCGAAAGCGGCCAGAGTCGTGAGCCGCTACCACCTGACAAGATTACTGGAATCATTTTACTTCTCCAAAAGTCTTCAAAAAGGCTGTACGTCGTTTTCTGTCGTTTCAGTCTTGTTTTTGTTCCGTGACAACCGGTCCTCTCCTGACTACGGAGCCCAGGACCGGCTGTCTCAATGGGTTAGCGCGTGGCGACCGGGGGTTTGACCCAGACCGGCGACACGTTGCTGCCGCTGCCGGTGACATACAGAACGGCGGCTTCACCACGTTCCAGGGCAATCGGTTTCAGATCGCTGATTTTCTTATCGCCGTCGAACAGCGCCAGGCTGACTTTCACCGGGTTGATTTCACGGTCGCCACGGCCTTTGGCGGCGACGGCCGGGATGACATCGGTCTTGCCATCGGCGGTTTTCAGGGTCAGCGCTTTGTCGGTGAGGTTCTGCACGCGCACCAGGGATTTCTGTTTGTTCTTGAACGGCGGCTCTTCCACCAGTTGTGGGGTGCCGCTGGTGTTGCTGACCAGGGTGTAATAGTGATCACTGGCCAGTTTCACCGGTACGGTCTGGCTGCCAACCTTGGCGCTGTAGTCGCCCTGGGGCATGAAGCTGAAGGCGCTGCTGGCCAACGGTGCGATTTCGTTGAGGTTGGTGTTGCCGACGCTGGCGCTGATTTCCGCGTTGCTGGCGTTGTAGACCCGGACGAAGGTCGAGCCTTTAGGGGCCGTCGGGCCATAGAGCGCAGAGTCGCCACCGGCAAAGGCTTGCAGGGAGAACAAGCCGAGGCCTGCAACCAGTGCGCAGGTTTTCAACAGGCTTTTTTTGGCAAAACGATTTGGAGTGGTCTGTAAGGTCATGAGATGTTCCTCTCAGTTTTGCGCCCGGTTGGGCGACTCGGATTTGTTGGCGTTAAGCGCCAGATTTTGTTGCGGGTCGCGAGCCTGTTTAAGTTCGGCGATCCACTGCGGATCGAACTCGCCAAGGTCGTTGTGGGCAGGCAGATAACGTTCTGGGAACTCCCAAATCAGCACTTGCGGCGGGCTGTTCTTGAAAGCATCGGTTTGCAGGTATTTGAGCATCGGCAGAATCGGGCCATGGCCGTCTTCGGCGTAATTGACCACGTCGCTGTGCAGTGCCTGTTTCAAGGCGCCCAGGAAGTTCCAGTTCGGGTTGGCGCTGTAGCTGGTGCCGACCAGTCCTACCGCGACTTCGTTGTCCGCGAACAGGGCATCGCCGCCGTTAGCCTCGGCCTGAGCCGGATTAGTGCTGCGTTGTTGCAGCTGATCGGGTTTAGGCAACAGGTTGCTGAACAGCGGGTCCAGTGGCAGGAAGCTGGTCAGGTCACCCTTGTACGGCGCGGTCTCTTTGGCTTCGGTGACGAACTTTTCAGGCTGGCCGCTCAACGGTGTTTCATTGCTGATGACCGTGCCCAGCTGTTGAGCGACGACTTCGGCACCCATCGGCGTCCAGTGCGTGTCGGTCCTCAGGAACACGGCACCGTTCTGTTTTGCGCTCTGCAGCGGCGTCAGCAGGTCAGGGGCAATAATGCCGGCCTTCGCCATCTGGGCATGGAACTGCTGATACAAATCGGCATGCAGCGCAGCCGGGGTGTTGTCGCCGATGTGCTCCGGGTACAGCCGGGTTTTTGCCGGCACGATGGCCAGCACCAACTGTGTGCCCTGTTTTTTCAGGGTGTCGCGTACACCTTGAATCAGCGCGAGGTTGTCGGCTTCGTTCTGCTCGCCGTTGGCCACAGGGTTGAACTCTTCATCGCTGTACAGCCACTGATCGCGGCCCAGCACGACACCGGGACGGCCTTCGTTGAACAGCTTGAAGTCCAGTGCGGCCCAAAGGTTGGTGCCCAGGCGTTTGATCGGGAACTCATCGTCGTAATGAGTCTCCGCCGCTTTGGTCCAGCGCCCGTTGAGCACGGTGGTCTCGGCGGAAGTCGAGAAGCTGCCGAAACTGCGCAGCGACCAGACACCCAACGCGAGCAGGATGGCGAGGAACAGGACGATGTAGAGGAAGCGTAATGATCGGGTCATGTCAGGCCCCTCAAAACTGGAAGTAAAGGAACGGCGAGAAACTTTGCGCCGAGAGCTTGAGGATCGATGCTACGAACAACAGCAACACCAAGGTGCGCATCGCATAACGCGGCCAGTCGGCGACCCAGAACGCAGGCTGTACCTGAGCATCGGTGCCGACGGTGTAACCCGGCAGGTGAATGCTGTTCGGCTGGTCGCCAGGGACTGCTTTGATCATGCCCGGTTGAGCGGTTGCGGGACCGTTGGCCTCGGTGCTCTCTTCGCCGGCAGCAGGTTTCACACCCTTGATCGCGTTGGCTTTAGGTCGGTTGGCGTAGAAGTCACGCAGACCGAAGAACGCCAGTGTCATGTACGCCACGATCAGTGTTGCCACTTGCAGGCCGGTGAGGCTGGCGCTGTTGAGTTCCGACAGTTGCCATTCGCTGAAGCTGAACATCGCGCCATACATCCGTGCAGCAACGTGCAGGTTTTCCGAGCGGAAAATAACCCAGCCCATGATCACCAGCAGGAAGGTCAGCGCCCAACGAATCGGATTGAAGCTGCGCTGATTGGTGTTCAGGCCCAAGGCTTTTTCGATCGCCAACCACATGCCGTGCCAGGCGCCCCAGACGATGTAGGTGATGTTCGCACCGTGCCACAGACCACCAAGCAACATGGTCAGGAACAGGTTGCGGTAGGTGGTCAAGGTACCGCCACGGTTACCGCCCAAGGTGATGTACAGATAGTCACGCAGCCAGGTGGACAGGCTGATGTGCCAGCGCCGCCAGAACTCGGTGATCGACTGGCTGATGTACGGCTGCTTGAAGTTCTCCATGAAGCGGAAGCCCATCATCAGGCCCAGGCCAATGGCCATGTCGCTGTAGCCGGAGAAGTCGAAATACAGCTGCGCGGTGTACGCCAGCGCACCGAGCCAGGCATCCCCGGTGGTCGGGTGCTGCAAGGCGAAGCAATGGTCGGCGACTACAGCCAGGGTGTCGGCGATGAACACCTTCTTGATGAAGCCCTGCATGAAGCGCGTGGCGCCTTCGGAGAACTTGTCCAGGGTGTGCGTGCGGTTATTGAACTGGTCGGCCAGGTCGCGGAAGCGCAACACGGGGCCGGCAATCAGGTGCGGAAAGATCGCGACGAACGCAGCAAAGTCGATCAGGTTACGGGTGGCCGGTGTGTCGCCACGGTAAACGTCGATGATGTAGCTGATCGATTCGAAGACGTAGAAGGAGATCCCGATCGGCAACAAGACGTGGGTCAGAATGAACGGTTCGAGACCTACCGAGGTCATCATCGCGTTGATGCTGTCCACGCCAAAGTTGGCGTATTTGAAGTAACCAAGGATGCCCAGATCCACCGCCACGCCGAGCAACAGCCAGCGCTGTGCCGGTTTGGTGCGCACGCCTGCCGCGCCGACTTTCAGGCCGATCCAGTAGTTCCACAGGGTCACGCCGATGAACAACGCCAGGAAGTCCACTCGCCACCAGGCATAGAACGCGTAGCTGGCAATCAGCAACAGCAAGTTGCGGTAGCGTTGTCCGCTCAAGTAGTACAAGCCGAGGAAGATCGGCAAGAACAAGAACAGGAACACATTGGATGAGAAAACCATCCTTATCCCTCCGTTGGTTCAACAGTCAAAGGCCGAAGCCCCCCCAAACCCCCCACAAAAAACAGGGGGTGTATTGCATGAAATTTACTGCCACTGCCGTCTGAAGGTCGTACCGACCTTATCGCAGACACGTCAGCTCCTACGGGGTTCGTGGTGCCTCAGGAACCAGAACCTTTATTGCCTTTTTCATGCGCCGGATCGAAAACCTTGGTCAGGTCGCCGCCAAGACGGAAGGTCTTGAACGGTTCCATCTTGTGTTTTTGATCCAGTACTTCGGCCTTGCAGGTGTAGAGCGAGCAGAAGGGTTCGAGCCAGGCGAACTTGCTGTCGATCTCGAGATCGGTCATGTCCTGTTTTTCGCCGTTGCGCTGGGTGAAACTGTCGGCATCCTTGATCCCGCTCAGCACCCGTTCACCCAGACGCTGCAATGCACCGTTGTTTTCCGGACGTACATCGACGCCATTGGCCTGGGCAAAACTGGCAATCATCGCCATCGGTGGCAGGGCGTAGTTGTGATACGCCAGGGCGCGTTGTTTGCGCTTGAGCTCGTTGGGCAGGAAGCCGTCCTTGTCGATCTGATTGGCGCCGACGCGGAACTCCTTCACCGACCAGTCGAACAAGTCACGTCGATTGGTCACCACCGACGTTGCCATCACCGACCAGGCAGCCCAGTAGGTGTGGTTGTTGTTCTTGTCCATCGGCAGGTTGTCCCAATCGCTGACCACCTGATCGGCCAGTTTGCTGAACCAGGCTTCGATGATTTGCGCTTGTTCCTGATGCGCGGCCAACGGGTGCGAGTTGGAGAACTTCAGGCGCAGGTAAGCCGAGGACATACTGCCCAGTGCCCATTTGCGCATTGACTTGCCGGTGTGGTTAAAGTCCTTGGACTCGAGCGCATCGGCCTTGGCCCAGGTGGTGAGCAGGTTCAAGGCGCAGTCGAGCTGTTCCGGACGACCGTCACGCATGTACTGCATGACGATTTTGCTGGTGTCGCGCTCCAGCTTGGTGATGTCGGCCGTGGCGTCCCTGAAGGCTTTTTCCGAGACCTCGTTGAGGGTCGAGCGGGCCTTGTCCGAGCCTTCGTATTTGCTGCGAAACACCAGTTTGTCGGTGTACGGTTTGGGAATCGCATCGCAGCTGAATTTATTGTCACCGGTTTTGACCTTCTCAATACCGGCGAAGTAGCCCTGTGGTGGAACCAGCGCCTGGGCAGCAGACGCGGCATCGGTCGCGGCCATCAGCGCCACGGCGAGCAGGGTGGGGAGCATCATTTTTCGAGTGTGCATAAAGGCCTCATAACCCGGCTTGCGCGGTGTTTTGCGCAGCTCGTGGGAACACGTTGCGTTTGCATATTTTCGCTTCAACTTGCTGAGGTGCAGCGCCCGCTTCCGGGCCCTGTACTTCCACGGCGAGCAATTGCTGGTCAGCCCAGTCCTTGTCGTCGCGCAGTTCAAAGGCGAAACGCCCGTCTGTATCGGATGTTGTCGGTTTTTCGATTTTCAGGTCTTCATGCCGGCCATTCATGTACCAGAGCGTGGCGTGCAAGGTTTTCACCGACGTGTCGGCGAAGCGGATGTCGACCTGATTACTGCCGTTGCGCACATCTTTGATGCCGTTTTTGCCATTGACCAGAAGCTCATTGGCCCCGGTTTTCAGTGTGGCGCTCTGGCTCATGATTGCAGTCTTGCCTTCGCAGCCGTTGTCGAGCAGAGACATCATCTGCCGGTAGATGGTCTCTTGGTCCAGGCGATACAGCGGCGAGAATTCCCAGATCAGGATTTTCGGCGGTTTCTTCTGGAAGTCGTCGCTGCCCAGGTATTGCAGCATTGAGCCTTCCAGGCCACCACCGGGGAAGGCGACGTTGAGAACGTCTGCGCCGATGTACTCTTCAAGGAAGCCGGAAAAGTTATAGTTCTTGCCGCTGTGACTGGTACCGACCAGGGTGATTTCCGGGTTGCCGGAATCGCCGAACAGGTCGCCGTCAGCGGCTTCGCCCTTGGGCTCGGTCACGAACTGATCCATGTACTGGATCGCGTAGGTATTGCCGCACAACTGCGCGGCCATGTTATGCAGGGTACCGGTCTTGCCCATGCGACCAGACTTGTGGCTTTCGAATTCACGTTTGGGAATGTCAGCGAACCCCGGTACTTGCTTGACCTTTTCGGCGACGATTTTCGCCGTGCGTTGAGCACCGTAAGGCGTCCAGTGTTGGTCGCCACGGAAGTAGAAATCGTGCCCTTGCTCGTCCTTGGTCGAGGGCTCATTGGTCAGTGGCGACAGGTCGGGCACCCAGTAACCCATCTGGCTGAAACGGCCGAGCATGGCCTGGTAGTTTTTCAGCGCCGTTTCGTAGTCGTACTTGGCGCGCTCAGTCGGGAGCAGCTTGTTTCGATCGACCAGGCCACGGGTGGGTTGGTACACCACGACCAGCTCGACACCTTTGCTTTTGAAGGCATCGTGCAGTTCTTTCATGCGCCGATAACCTTCGGGCGAGGTGTCGAATTGGGTCCGCAGGTCTTCCTGGGTACGGAACAGCCAGTCACCCTGGGCCTGTACCAGCGTGGTGAAGTTCTGCTGATAGCGCGTGGTGTAGTTCTTGGCGTCGAGCGCCTGCGGGCAAATGTTGCAGCAAGGCTCGGCGGTGAACGTCGGCGCGTGAGCGTCATCGGCGCGCACGCCGCTCGAGGCTGCGAAGATTGCTGCCGTGAGGCCCGAGAGGCTGAGTAGCTTGATCAATTGAGCGTGCATAAATAGGTTCCCTCAGTCCCGGAGATCGGTCTGGCGTTCGACCGGGTCGATCAACACGGCTTTCTTCTGGCGCACCAGCAGGTCGAGAATTTCGTCCTGACGTTCACCGAGAATCCCGTTGAAGCTGATCCCGTTGGATTTGGTCGGTGCGAGCATCGACACCCGATACAGCTCGACACTCAATGGTGAGTCGATGGACAGTGGGCCGGAACCGTTGGCGGCGAGTTCGCCACCGACAACGATCAGCGAGACCTTGGTGTCGAAGGGGTCAAGGGCGATGTCACGGTCGGTGTCGCTCAAGTCCTTGATGTGCCCGTAGACGCCCATCAGGCCATTGGCCATGGAGATGTTTTCGTACAACCGGATATTCACGCTGTTACGGACACGAATTCCGTGGCGACGGTTGTTGATCACACGGTTGCCCCAGATCAGGTTGTCGCCGCTTTCGTACATCGTGATGCCGTCGGAATGGTTCTGAAAAATCTCGTTGTAAGCGATCAGGTTGTTCACGCTGTTACGGTCGATCACTACGCCCGACAGGTTGTTGTCGTAGCTGCGGTTGCCGAAAATGAAGCTGTCGTTGACCTCACGGGAAATAATGATCCCGTGTTTTTTCTTGGTCCCGTAGACCGTGTTATCGGCAATGATCAGACCGTGTGAGCGGTCATGCGGGTCAATCCCGTAGACGATGTTGTCACGGTAGGTATTGCCCTTGATCACCACGTCACGCGCTTCATAGCAGTAGAAGCCGTACCACATGTCCGAGAACTCGGAACCGATGACCCAGCCGGTCGGTTCCGGGCGTTTCAGTACCTTGGCCATGTTTGGCGTGTACTGAGAAATACTCACGCCATAGGATTTGCTGTTGGCATAACCGAAGCTGGCGATTTTGCTGTTGACGATATAGGTCTCGGTACCGCCCCAGGACAGCAGGAACGGACGAAACTCATTCGGCTTGCGAAAGGTCGCCGGGCCGTTGTCGGCTTCGCGCCATCCGGTGATTTTGGTGTCCCGGACAAACAGCTGGCCATCGTTGATCAAGAACGAACCGGCTTCCTGCGACAAGCGCAGCTCTTGAGTCTTGTTATCGATTTCAAGAATGCCCTTGCGTCCAACGACAATCGGCAACCTGGCCAGGAATACACCGGGCGAGGTTTCGCTGAAGTACTGCTTGGGCAGGCTTTTGCTCAGGTCACGCAAGTTTATGTAACCGTCTTCGATAAAGATCGCCTGGGGGATGCCATGCTGGCGTGCCACCCATTCGGTCATCTTGTTATCGCCACCGATAAAATCTTTCAGGGCGTCTTCCTGCATCATGCGCCGGACTTTGATCTTGCCCGGTTTACTGCGCACGATTTTCTTGGCGACGGCTTCGGCGGTATAGCCGGAGATGTCGGGCAGTTCAGGCTTGGCCAGTTCCAGCGGCGCGGTGGGCGGGCTGGTCACGGTGTAGGTCTTGGCCTGCTGCAGGCCTTTGGCCGGAGCAGCAGGGTCGACCGCAGCAAACGCAGCGGCGCTGGCCAGCATCAAGGCGCTGGCCAACAGGCTGACGGAGCCTCTCATGGGTAGACTGTTCATCGTATCGCTCCCTTGGCAGCTTGCATCAGAAGCGCCAGATGACGTCGATAAAGGCGCGGTGCATATACGAATCCACTTCTTTACCGTAAGCATCGCCAGGTTTGAACACACCGCCACGGAACCGCACCAGTGCCGACGGCTCGTCGATGGACTGGCTCAGTGCCGCAGGCAGCAGGCCCTGTTTGAAGTACTTGGTGACGACCAGATCCATCTCTTGACCGAGGTCTTTTTTACCGTCCATCAAGGGCAGAGAGGTACTGGACTCAACCGCGCCGTCAGCGTTGTAGGAGTTTTCCACGGCATTGATGCCGGTGGTGCCCACGGCCTTGTTGCCGTCGACGCGCCAGAACTTGTGGTAGACCAGGCTGGCGTCATAGTCGTCGCGCAGCATCCAGGAACCGAACAGGGTGCCGGTTTGTACGTTGTTCATGCTGCCGCGAAAGGCCTCGCCGAAACGATGGATCCGCGAGCGGGTGCCGGTGTAGTTCGAGCGGTTGCTTTCCAGGCCGTTCTGTTCGTAGTCGCCGCTGGCGCGGGCATAGGCCGCACCGACTTGCCAGTTAGGGTCCAGCCGCAGACGAATCCCCATGTCAGTGGCCCAGCCGTTGACGTTGCCGCTGGTTTTCTCGCCCGCAGTGCTTACACCGTTCACGGTCGAAGGGTGGATCGAGTCGCGGTCGCCGCTCATCCCGGTCAGGCTGGCCCAGTAATTGATGGTATTGGTGTTGCGGTAGTTATAGGCATCGCTGTTGGCTTCGACACCCAGCCAGGTCAGGTCACCGTTTTGGGTTTTATCCAGGGAGTCGACCTGATCGAGGCCACTCTTGAGTTTGCCGTCATCATGGGTGTGATGGGCGCGCACGCCGGCCCACTGGCCAGGTCTCCACTGCGCCGAAATATCGCCAAACAGGTGCAGGCGATCTTTGTCTTTAGGCGACAGTTCGGAGAGGTCGGTGCGGTATTCGCTGAAGCGTTCCGCTGCGCCAAGGTTGGCCCGGAGCAAGGTGGTGTCGAAGGTCCAGTTCAGGGCTTCGATATTGGCGTCACGCCACATGCCATCGTCGTTGCGCAGGCGCTGACGACCCAAGCGCAGTTCCTCGCCAGGGTAAGGGGTCAGACCTTTGTAGCCGATCCAGAACTCACGCAAGGCCAGGTAGTTTTTGTCGGGCTTTCGATCATTGCTGGCGCTGGAACCGTTGTCGGTATTTGGCTGTTGCAGGGTGTCGGTTTCGATAATATCCGTCGAAGTGACCGCCTGGCCCATGGCGTAGGCGCTCCAGTTGCCGCGCTCGCCGTAGGCCCATGGGCGCAGGTCCAGACCGACACCGTTGACACTGCCGCCTGAGCGGGTGCCCAGGTCGCGGTCGTCTTCGGACTGGCCGGTGACTTTAACTTCCAGACCGAAGTTCTTGGTCTCGGTCAATGCTGCTGCCAACGCCGGAGTGGCCGAGAGCAGAGAAAAGCTCAGGCCCAGGCCAGCTGTCATCCAGTGATTCAACTTCATAAAGCTTCCTCGGCGTCTTCTTGTTGCAGAGCATGCAGGGCCAGATTGTTCTGGGCGGACGTGCCACGTATCTGTTGCTCTTGTTGCAACAGACGTTGGGCTTCGGCGCGCTGTGCAGGCAGCAGTTGGTCATTGATTTGTTGTGCAAGTTCGGTCGCTTCCGGGGTCGGAGCGTCCTGCTTTAGCGCCAGTTGGCTGAACACGTAGGCGTTGACCGGGTTGGGCAAGGTGCCCTTACCTTGGGAGAACAATTGCGCGAGGGCGTAGTCGGCGCTGTTCTGACCGCCGCGAGCGGCTATCAGTAATTGTTCGACGGCCTTTTGCGGGTAGACCTGGCCGAGGTAGCCCCGGCGGTAGATCTGACCCAGGTAGTAGTGCGCGGCAATTTCGCTGCCGGCGGCTTTCTGCAGATGAGCTTCGGCTTGTTTGGCATCGGGCAGGACCCATTTGCCTTCGTAATAGAGTTTGCCCAACAGCAGTTCGGCACGCGGTTGATCCGCTGCGCGACCGTTGTTCAGGTACTCCATCATCGTGTTCACGTCGCCCAGTTCCGGGAAGTCATAGAGCAACTTCGCCAGGCTGACCCAGGAAACCGGATAGCCAGGTGCGACTTTTTCCAGCAGTTGCTGAGCTGTTTTTTCATCAGGCTTGCCAAGCTCGGTATCGCTCAATACACGCGCTACACCGTCAACCCGTTGCGCTGAAACCTTGCCGAGTTCATAAGCGCTTTGCAGTTGGGCAATCAGAGCGGCCTGTTGATCCACTTGCGCGCGTTTCTGGTAAACGGTGGCCAGTTCGACGTAGCAGATGTCGGTGGCGAGCAGGGCTTTCTTGCAGATGCTTTCGATTTCATCCAGATGCTGATCGTAGGTGTTCTGCGTGCGATAGAGCAGCACCTGAGCCAGGCCCGCTTCCGGGTAGCCGGCGGCGCGCCATTGCTCGATCTGCCGTTGCGCATTGACCTTCGGGAAGGTCTGCGGGTATTGCAGGTACAGCATCGCCAGCGGGATCAATGTGCCGCCTTCGCCATTGGCAAAGGCCTTTTTCAGCAGGACCTCGGCTTCATGGTGTTCGGCTTCGGTGGCGTCTGGCCGTGCAACCAGCAAGCGACCCAGCCGGGCCTGAGCCCGGGGCGATGTGTCGGCGGCTGCGCGGTAAGTGGCTTCAGCTTGTTTGAGCTGTGCGGGGTCATGGGTTTCGACCTGAATATCCGCCAGGCCGACCTGTGCATCGCTATAACCCAGGTCCGCCAGTTGCCGATAGTTCTGCTGTGCCATCGCGGTATCGCCGCGTTTGAGGGCTTCGTTGGCCAAGCGCTGATCGGGCAGGCCAGCGCAACCGCTAAGGCCGATCGCCACGGCGAGGCCCAGCAGGGTAGGGGTCGACAGCTTTCGTAGTGGGCTAGCCATGTTTAGAGACCCACGGCCATGGCTTTGTCGATCAGCCAGTTCAATGAAGGGCCACGATCGCTGGTGACTTCCACCGGACGGCCGGACAGGCTGCTGCTCAGAGCTTGGTCAGGCTTGATCTGCACGCGAATGTCGGTCGACAGGTCGGTGCTGCTGTTGTTAGTGCTGCTGACGATCTTGCCGTGACGGATTTCATCTTCGCCTGCGACCTGGAAGTTCACACGGGTACCGGGGCGCACGTCAGCGAACTGGCGATAGCTGAAGCGAGCGTCGACTGTGGCTTCGGTGTTGCGTGGGACCAGTTGGAAGATCACTGCGCCTTTGCCGGCGAACTGGCCGTCAGCGACCAGTTGTTTGGCGATGATGCAATCACAAGGGCTGGTCAGGGTGCCGCTCAATTGCCGGGCGAATAGGTCTTCGACCTTGGCCGGTTGCAGTTGCGCGTCATCCAAGTGGTCTTTGAGCATTTCCAGCATGCTGGTGCTGAACGAGGCCAGTGGTGCACCTTTGGCGACCACGCCATCAGTACCCGCCAGGCTTTGCACGGTCCCTTCGCGAGGCATGGTCACGTCCATGCTTGGCACGCTGACCACGCCGGCGGTTGCATGGCTGACGAAGTACAGACCATAAACCGACTTGAAGATAAAGCCGAACGCGACCAGGCCGACGATGAAGATCCCCAAGCTGAAGATCACGGCGCGCATACGGCCGAAGAACGTCATGCCGCTGCCGCCGTCCTTGACCTTGCGTGCCTTGGTGAAATTGTCGCGCTGCAAGGTGGCGAGTACTTCGCCCATGGTCACAATGTCACCGCTCAAGTGCGAGGTGATCAGGTGGCGCAGGGTGGCGATGTCTTGTTGTTCCAGGTTCTGGAACTGGCAGCCGGCACGGCCGGTACGAGCATCAAAGGAGCGAACCTGCAGTTCAACGTCCATGGCCAGGCCAAGGTTATCGATGACGAATTGCAGGCGGCCTTTCTGTACTTCCCCGACTTTCAGGGGCTGCCGGCCGGCGTTGAAGCACAGACCGCCGGCAGACAGGTCTTCGACCTGGGCAATATGGGCGGTACCGTCGCTGCCGAAGAAGCGCAGTTTGGCCGGTATTTTGACCCGAGCGTGCTGGCGCTGAGCTTCAGATTCATGCACTACATTCACATTCACGGCGGTATTCATGGCGGTAATTCCTACTTAATCAATTGATCCATTGGCCCGGTGGTCAGACCATCGTCAGCAGCACAGCGACGAACACGCTGCCTGCGGAGAAGGTCATGGTCCGAGACGACCAGGTGTTGAACCAACGTTGGAAGCTGGCCAGGTCGCGAGTGAGTTTGGTGTCCTGGCGAGTCCAGGACTGTTGATCGAGGCGGAAGAAAACGTAGATTTTCACCAGCGCACCGACGATCTGGTTGTAATAGAGAATCACGGGGTAAGCGGGGCCGATGGTGTGTCCGGTGCAGGACAGCAACAGCGTCAGGATCAGGCGGGTGATACCGATCCACAGCAGGTACATCAGGATGAACGTCACGCCATATTTGAAGCTGGCGATCAGGGCGACGGTCAGCCCCAGAATCGAGGTCCACATCGACACGCGTTGATCGAACAACACCACGCTGGTGAACAATCCCAGGCGCCTTACACCCAGGCCCAACGCACGGGAGTTCTGCCGCAGGTTGTTGCCGTACCAGCGGAACATCAGTTTGCGGCTGGCCTTGATGAAGCTCTTTTCCGGCGGATGTTCAACGGTGTTGATCGAGGCGTCCGGCACGTAGAACGTGTCGTAACCCAAACGCATCAAACTGAACCAGCTGGACTTGTCATCGCCGGTCAGGAACTTGAAAGTGCCCAGACGCCAATGGTGCAGGGAGTCGCTTTCGACGTCGGCGATGAATTCCGGGTCGGTAACCACTTCGGCACGGAACACAGACATCCGGCCGGTCATGGTCAGCACGCGCTTGGACAGGGCCATGGAACACATATTGAGGTGACGTTGGGCGAAGCGCAGCTTGTGCCATTCGCTCATGATGTAGCCGCCACGGACTTCGCAGAACTCATTGGTGGTCAAGCCGCCAACGTTGCCGAACAACTGGAACCAAGGCACGGTCTTGCGCACGACACCCGGGCTGAGCACGGTGTCGCCATCAATTACCGCAACCACGGCGCGGGCATCGGGCATGTGCCGGGAAATGGCGCGGAAGCCAAAGGCCAGGCCGTCGCGTTTACCGGTGCCTGCGATACGCACGAAGTCGAGCTTGACCCGCTCAGGCGGATTGAGTCTGGCCCACATGCTCTTGACCAGCAGCTCGTCGGACATCTCTACCAGGGAGCAGACAATCGTTGTCGGGTAGCCGCATTCAATGGCTTCGCGAATCACCGAGCTGTACACCTGAGCGGTGGTCAGGGCATCGATTCGAAAACTGGTGACCATCAGAAACACATGGGATGGATCTGCCGCGCTGCCGAGCTTGCGCACTTTGCGGCGCAGGTGCGGATAGACCACGTACAGAAACAGCATGCCGCGCAGAAAGTGCGTGGCGCCCATGGAGTAGCGCCAGATGCCGACAGCGCCAATCAGGAACAGAAAGTTCTTCGACTGAGAGTCGAAGATACTGGAAGGCAGCGCCAAAGCGAGGCCCATTAATATACTGAGATAAAACAGCCAACCTGCGGCCTGAAGTAGGCCGTGCTTTAGCCTGTGCATAATCTGCATCCGTCTCGATATCGGGAGAGCCTTTTGGGTTGGCCCGAATGGGTTAAGGCAGGCATGTGTAGCTGATGCCCGTCAGTTAAGGTGAGGGGGACGTGTGGGAGCGGATTCGCTCCCACAGACCTTGACTGACGCTGTCAGGGCAGCTGGATTACCAGCAGATACCTTCGGTCCGGCCACTTGTGCTTGTGGCGTTGGACATGAAACCGACCAGGTCGATAACCTGTTTGCCGGCCGGGGCTTTGTCTGCCAGGGCGCGGAACTTCTCGTCACGGTTGCCGAGGATGATCACGTCGGAGTTGTTGATCACTTCGTCAAAGTCCGAGTTGAGCAAGGACGAGACGTGAGGGATCTTCGACTCGATGTATTCCTTGTTCGCGCCGTGCATGCGGGCATATTCGACGTTGGTGTCGTAGATGCTCAGGTCGTAGCCCTTGCCGATCAGCATTTCTGCCAGGTCCACCAGCGGGCTTTCGCGCAGGTCATCGGTGCCGGCCTTGAAGCTGAGGCCGAGCAAGGCGACTTTGCGTTTGTCATGGCTGGTGATGATGTCGAACGCGTTCTGCACTTGCGAAACGTTGCTGCGCATCAGCGAGTTGAGCAGCGGCGCATCAACGTCCAGCGAGCCGGCACGGTAGGTCAGGGCGCGAACATCTTTGGGCAGGCAAGAGCCGCCGAAAGCGAAGCCTGGACGCATGTAGTACTGGGAAAGGTTGAGTGTTTTGTCCTGGCAGACCACTTCCATCACTTCACGCCCATCGACGCCCACCGCTTTAGCGATGTTGCCGATCTCGTTGGCGAAGGTGACCTTGGTTGCATGCCAGACGTTGCAGGTGTACTTGATCATCTCGGCGACAGCGATGTCCTTGCGGATGATCGGTGCGTCGAGCTCTTCGTACAGCGCTTGCAGCACGTCACCGGAGGCTTTGTCGAACTCGCCGATCACGGTCATCGGTGGTAGATCGTAATCCTTGATCGCAGTGCTTTCACGCAGGAACTCAGGGTTGACCGCGACACCGAAGTCGACACCGGCTTTTTTGCCGGAGCAGTCTTCGAGGATCGGAATCACTACGTTGGCGACAGTGCCCGGCAAGACGGTGCTGCGCACGACGATGGTGTGACGGGTGGTCTTGTCACGCAGGACAAAGCCAATTTCCCGGCAGACGGATTCGATGTAATCGAGTTCCAGATCGCCGTTCTTTTTGCTGGGCGTGCCCACGCAAATCATCGACAAATCAGTGTCGCGAATAGCGGCAGAGAAGTCCGTGGTGCCACGCAGTTTCCCGGTTTTGATGCCTTGTGCCAGAAGCTCTTCCAGGCCCGGTTCAACGATAGGCGATTTGCCATTGTTGATCAGGTCAATCTTGGCACTCGAGATGTCTACACCCACTACATCATGACCACGTGCAGACAGGCAACCGGCACATACTGCACCGACATAGCCCAAACCAAAGATGCTGATACGCATCGTATTCTCCTTATTTATTCACGCCATAAGTTGGCTGGATATTGAGGTTGAGCCGCAATAATCATCCGCCCAACAGTGTGACGCTTAGAGCGTCACAGCGCGGACGTAGGCATAGTTAAGTTGTGAGGGCCTAATAAGGGGCGCACTCAATGACGCTGATAAGGGCTGTACGTGGCCTATTGTCAGGCTCTGGCCCGTGGGGCTTGGCAAAGCATTTCAGGACGCGTTGCCGGCAAGCGCGGAGCGCACAGGTCTTGGTTCAAGGCCTTGATGTGCGTGACCTGACAATTGCCACAAGCACTGGAAAGGTGCTTTTCCTGATCGTATTAAGATACCCGGTATTGCGTGATCTCCTGGGCTAACTCATCGACCCTGCGGTCGAACTTGCTAGTGGGTGATTTCCCGGATCGTCTTGTCACTATGTACGTCATCGCTTACATAATTGGCGAGAATTGTTACGATGACTAAGAGCCTCTGATTTTGATATTAGTTCCGGGCTAGCGGTATTCATTTCGAAACTAAGCTACCTAAAATCTGCAGAAAGCGTACTTGCATATTAGTGGCACTTTTTGGCAGAGCCATAATGAATGGGGAGTTGCGGGCAGGAGACACGTATAGGCCACTACTTTAAATAGGGGGTCTAACGGAGTGAAAAAAAGCTGTAATTTTTTTGAGAAATTTGGATTTAAATTTTACACGCCATTTTACTGGCGTCATTTAATTGTCCAAATGTACCAGTCAATCGGCTGGGAAGGGTGACAATGTGCACGCTTTCGAATAAGCCGTGCACCTCATCATGCAATTACTGATCGGCTGTCTCCCGTAGGAAAACCAGGGTGTCTGCTTTCGAATGCGCCGGGCTGTAACAATAGCCGTGCTCATTGAACTGTTTTAGTGCATCGGGATTGTCGATGCGCTCTTTGATCACAAAACGGCTCATCATTCCCCGGGCTTTTTTCGCGTAGAAACTGATAATTTTGTACTGCCCGTTCTTCCAGTCGCGGAATTCGGTGTTGATGATCCGCGCATTGAGGGTAGAGCGCTTCACCGCCGAGAAGTACTCATTGGAGGCCAGATTCAGCAACACGTCATCGCCTTGGTCGGCCAGCGCCTGGTTCAGCCACTCACTGATGTGCGTGCCCCAGAACGCATAGAGGTCTTTGCCGCGGTCGTTGCTCAGTTTGGTGCCCATCTCCAGCCGGTAAGGCTGCATTAGGTCCAGCGGGCGCAACAGGCCATAAAGGCCGGAGAGCATGCGCAGATGGTCCTGGGCATAGGTGAAGTCGGCGTCGGTGAAATTTTCGGCTTGCAACCCGGTGTAGACATCCCCCTTGAACGCCAGCAGCGCCTGCTTGGCGTTCGCTGGGGTGAAAGCCGGCGTCCAGCTACCGAAACGTGCGGCATTAAGCCCCGAGAGCTTGTCCGATAGATGCATCAGTTCGCCGATCTGCACGGGGGTCAACTCACGCAGTTGAACCATCAGTTCCTGAGAGTGATCCAGGTACTGCGGCAACGTGAAGCGTGCGGTTGCCGGCGGGGTTTCGAAATCGAGGGTTTTGGCTGGGGAAATCACCATCAGCATAAAATCGTCTCCTTTAATCGTGGCGCGATTCTAGGGGGTGGGAGGTGTGGACTCCAGCTATAGTGCGTCGCGGGGATTTTCTGGGGATTTGATTGTGCGCATTGTTTTATTCATCTCGGTCTGCCTGTTCTGCTTCAACGCTCAGGCGGCCGGGCCTGCTGTGCCCGCCATGCTGGATCGCAGCGTATGGCCTGAGCATTTGACCTCGCCGGTCTTGTTCGATGTCGCCTCGCGCGCCGAGATTCTGGCCTTTGCGCATGCCTTGCTGGTTAGCGAAAGCCAGGATGAAACGGGCCTTAAAGCGCGTCTGGGGCTGAAGAAAATCAACATGGTTTCGCTGAATTTGATCCGCCAGCGTCTGTGGGCGCGCTTGTTGGAGAATTACCAGTTTGCGCAACAGAGCTGCGAGCAGGACGCCTCTTTCTGCGTACTGGTCGAGGACATGGAGATGTTGCGCGAGCGGGCCGACAATTTTCAGGTCGCCGATGATTCGTTCTATGCGGCCTGGGCGGTACCGAGCCGGGCGTTTCACGAGCGCTACCTGAACGAGCTGCTGCGCATGGCGGCCTTGTTCCCGCTGGTCAGCAGCGAAATCGAGCGTTACAACTCAGACGAACTCACGGGCGATGAACTCAATGACCGGGCATTTCTGCTCACCTTCGACAGTGGCCCGACAGTCGTCGGTGGCACCACGGATTGGTTAACCGAGTACCTACGCCAGCAAAAGCTCAACGCTGCTTTTTTCGTACTGGGCAAAAACATGCAGATGCGCCTGGAAAAAAGCTCCGTGCCGGAGGTACAGGGGCTCTATAAGCAGCAATGCGTGGGCTTGCAGGGCTGGGAATACCGTTCACACAGCCAGTGGTCCGACTGGCAGAACTCGGTTCAGCGCAGCGCCGTGCTGTTGCAGCAGGTGTTGCCCGACAACTACCTGCCGTTGTTCCGTCCCCCTTACGGTCACCGCCGGGCCGACAGCGCCGAATATTTCCGCGCCCAGGGGCTGAAGGTTTCGCTGTGGAATATCGATTCTCAGGATTGGAACCGAAACATTTCCGCCCAACAGGCCAGCGAGCGGGTCTTGACCCTGATGCTGCTGTGGCGACGCGGGGTCATTGTATTTCATGACATCCACAATAAAGTCGAGACGGCGTTGCCTTGGCTGATCGCCAATACGGCACAAAGTGGACTTCGATGGCAGGATTGTCACGACTACCCCTGAAAGGCCCGTGGAGCAAAGGAATGCAGGCATTTGAAGGGCGGGATGCGATGGATTTTTTCGACAATTCGGGTCAGGCAGACTCCTGACTGTAACGGTGCTTTACGGTCTCGCCAAGCGCTATTCGTCATGCTGAAAAATAAACTTCAAAAAAACGTCAAAGTGCTTTTTTCTGTCATGAGTTTTGCGGTATTACCAATACAGACCGCCGAAACCTGCAACACAGGTGGCGTCATCCCAGACCCATCTTGAGCATTTTTTCCTCTGCCTGAAGAGGAGAGCTACGGCGGCCTTTCCGTGGCGCAGAACTGTTGTTGTATTGCGTTGCTTGGCTTCTAAAAAGGTGAGCGAGTATGGATGATCACGGACGCACCCCTTCTTCTAACCAGCCAATCCTTTACGTGCTCGATACCAACGTATTGATCCATGATCCAAACGCACTGCTGAATTTCGAAGAGCATCACGTCACTATCCCCATGACCGTCCTCGAAGAGCTGGACAAGCTCAAGGCCGGCAAGCATTCGGTTGCTGCCGAGTGCCGTCAGGCGATTCGTCTGATCGACAAGACACTGGGCAACGCGACACCGGAGGAGGTTGAACAGGGCGTACCGATCGATCGTGGCACAGGCATCTGCAAAGGCTTTCTTTCGATCCTGATGAACAAGCGGGCCGAGCCCAACAGCTTGTTGCCCGAGCACCTGAACGACAACATCATCATTAACCAATTGATCGACCTGCACGTGCGCAATAAGGACTTGCCTGTAGTGCTGGTGACCAAAGACATCAACATGCGCCTCAAGGCGCGGGCGTGTGGGATCGCCGCAGAGGATTACAGCACCGACCAACTGGTCGACGACGTGTCCATGCTGTCGCGCGGCTACCACACCATGACCGGCTCCTTCTGGGACCGTGTCAGCAAGGTCGAAACTCGCCAGGATCACGGCCGCACATGGCATCGGGTGCAACTCATCGACAACCTGCCGGCAGTGCACATCAATGAGTTCATCATCGATGCGCAAGGTTTTGTCGGCTGGATCAAAGGTATCCAGGCCGATGAACTGCTGATTCTCGACATGCATCAGGAGCCTTTGTTGCACCAGGAAGCCTGGGGCCTGAAGCCACGGGACATCTACCAAGGCCTGGCGTTGTTTGCCTTGCTTGATCCAGACATCCATCTGGTCAATCTGTCGGGCGCAGCCGGTTCGGGTAAAACCATTCTCGCCTTGGCGGCAGCCATCGAGCAGACCATGGTCAGCAAGCGCTATCGGCGCATTATCGCCACCCGCAGCGTGCAGGGGCTGGATCAGGAGATTGGCTTCCTACCCGGCACCGAAGCAGAAAAAATGGAGCCGTGGCTCGGCGCCATCACTGATAACCTGGAAGCGCTGCACATGGATGACGAAAACACCCATGGCAGTGTCGACTACATCCTCAGCAAAGTGCCGTTGCAGTTCAAATCCCTCAACTACATCCGTGGACGCAGTTTCCAGCAAAGCCTGATCCTGATCGACGAATGCCAGAACCTCACACCGCACCAGATGAAAACCATCATCACCCGTGCCGGTTCCGGTTCCAAAGTGGTCTGCCTGGGTAACCTGGCGCAAATCGATACCCCGTACCTGTCGGCCACCAGTTCTGGCCTCACTTACCTGACGGAGCGTTTCAAAGACTTCCCCAATGGTGTGCACATCACCCTGCAAGGGGTGCCACGTTCGATCCTCGCTGAGTATGCGGAGAGCCATTTGTAACGCTTGATTGAGAGCTGTGGATGAACCTGCAGGAGCGAACATGTTCGCTCCTGCAGTTAATGAGGTAGTTCCAGTTTTAGGTTTACAATCCCCACTCCTATTCAGGAGTAACGCTGTGCTAACTCATCTCGATTCCCAAGGTCGCGCCAATATGGTCGACGTCACCGACAAAAACGTGACGTTCCGTGAGGCTGTGGCCCAAGCGTTTGTGCGTATGCGCCCTGAAACCCTGCAAATGATTGTCAGTGGTGGTCATCCCAAAGGGGACGTGTTCGCCGTGGCACGTATTGCCGGCATTCAAGCGGCAAAGAAAACCTCGGATTTGATCCCGCTGTGTCATCCGTTGCTGCTGACCGGCGTCAAGGTCGAGTTGAGCGCGGACGGTGAAGATGCGGTGCGCATCGTCGCCCGCTGCAAACTGTCCGGGCAGACCGGCGTGGAAATGGAAGCGCTGACGGCGGCGAGTGTCGCTGCGCTGACTATCTATGACATGTGCAAGGCGGTGGATCGCGGCATGATCATCGAAAACGTCCGCCTGCTGGAAAAGCTCGGCGGTAAGAGTGGTCACTTCATTGCTGAAGAGCCGGTGGACGCGCAATGACCTTTAAAGTCCTGTATTTCGCTCGTTATCGCGAGGCCTTGGGGCTGGATACCGAAACGGTAGACGGCGAGTTCGCCACCCTCGACGCACTGCGTACGCATTTGGTACTGCGTGGTGGTGTGTGGCAGGTGTTGGCCGAACAAAACCTGATGTGCGCCCGCAACGAGGAGCTGTGTCAGCTCGACGAGCCGCTGGTATCAGGCGATGAAGTGGCGTTCTTCCCTACCGTGACCGGAGGCTGAATATGGCAATTCGGGTGCAGACAGCTGCGTTCGATCCGGGCGTCGAAGTGAATGCCTTGCACGCTGCCAATGTGGGGGTTGGTGCGGTGGTCAGCTTCATTGGCTATGTGCGCGACTTCAACGAGGGGCGGGAGGTCGCGGGGATGTTCCTGGAGCATTACCCCGGCATGACCGAAAAGGCGCTTGGCAAAATCGCCGCTGAAGCCGAACAGCGCTGGCCTTTGCTCAGGCTAGAGGTACTGCACCGGGTGGGCGCTCTAGAGCCTGGCGAGCCAATAGTCTTTGTCGGCGTTGCCAGTGCTCACCGGCAAGCGGCATTCGATGCCTGCGCGTTCGTGATGGACTATCTAAAAACCCGCGCACCGTTCTGGAAGAAAGAGACCTCCCTCGACGGCCCACACTGGGTCGAAGGCCGCGACAGTGATCACGCGGCGGCGGGGCGTTGGGTCGATAAGACCTGATCCCGAACTGGCTTCTTTGCGAATACATGGGCTCCTGATTTCACGGAGCAAAAAAAAGCGCATCACCGAAACCGGGATGCGCTTTTTTTTATGATGCAGTGGTCTTTTACAAAGGCTGAGCGCTCTTGCGCACCACCGGTTTCAACAACTCGGTTGGTGGCGTTTCGCAGCTGATCTTGCGGCCTAACAGCGCTTCGATCGAAGGCAACTGATAGGAGTCATCTTCCCCGGCAAAGCTGATCGAGACACCGCTGGCGCCAGCACGACCGGTACGGCCGATGCGGTGCACATAATCGTCCGGCACTTCGGGCAGGGTGAAGTTGATCACGTGGCTGATGCCGTCGATATGAATCCCGCGACCTGCGACATCGGTGGCCACCAAGACACGAATTTTACCTTCGCGGAAGCCTTCCAGGGTCTTGATGCGTTTGTGCTGCGGGACATCGCCGGACAACTGCGCGGCGTTTACGCCATCACGCACCAGACGCTCTTCGATGCGCCGCACTTCATCCTTGCGGTTGGCGAAGACCATCACGCGTTCCCAGTTGTTCTCGGTTACGAGGTTGTAGAGCAACTTGTACTTGTCGGCGGCGGCCACGGCATAGATATGCTGCTCGACCATTTCGCTGGCCACGTTTTCCGCTTCGATTTCGACGATGGCCGGATCGGTGGTCCACTGCTTGGCGAGGTTCATCACGTCTTCGGTGAAGGTCGCGGAGAACAGCAGGGTCTGGCGTTCGCCCTTGTGTGGGGTCTGGCGAATAATCTGGCGCACTTGCGGGATGAAGCCCATGTCGAGCATGCGGTCGGCTTCGTCCAGGACCATCACTTCGACCATGTCCAGGTGCACTTCGCCGCGCTGGTTGAAGTCCAGCAGACGGCCCGGTGTGGCCACCAGAATGTCGCAGTGGCGGGCTTCGAGCTGCTTGAGCTGCTTGTCGAAGTCCATGCCTCCGACGAATGTCATGACGTTGAGGCCGGTGTATTTGGTCAGGCTGGCCGCATCCTTGGCGATCTGCACCACCAGCTCGCGGGTTGGGGCGATGATCAGGGCACGCGGTTCGCCCATGTAGCGCTCTTTGGGTGGCGGGGTCTGTTCCAGCTGCGTAATGATCGAAATCAAGAATGCGGCGGTTTTGCCGGTGCCGGTTTGCGCGCGACCGATGGCGTCTTTGCCCGCGAGGGTAAAGCCCAATACTTCGGCCTGGATTGGCGTGCAATACGGGAAACCCAGGTCGTGGATGGCGTGCATCAGTTCGGGCGACAGGTTGAAGTCGTGAAAGCGGGTTTTGCCTTCCTGTGGCTCTACGACGAAGTCTTCAGGCTTCCAGGCGATGACCGGTGGTTTTGGTGCGCGTTCACGGCGCGGGCGCTCGGCCTTGGGTTGTTCGACTTTTGCGGATTCGATGTGCGTGTGCTGATCCTGGACAGGCGTGCTGGCAGGTACCGATTTTTTTGCGTTGTGTGGCCGTTGATCGCCCTCGGTTGGGCCGATAGCAGCAGGCGAAGGAGCGATGGGGCTGGGCGCGAGCTGCTCAGCCTCGCTTTTACCGAACATCTTTTTGAGTGCTCTGAGCACGGTCATCTCGTCAATTGATTAAGGAATATACGACAGGCAGTGTAAAGCAAGAACCGGGCGCGGCGTAGTGCCATGCCAAATGCCCTACACGACATGTCAAATCAGGGCTTCTCAGCGCGCTTCAGGTGGCATTTGTCCGCTCTGATTGAACGATTAACGCAGCTTTTGCGCCAACCAAACGCCAATGTCGGTAATTTCCTGCGGTAACACTTCGTGGCCCATTGGGTATTCCTGCCATGTTGCGGTGACGCCCAAGGCTTTCAGGTACTCATACGCGGTGCGCCCCATGGAATTTTGCACCACATCATCATAGTGCCCGTGCAAGCAATACGCGGGGGTCCGTTGTTGGCTCGCAGAAAGGGTCAGTTGATCACTGAAGGTAGGCGCGTAAGTGGACAGCGCAAGCACACCGCCCAATGGCCCCTGCCAGCGCAGGAATGCGGTGTGCAATACCACCGCGCCACCTTGGGAGAAACCGGCCAGGAAGATTCGTGCCGGGTCGATGCCGCTGTCGCTCTGCTCTTCGATCAGGTTCAGGAGCATCTGAGCCGATGTCTCAAGCTGCTCGTGACTGATGGCCCGGGCCGGGCTCATGGCCAGAATGTCGTACCAGCTGGGCATCTCGTAGCCACCATTTATGGTGACTGCGCGGGTCGGGGCCTGGGGCAAAACGAAGCGTGTTGTCAGCAACGTCGCTTGCAGCGTTTCAGCGACAGGCATGAAATCGTAACGGTCGGCGCCCAAGCCATGTAACCAGATGACGCAGGCATCGGCGGTCTTTACGGGTTGGAGGGTCAAAGGGGTGGTCATGGCTGCTCCATTAGTGTGCGTGCGCTCTTTCGCAGTGCGTTAGTACAGGGCGCATTCAAAAAATAGGTTTGGACGATGTCGCAAGGTTACAAGTTTTGCCGTTGATGTGTCGCTAATTCGACATTGCCAGCATGCTGGTACGGGCTTTGCTATACAACCTTCGGAGTGAATGCGCTCACCCCGGACGGTAACACTATCAGGCGACTGATGGCCGCGGGGGAGCTTGTAACCCATGTATCAATATTCTGCGTACGGTTCGTTCTGTACCGGACTGGTCCAGCGGACATCATGGGGGCTTCAGTCCATTCGGCCGATTGACGGGCTGCGGGTCGGTGGTGTCGGGTAGATCTCGCGCCAGACTCGTGGTCCAGGTCTTACGTTGCGTGACCCAAAAATAAGCCAGCACGGGTCATTAACGCCTCACAAGGGTGCGACGGGACTCAAGCTCCTACACAACAAAGAGCAAACTGGAGGTTTGAATGAAGATGTTGAAATCCACCCTGGCTGTACTGACGGCGGCAGCGGTTCTCGGTGTTAGCAGTTTTGCTCACGCAGGCGCGACCCTCGACGCCATTCACAAAAAGGGTTTTGTTCAGTGCGGTGTCAGTGATGGCCTGCCAGGTTTTTCGGTTCCAGACTCGACAGGCAAGATCCTGGGTATCGACGCTGACGTTTGTCGCGCTGTCGCTGCTGCTGTCTTTGGTGACGCTACCAAGGTCAAGTTCAGTCAGTTGAACGCCAAAGAGCGCTTCACTGCGCTGCAATCGGGCGAAATCGACGTGCTGTCGCGTAACACCACCTGGACCAGTTCCCGTGACGCGGGCATGGGCCTGGTGTTTGCCGGCGTGACGTACTACGACGGCGTTGGCTTTCTGGTAAACAAAAAGCTGGGTGTTAAAAGCGCCAAGGAACTGGATGGCGCGACCATCTGTATCCAGGCCGGTACTACGACTGAGCTGAACGTTTCCGACTTCTTCCGCGCCAACAAGCTTAAGTACACCCCGATCACGTTCGACACCTCTGACGAAAGCGCCAAGTCGCTGGAAAGCGGTCGTTGTGATGTGCTGACCTCCGACAAATCGCAGCTGTTCGCACAGCGTAGCAAACTGGCGAGCCCAGACGATTACGTGGTAATGCCTGAGACCATCTCCAAGGAGCCACTGGGCCCTGTCGTGCGTAAGGGCGACGAAGACTGGTTCTCCATCGTCAAGTGGACCCTGTTCGCCATGGTTAACGCTGAGGAAATGGGCGTTACGTCGAAAAACGTTGTAGAAGAAGCCAAAGCCAGCAAAAACCCGGACGTTGCTCGCTTGCTCGGTACTGACGGTGAATACGGTAAAGACCTGAAACTGCCGAAAGACTGGGTCGTACAGATCGTTAAACAGGTCGGTAACTACGGCGAAGTCTTTGAGAAGAACCTCGGACAAAGCACTCCGCTGAAGATCGACCGTGGTCTGAACGCGCTGTGGAACAACGGCGGCATTCAATACGCACCTCCAGTGCGCTGATAGGCCCTGCGCTCGGTAACCTTTAACCGTTACCGAGCGTTGTTCTGTTCCAATCTTCATGGGGCACTTCATGCAAAATCAAATCGGCGCACCAAAGCAGAGGTTTTCCCTCAGCGATCCTAAAGTGCGTGCGTGGCTATTCCAGATCATCACGATTGGCGTGGTGATCTTCATGGGTTGGTATCTGTTCGATAACACCCAGACAAACCTTCAGCATCGCGGTATCACGTCCGGGTTCGGCTTCCTTGATCGGAGCGCCGGTTTTGGCATCGCTCAACATTTGATCGATTACACCGAATCCGACACGTATGCACGGGTGTTCGTTATCGGTCTGCTGAACACTTTGCTGGTGACGGTCATTGGTGTCGTGCTGGCGACGCTGCTGGGCTTCATCGTTGGCGTTGCCCGGTTGTCACCTAACTGGATGATCAGCAAGCTAGCCACGGTTTACGTCGAGGTTTTCCGTAATATCCCGCCATTGCTGCAAATTCTGTTTTGGTACTTCGCCGTCTTCCTGACCATGCCGGGTCCGCGCGGCAGCCATAGCATTGGCGGTATGTTCTTTTTCAGTAATCGCGGCTTGAACATGCCGGGCGCGACCCTGACCGACGCTTTCTGGCCGTTTCTGGGCAGCGTGGTGGTGGCCGTCGTCGCCGTCATTCTGATGGTCCGCTGGGCCAACAAACGCTTCGAAGCCACCGGCGTGCCTTTCCACAAGTTCTGGGCTGGCTTGGTCTTGATGCTGGTGATTCCGGCGCTGTGCGTTCTGATATCGGGCAATCCGCTGCACTGGGAAATGCCAGAACTCAAGGGCTTCAACTTCGTCGGCGGCTGGGTAATGATCCCGGAACTGCTGGCCCTGACCATCGCCTTGACCGTGTACACAGCGGCGTTTATCGCCGAAATCGTGCGTTCCGGGATCAAGTCGGTGAGCCACGGTCAGACCGAGGCGGCGCGCTCGTTGGGCCTGCGCCCTGGCCCGACCCTGCGCAAGGTCATCATCCCGCAAGCCCTGCGGGTGATCATTCCACCGCTGACCAGCCAATACCTGAACCTGGCGAAGAACTCTTCGCTGGCAGCCGGTATCGGTTACCCGGAAATGGTTTCGTTGTTTGCTGGCACGGTGCTCAATCAGACCGGTCAGGCTATCGAGGTGATTGCGATCACCATGAGCGTTTACCTGGCGATCAGTATCAGCATTTCGCTGCTGATGAACTGGTACAACAAGCGCATTGCGCTGATCGAACGGTGAGGAAAAGCGCATGACAACCCATACTTTCAAACCCGACATGCCACCCCCCACGCTAAGCGTGGGTGTCGTGGCGTGGATGCGGGCCAACCTGTTCTCCAGTTGGCTCAATACCCTGCTGACGCTGTTTGCTTTCTACCTGGTCTGGTTGATCGTTCCGCCTTTATTGGGATGGACGATTTTCGATGCCAACTGGGTCGGTACTACCCGCGCCGACTGCACCAAGGCCGGTGCATGCTGGGTGTTCATCGAGCAACGTTTCGGCCAGTTCATGTACGGCTACTACCCCGTCGAACTGCGCTGGCGCATCGACCTGACCGTGTTGTTGGCGGTTATCGGTGCCGCGCCCTTGTTTGTCTCGAAGTTCCCACGCAAGGCCGTTTACGGGCTGTGCTTTCTGGTGATCTACCCGACTGTGGCGTACTTCCTGATGCACGGCGGCACTTTCGGCCTGGCCAACGTGGCGACCAGCCAATGGGGCGGCTTGATGCTGACCCTGGTCATCGCCACCGTAGGCATCGCCGGCGCTCTGCCACTGGGTATTGTGCTGGCCTTGGGTCGACGTTCGAAAATGCCGGCGATTCGTGTGGTCTGCGTGACGTTCATCGAGTTCTGGCGCGGCGTTCCGTTGATTACCGTGCTGTTCATGTCCTCGGTGATGTTGCCGTTGTTCCTGCCCGAAGGCATGAGCTTCGACAAGTTGCTACGGGCCTTGATCGGGGTGATCCTGTTCCAGTCGGCCTATGTGGCTGAAGTGGTGCGCGGTGGTTTGCAGGCCATCCCCAAAGGTCAGTACGAAGCGGCCGCTGCCATGGGCCTGGGTTACTGGCGCAGCATGGGTCTGGTGATTCTGCCGCAAGCGTTGAAACTGGTGATTCCGGGCATCGTGAACACCTTTATTGCCCTGTTCAAGGACACCAGTCTGGTGATCATCATTGGCTTGTTCGACCTGCTCAACAGCGTCAAGCAAGCCGCCGCCGACCCGAAATGGCTCGGTATGGCCACCGAAGGCTATGTCTTCGCGGCCCTGGTGTTCTGGATCTTCTGTTTCGGCATGTCCCGCTACTCCATGCATTTGGAGCGTAAGTTGGACACAGGCCACAAGCGTTAGGAGTTTTGTGATGAGTGAAGCAATCAAACAGCCTCTGGGCGCTGAAGGCATGATCCAGATGCAGGGCGTGCACAAGTGGTACGGCCAGTTCCACGTGTTGAAAGACATCAACCTGAACGTCCGGCAGGGCGAGCGTATCGTGTTATGCGGACCTTCGGGTTCGGGCAAGTCGACCACGATCCGCTGTATCAACCGTCTGGAAGAGCACCAGCAGGGTCGCATCATTGTCGACGGCACTGAACTGACCAACGATCTCAAGCAGATTGAAGCGATCCGGCGTGAAGTGGGCATGGTGTTCCAGCATTTCAATCTGTTCCCGCACCTGACCATCTTGCAAAACTGCACGTTGGCGCCGATGTGGGTGCGCAAGATGCCTAAGCGCAAGGCTGAAGAAATCGCCATGCATTACCTGGAGCGGGTGCGGATTCCAGAGCAGGCGCACAAATACCCTGGCCAGCTTTCCGGTGGTCAGCAGCAGCGTGTGGCGATTGCTCGTGCCCTGTGCATGAAGCCGAAAATCATGCTGTTCGATGAGCCGACCTCGGCCCTCGATCCAGAAATGGTCAAGGAAGTGCTCGACACCATGGTCAGCCTCGCAGAAGACGGCATGACCATGCTCTGCGTAACCCACGAAATGGGCTTTGCCCGCACCGTGGCAAACCGGGTGATCTTCATGGACAAGGGTGAAATCGTCGAAGAGGCCGCGCCAAACGACTTCTTCGACAACCCGCAAAGCGACCGCACCAAGTTGTTCCTGAGCCAGATTCTGCATTGATTTGGTGACAGGCAGCATAAAGAAACCCGGGCTTTGGTCCGGGTTTTTTATGGCTGTTGCATTTCCCCAAGGAGCGTGTCGATTACAGAATCCCAAGGTCCCTCATGCCCATGAGAGTAATGACACTGAAACCCCACAAGCAAAGCCCCAGCAGCATCCACGCGTAGTTAAGCAGCGTAAATCTGGCATTGCTCTCACCCCGTGAATCATCCTCCAGATAATTGATGGCCCGTTGCGCGCCGATCAGCAGGTAGGTCTCGGCACATAGCAAGACCAGGGACACCGCCGCGCTCAGCCCGAAGCCGGCAAGCAGACCCTGGCCCATCCCAATCAAGGTCAACCCTATCAGAGCAATAGCACGAAATTTGGGAAACCAGGCCAAATGACGACCGGAATGTTCAATGCCTTGATTGATACGCTGAAAAAGCACATACACAAAAAATATATTAAATAATCCTCTGGCACCTGGCCAAATACTGGCACCCGTCGAGTCCTTATAAATCTTCCAGTTTTTATATGACCAGTAAACATAATAAAGCCCGGACGTCATGATGAACATTATGGCTAGCTTTGTTATCGATACGACGAAAAAAGCCGACTCGTCCTCTTGAGTGACTTCCAGTGCGGACTGCGGCGTAGCATAGGGATTGGCAGACATCGAACCTCCTTGGCGTGTTTAGCGCGATAATTAGCGCCACGTTTAATAACACCCTGCCAGACCCATGGAAGCCGGCCATTTCCGTTATCTATGTAAGAAACTTCCGCGTAGACCGGACCCAGACCATCGTAGGAGACAGACTTGTCTGCGAAGGCCACGGGGAGGTATGTAGGACGTTTCTGAGTTTCATATATTTATGCGCGATGGCGGTATATCTGACACGCCGCGTTAAGGGATTCGAAGGCAAGCCCACAGATTGACCAACCTTGTGTTCTCTGTCGTTCTCCAACAGGATGCCCGGTCTGATCCAGAACCTGACCAGAGAATCAAATGACGACTAAGGCGCCTCAGGCGAGCACAGGCCCCCGTGACATCAATGAACTGCTGATCGATGCCGAAGCTGACGATGAGCAGGTGCAGCAACATCATCCGGTACTAATACGTCCCTGGCTGTTGTTACTGGGGCTGGTATTGGTCGCCTTGAACCTGCGTCCGGCGTTGTCGAGCATGGCGCCGATGCTCAGCGACGTCTCGAAAAGCCTGGGCCTGTCGGCGGCTAAAGCCGGATTACTGACTACGTTGCCCGTGCTGTGTCTGGGATTGTTCGCGCCGCTGGCGCCGATTCTGGCGCGGCGTTTTGGCAGCGAGCGGGTGGTATTGGGCATTTTGCTGACGCTGGCGGGCGGGATCATTCTGCGCAGTTCATTCGGTGAAACGGGGCTGTTTGCAGGCAGTATTCTGGCCGGGGCGAGCATCGGCATCATCGGTGTGTTGCTGCCGGGGATCGTTAAACGGGATTTCGCCAAACAGGCCGGGACCATGACGGGCGTCTACACCATGGCCTTGTGTCTGGGCGCAGCGATGGCTGCCGGCTCGACCGTTCCGTTAAGCCAGTATTTCGACAACAGTTGGGCGACGGGCCTTGGTTTCTGGATCATTCCAGCAATGCTCGCGGCTGTGTTCTGGTTACCCCAGACACGTCAGGAGCATGGTCTGCACCGAGTCGCCTACCGTGTGCGTGGATTGCTGCGTGATCGACTGGCATGGCAAGTCACCCTTTATATGGGCCTGCAATCATCGCTGGCATACATCGTGTTTGGTTGGTTGCCATCGATTCTGATCAGCCGTGGTCTGTCCCCGACCCAAGCGGGTCTGGTGTTGTCCGGTTCGATCATGGTGCAACTGATCAGTGCCCTGACTGCGCCTTGGCTGGCGACACGCGGGAAGGACCAGCGGCTGGCGATTTTGGTGGTGATGCTGCTGACGCTCGGCGGTTTGTTCGGTTGCCTCTATGGGCCGCTCGACGGTCTGTGGGGTTGGGCAATTGTTTTGGGCCTGGGGCAGGGCGGGACCTTCAGCCTTGCGCTGACCCTGATCGTGTTGCGCTCGCGGGATTCACATGTCGCGGCCAACCTGTCGAGCATGGCTCAAGGCTTCGGTTATACCCTCGCTTCCCTGGGGCCGTTCGCGGTGGGTATCGTTCATGACTTGACCGGTGGCTGGAATGCCGTTGGCTGGATTTTCGCTGTTGTCGGTCTGGCCGCGATCGTTTTCGGGCTGGGCGCCGGGCGTGCGTTGTACGTACAGGTCCACAGCGAGAAAGTCTGAGCGACGGTATTCTCGTCGCGAATGCAGATAGTCAGGGCATGGGTTGCAGGCTATCGTGCAGGCATCTTTCGTGAGCCATGGAACCGGACTGTATGAGCGAAGCAACACGCCTGAGTGATGCCAACAACGCAGTGATCACGGAGTTTTACCAAGCGTTCAACCGGCTGGACGCGGATGCTATGAGCGCCTGCTACACCGAGGACGTTCTGTTCAGTGATCCGGTGTTTGGCGAGCTGCGCGGACGGCAAGCCGGTGACATGTGGCGCATGTTGACCTCACGGGCCAAAGAGTTTTCCGTGGTCTTCGATAACCTCCGTGCGGACGAGCGTACCGGCGGCGCACATTGGGTCGCGACTTACCTGTTCAGTCAGACGGGCAATACGGTGGTCAATGATATCCAGGCGCGCTTTGTGTTTCGCGACGGCAAGATCTGCGAACACCACGACCATTTCGACCTGTGGCGCTGGTCGCGTCAGGCCTTGGGCACCAAAGGCTTGTTATTGGGCTGGACGCCGTTTGTGCAGAATGCGATTCGGGCTCAGGCGCAGAAAGGCCTGAAAGCTTTCCAGGCCGGGCGCTGACGCTCTGCTAAGATCGTTCACTCGCTCTAACTGCCTGCGTTCATGACCACCATGCAAGAAGCTTCCCTGACACCGGCCGACGATGCGCTGGTGACGATCAATGCCAGCAAGCCCTGGTTCGTCTATCTGGTGCGTGCAGCCAACGGTTCGTTGTACTGCGGCATCAGTGATGATCCCCAGCGCCGTTTTGCCGCCCATCAAAGTGGCAAGGGTGCGCGGTTCTTCTATTCCAGCCCGGCGGTCGCGCTGGTCTACACCGAAGCCTGCTGTGATAAGCGTGAAGCCTTGCGTCAGGAACGCTTGATCAAGCAACTGAAAAAAAGCGCGAAGGAAGCCTTGGTGTTGAGTGCAGTTGTTAATCCATCGGCGTGATGAGCGGTTATCAAACTGACCGGGTAGGCTCGCAGGACTCAGGCAGGTAAGCTGCTGACTTTCCATCTGAAGGGCGACCGAACATGACAGAGCTGATCCTGCACCATTACCCAGCCTCGCCGTTTTCCGAAAAGGCCCGTTTGATCCTGGGCTTCAAAGGGCTGTCGTGGCGCTCGGTGATGATTTCACCCGTCATGCCCAAGCCTGACCTGACCGCATTGACCGGGGGGTATCGCAAGACGCCGGTGCTGCAAGTGGGGGCCGATATCTATTGCGACACGGCCTTGATGGCTCGCCGTCTGGAACAGCAGAAAGCCTCACCCACGTTTTTCCCCGAAGGCCAGGAATTCACCGTGGCAAGTTTCGCTGCCTGGTCCGATTCGATCATGTTCCAGCATGCCGTGAGCCTGGTGTTCCAGCCAGAATCTATCGCCCTGCGTTTTGCCAAAGCACCGCCGGAGGCGGTCAAAGCCTTCATCGCCGACCGTACCGAGTTGTTCAGTGGCGGCACCGCATCACGCCTGACGCTGGAGCAGGCAAAGCATCAATGGCCGACCCTGATATCCCGGCTGGAGCTGCAACTGGAGCGCAATGGTGACTTCCTGTTCGGTGAGGCCTCCATTGCCGACTTCTCCCTGGCCCACACCCTGTGGTTTCTCAAGCAGACCCCCGTCACCGCACCGTTTGTCGATGCCTACCCGGCGGTGTCGATGTGGTTGAATCGAGTGTTGGGTTTCGGTCACGGTGCGTTCAGCGACATGAGTGCCACAGACGCTTTGGAGATCGCTCGCAACGCTACGCCTGCAGCGCTGCCGGACGAGGTCTTTGAGGACCCGAACGGCTTCACCCCTGGCCAGAAAGTGGCCATCTCCGCCGTCGACTACGGCGTCGATCCGGTGGAAGGCGAGTTAGTCTTTGCGGGTCGTGAAGAGCTGATTCTGCGTCGCGAGGACGAGCGCGCGGGTGTGGTGCATGTGCACTTTCCGCGCTTTGGATTTCGGATCGAGGCGCGCTGAGCTGAGGGGCCTGCGCCTGCTTTCGGGCACGGCTGACATCATTTCAGCGCTGCCAGGATCGCTTCCGGGCTGAATCCCCTGATCAACGTACCGTTCACGTCGATCAGCGGGATGCCGCGTCCACCCAGGGCTTCATAGGCCTTGCGCCCTTCGGCTGACTTCTCGATATCAAACTCTTTGTACGGGATGCCTTTGCTGTCGAGAAAACGTCGGGTCTTTTTGCAGTAGCCGCACCAGTCGGTGGCGTACAGCACGACGTTGGCCTGCGCTTGACGTTGGGTCGCGACTGTCGAGGACGGCGAGAACAGGTGCTCGATCTTGCCCCAGTTCTGGTAAGCCACAACCACCAGCATGATCAGCAGAAACTTTTTCAGCGTGCGCGTCAGCATCTGCCAGATCCCTGTTTAACCATCACCGGCGCTTCAACTGGTCAGTGAGTTGGGTGGGCAGACCTTTGATGATCAAGGTGCCAGCCTCTTCGTCGTACTCGATCTTGTCGCCCAGCAAATGGGCTTCGAAACTGATCGATAGGCCCTCTGCGCGGCCGGTGAAGCGACGGAACTGATTCAGGGTGCGCTTATCCGCCGGGATCTCCGGAGACAGGCCGTAGTCCTTGTTGCGGATGTGCTCATAGAATGCGCGTGGACGCTCTTCGTCGATCAGCCCTGAAAGCACTTCCAGGCCCATCGGCTCGCCGATCTTGCTTTGGCTGCTGGCGTAGTCGACCAGCGTCTTGGTTTTCTCGCGGGCGGACTCTTCCGGCAGATCTTCGCTCTCCACGAAGTCGCTGAAGGCCTTGAGCAGGGTGCGGGTTTCGCCGGGGCCATCGACACCTTCCTGGCAGCCGATGAAGTCACGGAAGTATTCCGAAACCTTTTTCCCGTTCTTACCCTTGATGAAGGAAATGTACTGCTTGGACTGCTTGTTGTTCTGCCACTCGGAAATATTCACCCGTGCGGCCAGGTGCAATTGGCCCAGGTCCAGATGGCGCGACGGCGTCACGTCCAGTTCGGCATTCACCGCCACGCCTTCACTGTGGTGCAACAGGGCGATGGCCAGGTAGTCGGTCATGCCTTGTTGGTAGTGGGCGAACAAAACGTGACCACCGACCGAGAGGTTGGATTCTTCCATCAGCTTCTGCAGGTGCTCGACGGCAACCCGACTGAATGCGGTGAAATCCTTGCCGCCTTCCAGATATTCCTTCAACCAGCCGCTGAAAGGGTGCGCGCCGGATTCGGCATGGAAAAAGCCCCAGGCTTTGCCTTGTTTCGCGTTATAGCTCTCGTTGAGGTCGGCGAGCATGTGCTCGATGGCCTGGGACTCAGCGAGTTCGGAGTCGCGCGCATGCAGGACTGCTGGCGTACCGTCGGGTTTTTTGTCGATCAGGTGGACGATGCAATGACGGATCGGCATGGGCTTCTCGGCTGGGGTAAACGGATGATGAAGAGCTGCGTTGGAGCCCGCGCTCAATTCAAGGTCGGGCAGTGTAACGCACCTTGGGCACTGCCAGAACGCCTCGCAAGACACGGGTTTTGGCCTGAATCAGACGTTTGCCCTGTATTTTTCATGCTCTAACGCTCTAAAGCTGACCAAATGGGTAGGTAGGTGCGGATATTTGAGCGTCTCTGTGCTAGTTTTGCCCGGTCTTGCGCACTTGAAGGGCGCTAAGCATGCAGTTTGTAAGCGTCAGGTCGAACCAAAGCCCGGTTTCAGTATCTACATTTCGCGATTAATCGTGGCTGCTACTGGAGGGCCGGATTCATTGTCTGGCCCCGGGCCGATGCCGCATTCTGCAATCCACATGAATTTGATAGGGAAGGAACACCACCATGGCTCTGACTAAAGACCAATTGATCGCCGATATCGCTGAAGCTATCGACGCGCCAAAAACCACCGCGCGTAATGCTCTTGAGCAATTGGGCCAAATTGTTGCTGACCAACTGGAAAATGGCGCTGAAATCACTTTGCCTGGCATTGGTAAATTGAAAGTGACCGAGCGTCCAGCTCGCACTGGCCGTAACCCGTCGACGGGCGCTGCCATTGAAATCGCTGCCAAAAAAGTGATCAAGTTCGTACCTGCTAAAGGGTTGACCGATTCGGTTAACAAGTAAGCTGACGCGGCCTTAAGGGCCGTTTTACTTGCTGTAAAAAAGCCGTGCTCCGGATCACTCCGGGCACGGCTTTTTCAGGCCTGCGGTAAACCCATCCAGCATGAACTCAGCTTTTGGCAGATGCCCAGCGCTCTAGGCGCCATGCTTGCTGCTGTGCTTTATCGAGGAAAGTCCAGGCAACGAAGCGGCTCTGCTTCTGGCCTTGGGACATTTCCACCACGTGGCTTTCCACAACTCCGGCTTTTTTCAGCGTGCTTTGAATCGAGGCCAGATTGGAGGCTTTCGACACCAGCGTACTGAACCAGAATACTTGCCGCGGTACTTGCTTGCTCTCATTGATCAGTTGCGTCACGAAGCCAATTTCGCCGCCTTCGCACCACAATTCCTGCGACTGCCCACCAAAGTTCAAGACTGGCAATTTGCGCTTGGGGTCAGCCTTGCCGAGGGCGCGCCATTTGCGTTGACTGCCGCGCTGCGCTTCGTCGATTGAGGCGTGGAACGGCGGGTTGCACACGCTCAGGTCGAAACGTTCGTCGCTGCGCAGCAGATCCAGAAGGATATGCGAGCGATTGCTTTGCAGGCGCAGGCTGATGGCTTTGCTCAGGCCATTGGACTTGACGATGGCAGTAGCGGCCGCAACAGCAGTCGGATCGATTTCCGAGCCGAGGAACTGCCAGCCATAGTCGCTGTGACCGATCAACGGATAGACGCAGTTGGCGCCCATGCCGATATCCAGCGCACGAATCGACGCCCCGCGCGGGATAACGCCGTCGTTGCTGCTGGCCAACAGGTCAGCGATGAAGTGCAAGTAATCGGCACGCCCTGGAATCGGCGGGCAAAGATAGTCCGCCGGGATATCCCAGTGGGCAACGCCATAATAGGACTTGAGCAAGGCCCGGTTGAACACCCGCACGGCAGTCGGGTTGGCGAAGTCGATGCTTTCCTTGCCATAGGGATTGATGACCACGAATTCGGCCAGTTCCGGGCTGCTTTTGATCAACTGCGCAAAGTCGTAACGGCCTTGATGGCGGTTACGGGGATGCAGGGTCGCTTTTTCACGGGGCTCGGCGGGTTTGCTGGGTGCTTTAGGTGTGCGTGGAGCTGTCATGAGGAGTCAATTCTGTGGAGTGTAGGCGTAGCCCTGTAGGAGCTGCCGAAGGCTGCGATAAGGTTGAAACAACCTTCGCTTATTTAAGGTCACGACCGCTTCGCAGTCGATCGCAGCCTTCGGCAGCTCCTACAGGGTGCCACTGGCTCGCTTGCGAGCCAGTCTTACTTGTCGCCCTTACAAACTGGCGATCCGTGCGTGTTGCTCAGCCAGCTTGCCCAAAGCCTGTTCGGCTTCGGCCATTTTGGCGCGTTCTTTGGCGATGACTTCAGGTGGAGCCTTGTCGACGAAGGCGGCGTTGGACAGCTTGCCTCCGACGCGTTGCACTTCACCTTGCAGGCGCAGGATTTCCTTGTCCAGGCGCGCCAGCTCGGCGGCTTTGTCGATCAAGCCGGCCATCGGCACCAGCACTTCCATCTCGCCCACCAGCGCTGTGGCAGACAGCGGCGCTTCAACGCCCTCAGCCAACACGGTGATGGATTCGAGCTTGGCCAGTTTTTTCAACAGGTAGTCGTTTTCGGTCAGGCGACGCTGATCTTCGGCGCTGACGTTCTTGAGGAACAATTGCAGCGGCTTGCCTGGGCCGATGTTCATTTCCCCGCGAATGTTGCGGGTGCCGAGCATCAGGCCCTTGAGCCACTCGATATCGTCTTCGGCGGCCTGATCGATGCGTGCTTCGTTGGCCACTGGCCACGGTTGCAGCATGATCGTCTTGCCGCTCACGCCAGCCAGTGGCGCCAGGCGCTGCCAGATCTCTTCGGTGATGAAGGGCATGAACGGGTGAGCCAGACGCAAAGCGACTTCCAGTACCCGTACCAGCGTACGGCGGGTGCCGCGCTGACGCTCGACCGGTGCGGTTTCGTCCCACAATACCGGCTTGGACAGTTCCAGGTACCAGTCGCAATACTGGTTCCAGATGAACTCATACAATGCCTGTGCCGCGAGGTCGAAGCGGAACTGGTCGAGGTGTCGGGTCACTTCGCTTTCAGTGCGTTGCAGCTGGGAGATGATCCAGCGATCCGCCAGCGACAGCTCTACCGCTTCGCCGTTCTGGCCGCAGTCTTCACCCTTGTCCAGAACGTAGCGTGCGGCGTTCCAGATCTTGTTGCAGAAGTTGCGATAGCCTTCGACGCGGCCCATGTCGAACTTGATGTCGCGGCCGGTGGAGGCCAGCGAGCAGAACGTAAAGCGCAGGGCGTCGGTGCCATAGCTGGCGATACCGTCGGCGAACTCCTCACGGGTCTGCTTTTCGATTTTCTTCAGCAGTTTCGGCTGCATCAGCCCGGTGGTGCGCTTGGCGACCAGGTCTTCGAGTTCGATGCCGTCGATGATGTCCAGTGGGTCAAGGACGTTGCCCTTGGACTTGGACATCTTTTGACCCTGGCCGTCGCGTACCAGACCATGCACGTACACGGTCTTGAACGGAACCTGCGGCGTGCCGTCTTCGTTCTTCACCAAATGCATGGTCAGCATGATCATCCGGGCGACCCAGAAGAAAATGATGTCGAAGCCGGTAACCAGCACGTCGGTGGAGTGGAAGGTCTTGAGTGCTTCGGTTTTTTCCGGCCAACCCAAGGTCGAAAAGGTCCAAAGCCCGGAGCTGAACCATGTGTCGAGAACGTCGTTGTCCTGTTGCAGGGCGATGTCCGGGCCCAGGTTGTGCTTGGCGCGCACTTCGGCTTCGTCGCGGCCGACATAGACTTTGCCGGACTCGTCGTACCAGGCCGGGATGCGGTGGCCCCACCAGAGTTGACGGCTGATGCACCAGTCCTGGATGTCACGCATCCACGAGAAGTACATGTTTTCGTACTGCTTGGGCACGAAGGCGATGCGGCCATCTTCCACGGCGGCGATGGCCGGTTCGGCCAACGGCTTGGTGGAGACGTACCACTGATCGGTCAGCCACGGTTCGATAATGGTCCCGGAGCGGTCGCCCTTGGGCACTTTCAGCGCGTGGTCATCGACACTGACCAGCAAACCCATTTCATCGAGGGCGGCGACGATCTGCTTGCGCGCTTCGAAACGGTCGAGACCGGCGTAGGCTGCGGGCAGAGTGCCATCCACTTGATCGTTGAGTGTGCCGTCGATGTTGAACACCTGCGCGACAGGTAGCACGGCGGCGTTCTTGTCGAAGATGTTCAGCAGCGGCAGATTATGGCGCTTGCCGACTTCATAGTCGTTGAAGTCGTGGGCTGGCGTGATCTTCACGCAGCCGGTGCCGAATTCAGGATCGCAGTAATCATCAGCGATGATCGGGATACGACGGCCCACTAGTGGCAGTTCGACGAATTTGCCGATCAGGGCTTTATAGCGCTCGTCTTCCGGGTTAACCGCTACAGCGGCGTCGCCCAGCATGGTTTCCGGACGCGTGGTGGCTACGACCAGATAATCCAGGCCGTCAGCGGTTTGAGCGCCGTCAGCCAGTGGATAACGCAGGTTCCACAGGTGACCTTTCTCGTCGTGGTTTTCCACTTCCAGATCGGAGATCGCCGTGTGCAGCTTGGTGTCCCAGTTGACCAGACGCTTGCCGCGATAGATCAAGCCGTCTTCATGCAGGCGCACGAAGGCTTCTTTGACGGCATCGGACAGGCCGTCGTCCATGGTGAAACGCTCGCGGTTCCAGTCCACGGATGAACCCAGACGGCGGATCTGCCGGCTGATGTTGCCACCTGACTGATCCTTCCATTCCCAGATTTTTTCGAGGAATTTTTCACGGCCGAGGTCGTGACGGCTCAGACCTTGAGCTTCGATCTGGCGCTCTACCAGCATCTGCGTGGCGATACCGGCGTGGTCGGTACCCGGCTGCCACAGGGTGTTGCGACCCTGCATGCGGCGGAAACGGATCAGGGCGTCCATGATCGCGTTATTGAAGCCGTGACCCATGTGCAGGCTGCCGGTGACGTTCGGCGGCGGGATCATGATGGTGTATGCGTCACCCGTGCCTTGCGGAGCGAAATAGTTCTCGGACTCCCAGGTTTGGTACCAGGAAGTTTCAATAGCGTGCGGCTGGTAGGTCTTATCCATGCGCGGCGGGACCCTAATAGGCATTAATTCAGGAAAGCCGACAAGTATAACGGGGATGAACAGCGGGGCGTAGAGCGAGGCGATCACCAGCGGGATAAAAATGCCGGTTCATGGAATGTGCAGGCGCGGGCAAGCCCGCTCCTGCAGGGGTAAGCCGTTGCTCAACCTTGATATTGACTCAGCAACCGTTCCATCCGCGCATCAAGGCGGCGTTTGATTTCGGTTTCTATGTGCGGGGCGAAGTCGTCGATAACATCTTGCATGATCAATTGCGCAGCGGCGCGCAATTCGCTTTCCAGGTGCAACAGGCGATCTGGATTGGCGCTGACGGGTTCGGGTTGTGTCGCCGGAGGTTCTGGCGTCAGGGTTGGAATGTCCGCCTCGTCGGCATCGGAGTCGGTGTCATCCGTGTCGGTGTGTGCAGTCGCCTGAGCGCCCACCACGTTGAACAGTAACGGAATCTGTACGTCGCTGGCGACCGAGTCGGTCAGCAACGGCGGTTGCAAGGAGTCATCGCCGAGTAATTGGCGGATCGACTCAAGGTCATCCAGCAGATGTGCGGAGTCTTTCAGGGGTTTTTGAGTATCCATCGTGTGCTCAGAGACGCTGTAACCGGTGATCTTGCAGAGGATAGCCCTGTTCACGATAGAAGCGGAAGCTCTCTCGTGCGGCCTGACGAATCGCAGGGTCTTCTACCACGACTTCCGCCACGCGGGCAAAACGCTTGAAAAAATCGGGGATGCGCAGGTCCAGATTGACCAGCAGATCCTGATGGCGCCCAGGGTCATCGCCCAGGCCTAAAACGACGGGTGCGTCCTGATCGTCTTCCGCAGCGCCATGGGGCACGAAGCTTTCGCCCTTGAAGCGCCACAGCCGGGCGTCGAGATCGTCGCGCTGGGCGGCATCGCTGCAATGGATGTACACCCTGTGGCCCAAGCGCCAGGCTTTTTCGCTGAGTTTGCAGGCGAAGTCCAGGCGTGCCAGCGGGTCAGCGCTGGGCAGGATATAAAAGTCGACTTGAGTCATGTCAGCTCCAGAGCGCAGGGCGTATCAGCCAAACGGCCGATACGCCCTTAAGCGTTTTATACGCCAGCGCGGTCGAGCAGGTATTGAGTCAGCAGCGGAACCGGGCGGCCAGTGGCGCCTTTTTCTTTACCGCCGCTCAGCCATGCAGTGCCCGCGATGTCCAAGTGGGCCCAGTTATAGGCTTTGGCAAAGCGTGACAGGAAACAGCCTGCGGTGATCGAGCCGCCTTTAGGGCCGCCAATGTTAGCAATGTCGGCGAACGGGCTGTCAAGTTGCTCTTGGTACTCCTCGAACAATGGCAATTGCCATGCGCGGTCGTCGGCCTTCTTGCCAGCGTCGAGCAGTTGTCCGATCAGCGCATCGTTGTTGCCCATCAGCCCGGAGGTGTGGCCGCCCAATGCGACGATGCAGGCGCCGGTCAGGGTGGCGATATCGATCACAGCTTGTGGGTTGAAGCGTTCGGCGTAGGTCAGGGTGTCGCACAGCACCAGACGGCCTTCGGCGTCGGTGTTGAGGATCTCGACGGTCTGACCGCTCATGGTGCTGACAATATCGCCAGGACGAGTGGCGTTGCCGCCTGGCATGTTCTCGGCGCAAGCCAGCAGGCACACCAGATTGATTGGCAGTTTCAGCTCAAGCACGGCGCGCAGGGTGCCGAACACACTGGCGGCACCGCACATGTCGTACTTCATTTCGTCCATGCCTGCGGCAGGCTTGATGCTGATGCCGCCGGTGTCGAAGGTGACGCCCTTGCCGACCAGAACATGCGGCTGGTCGCTCTTCTTGCCGCCCTGATAATTCATCACGATCAGGCGGGGCGGTTGTTCGCTGCCCTGAGCCACGGCCAGGAAAGCGCCCATGCCCAGTTCCTTGAGCTTCTTCTCGTCGAGGATGTCGACTTTGAGATGCTTGTGTTCCTTGCCCAACGCTTTCGCTTCTTCGGCCAGGTAGCTTGGGTGGCAGACGTTGGGCGGCAGATTGCCCAGGTCGCGGGTAAAGGCCATGCCTGTGGCGATGGCGGCGGCGTGAGTTGCGGCACGCTCGGTGTCAGCCAGTGCTGCCTTGCTGGTCAGCAAGGTGATTTTTTTCAGGGCGCGGGGCTCGGCTTTCTGGCTTTTGAAACGGTCGAACACATATTCGCCATCAGCCAGGGTCTCTACCAGCAGGCGCACTTTGCCGTAGGTGTCGCGACTCTTGACCGCAAGATCGCCGAGGGCAATGACCGCATCGCTGCCGCCCAGGCCTTTAAGCACGTTTAGCGCGCCGGTGACGACTTTGCGGAACTGACGATCAGACAATTCAGTTTCTTTGCCCACGCCGACCAACAGCACGCGTTCGGCTTTGAGGTTGGGCAGAGTGTGCAGCAACAGGCTTTGGCCGACTTTACCAGGCAGGTCGCCACGTTTGAGCGCCGCAGTAATCGCGCCGCCGCTGAGGGTATCGAGCTTTGTTGCTGCGTCGCTGAGGGTGCGGTCTTCAGTGACGGCGACCACCAGCGTAGCGGTTTTCAAAGTTTCTGGACTAACGCTCTTTACAACAAATTCCATGTCGGGGTCCCCGAATAAACTGTGAGTTTTCGTAGAATAAGTGACATGCGCGGCCACAGAGAGGTATCTCGAATCTGTGGCGCCTGCTACAAGGCCCGCAGTTTGACCCTGACGCACGGACCCTGACAACCCTTCGCGCGATACGTTTACATGCAGTCCTGACGTTGTCGTATCGAGCGTATCAACCTTCTATAGAGAAGGCGCAGTGACAGGGACCCTCAATCACAGGATAATGCCGCATATTTTTTAGGCGGGTCGCTTCTGCGAGCCGGTTACCACTGTGGCTGATTCGCTTTCTTTGTTTGGCCGCCTGCGCCTGACAACCCTGGAGTGTCTGGTTTGATTGTCTTTCGTTATCTGTCCCGAGAAGTGCTGGTTACCTTGAGCGCGGTCAGCGCCGTGTTGTTGGTAATCATCATGAGCGGACGCTTCATCAAATACCTGGCTCAAGCCGCATCGGGAGCCCTTGACCCCGGTGTGCTGTTCTTGATCATCGGCTTTCGTCTGCCTGGCTTCTTGCAACTGATCCTGCCGCTGGCCTTGTTTCTGGGCATTCTGCTGGCATACGGTCGGCTTTATCTGGAAAGCGAGATGACTGTCCTGGCCGCCACCGGCATGAGCCAGCAGCGTTTGCTGTGGATCACCATGGCGCCAGCGACCGTGGTTGCGCTGCTGGTCACCTGGCTGAGCCTGGGGTTGGCGCCGCAAGGCGCAGCGCAGGTTTCTATGATCGTCAATCAACAAGACGCATTGACTGAGTTCGATACGCTGGTACCTGGCCGCTTCCAGGAGCTGCGCGACGGTTCGCGGATTACTTACACAGAAACGCTTTCAGACGACCGCGCTCGTCTGGGTGGGGTATTCATCTCCGAGAAACGCCCGACCCAGAATGGGGCCAAGGATCAAGGGATCTCCGTTCTGGTCGCCGAGAAGGGGCATCAGGAGGTCAGGGCTGATGGTAGTCGCTACCTGATTCTGGAGAATGGTTACCGTTATGACGGCAACCCCGGTGAGGCCAACTACCGCGCCATCAAATACGATACCTATGGCGCCCTGTTGCCAAAACCCGCGATCAGCGAGGAAATTACCGACCGCGAGTCGATTCCGACCCGTGATTTGTTCGGCAGCGACAACCCTCGCTACAAGGCTGAGTTGCAGTGGCGGCTCGCCCTGCCGGTCCTTGTGTTTATCGTGACATTGATGGCGGTGCCGCTGGCCAAGGCCAACCCGCGTCAAGGGCGTTTCCTCAAGCTGCTTCCGGCGATCCTTCTGTACATGGCGTACCTGACCATTTTGATTGCCGCTCGCGGTGCGCTGGAGCGGGGCAAAATCCCAATGGTTCTGGGCCTGTGGTGGGTGCATGCGTTGTTTCTGGGCATTGGCCTGTTATTGCTGTACTGGGAACCTCTGCGGTTGAAAATGGCGAGCCGCCGCACGGCGCAGGAGGTGGCCCGTGGTTAAAATCGACCGCTATATTGGCAAGAGTGTTCTAGTCGCGATCCTTGGCGTGCTCGGGGTCATTTTGGGGCTGGCTTCGCTGTTTGCTTTCATTGATGAAATAAAAGACATCAGCAACACCTACACCTTGGCCGATATTACTTCCTTCGTATTGCTGACTGCGCCGCGACGTGTCTACGACATGTTGCCGATGGCTGCACTGATCGGTTGTCTGGTTGGCCTTGGCAGTCTGGCCAGCAGCAGTGAACTGACCATCATGCGCGCAGCGGGTGTGTCCATCGGGCGTATCGTCTGGGCGGTAATGAAGCCGATGCTGGTACTGATGGTCGCTGGCTTGCTGGTGGGCGAATATGTCGCACCGCCCGCTGAGGACCTGGCTCAGTCCAACCGAGCCCTGGCCCAAGGCAGCGACGAATCGCAAAGCGGCAGGTACGGGGTGTGGCACCGTCAGGGCGAAGAGTTCATTCATATCAATACCGTACAACCCGATGGGGTGCTGTACGGCGTGACTCGCTATCGTTTCGACGATCAGCGGCACATGCAGTCCGCAAGCTTCTCGAAGAAGGCGAAGTTCGAGAATGATTCATGGATGCTGGAAGACGTGACCACGACGCTTTTCCATGCTGACAGCACCGAAGTCGTCAAAAGCCCGAATGATCGTTGGGACGCGTCCCTCAGCCCACTATTGCTCAGCACGCTGGTCTTGCCGCCGGACTCGCTGTCGATCACTGGCTTGTGGAGTTACGCACATTATCTTGCGGATCAGGGCTTGAACAATGGCCGTTACTGGTTGGCGTTCTGGACCAAAGTCCTGCAGCCGCTGGTCACAATGGCGCTGGTGTTGATGGCGATCTCGTTCATCTTCGGCCCGTTGCGCTCGGTGACCCTGGGTCAACGGGTGTTCACCGGGGTGCTGGTCGGCTTCACCTTCCGCATTGCCCAGGACCTGCTTGGGCCGTCTAGTCTGGTGTTCGGATTTTCGCCGCTGTTCGCGGTGCTGGTGCCTTCCGGGATCTGTGCCGTGGCTGGGGTCTGGCTGCTACGCCGGGCGGGCTAGAAAAAAGACAGACAAAAAAGCCGACGTCGAGTCGGCTTTTTTACAGGGTGCGCCAGGCATGCGCGTTGCGCGTAAGCAGTTCATCCAGAGCCACTATTTTTTCTGCTTGGGTACCTGCACCAGCTGGCTGTCGGAATATATGTCATGCCAGCTGCGTTTCTGCTTATCGAACAATACCCAGAAAAAGCCCAGTCCCACACATAGCCACGAACCGATAGCGACCACGAAACGCAACAGTGCCTGCCACAGGCTGATGGCAGTGCCGTCGGCGTTCTGCACACGAATGCCCCACACCTGCATCCCGAGGGTCTGGCCTGAATGGGTCCAGAACTTGGCGAAGAAACCGAACAGCACAAACACCAGAATCGTTGAAAGCAGCGGGTCGCTGTCCAGCGCCCCGGACTCGGACATCGCGCGTAATTGAGCCTCACCGATAAAGGCCATCAGGATCAGCTTATAAACGAAGGTGGTGACCATCAGCAGTGCGATGCACAGCAGGGCGTCATAGAACATCGCCGCAAGGCGGCGGCCCAAGCCTGCAACGGGAAATTCGCCTTGTGGGCGGAGCAGGTGTTTCGACATGGCGGGCTCTCGTTTGCAAAAAGAACCCATTTTACGGAATCCCAGCCATAAAAAAGCCCCTGATGTCAGCATCAGGGGCTTTTTTACTGATCGCTATTTAAGCTTCGGCTTGAACTTCATCCGCCTGCAAGCCTTTTTGGCCCTGCACCGCAATGAAGGTCACCTTCTGACCTTCTTTCAGGCTCTTGAAGCCGCTGCCCTGAATAGCGCGGAAATGGACGAACAGATCCGGACCGCTCTCTGGCGTGATAAAACCAAAACCCTTTTCGTCGTTAAACCACTTGACGGTACCGCTCTGACGATTCGACATTTTCTTATTTCCCTGGAACTTGAATTGATGACAGTCTCTTTCGCCTGAAAGAGTACTGGACTGGCTGCAGGTAGTAAGAAACGTCGAGCGGGATGTAGCAATACTTAGAGCTACTGCCCAGGTCACGGTTCAAGCGACCCATGCAAACACAGTTAAGAAACTCTACGCCAACCATGGCAGAAAAAACAAGCCCTGCTCAGGCGCAGGTTTCCGGCACTCTCCAGCTTTTTTGAACGGTGTGCCCGTCAGGCAAGATCGATGGTTTTTTACCCGTGTGCCTGGCTCTATGCAAAGTGCGCCGTGGACTAACAGCGCACTTTACAGCGGTATACATTGCGATTGCATGACGGCCAGTTGCCCTGTTTTTGGGTGTCCAGTTTACGGGCGGCCGCCTTTAACCTCGCCTGTTAACCACGGTAGTAACGCTGCGCCACGAATGGCATTTTGCTGACCCGCATCAGCACTTTCTTACCCCGCACGATGGCCCAGACTTCACTGTCCAGCGCGGTGTAAGCGCTGTCGAGGTAAGCCATGACCAGCGGTCCACCCAGAGTTGGACCGAACCCACCGCTGCTGACTGTACCAATGGGTTTGTCGTTGGCATCGACGATTTCTGCGCCTTCACGGACCGGCGTACGTTCCTGCGGCAGCAAGCCGACACGTTTGCGGCTCACACCGGCTTGCTGCTGAGCAAAGATCTGCTCCGCGCCGGGGAAGCCACCGGCACGTGCGCCGTCGGCGCGTCGAACCTTGGAGATCGCCCATAACAGGTTGGCCTCAACCGGTGTGGTCTCGGTGTTCATGTCGTGGCCATACAGGCACAGGCCTGCTTCCAGACGCAGAGAGTCGCGGGCACCGAGACCGATGGGGGCGACCTCTGGTTCGGCCAACAAACGGCGGGCCAATGCGTCGGCTTGATCGGTGGGGACCGAGATTTCAAAACCGTCTTCACCGGTGTAGCCGGAGCGGCTGACGTAGCAGTCGGCACCGAGCAACGTCGCTTTGGCAAACTGCATGAACGTCATGTTCGCCACTTCCGGAGCCAGACGTGCAAGGACGGTCACTGCCTCCGGACCTTGCAGGGCCAGCAGGGCGCGTTCTTCGAACAGGGGCTGGATGTCGCACCGCCCGGTCAGGTGCTGTTGCAAGTGCGCAAGGTCCTGGTTTTTACAGGCGGCGTTGACCACCAGAATCAGCTCGTCGTTGCCGATGTTGGCGACCATCAGGTCATCGAGAATGCCACCGCTTTCATTGGTGAACATCGCGTAGCGCTGCATGCCCACGGGCAGGTCGATGATGTCGACCGGCACCAGGGTTTCCAGCGCTTTGGCGGCGTTGGCGCCGGTCAGGCGAATCTGGCCCATGTGCGATACATCGAACAAGCCGGCATGCGCGCGGGTGTGCTGGTGTTCCTTAAGCACGCCAGCGGGGTATTGAACGGGCATGTCGTAGCCGGCAAACGGCACCATTCTGGCCCCCAGTTCGCGGTGTAAAGCGTGCAGCGGGGTAGTTAACAGCTGTTCGGTGGACATTCATGGCTCCTTGGAGTTTTCCGGCTTTCGCTTTGTAGGGAGGGCGAAAGCAGTCGATTTCATGAGGCTGTTTCAGCACTCGATAATGTTCACGGCCAACCCGCCTCGGGCGGTTTCCTTGTATTTACTTTTCATGTCGGCACCGGTCTGGCGCATGGTGCGAATCACTTTGTCGAGGGAGACGAAGTGCTGACCATCGCCGCGCAACGCCATGCGCACGGCATTGATCGCTTTCACCGAACCCATCGCGTTGCGCTCGATGCAGGGCACCTGCACCAAGCCGCCAATCGGGTCGCACGTCAGGCCCAGGTTGTGTTCCATGCCGATTTCGGCGGCATTTTCTACCTGCTGAACATTGCCGCCCAACACTTCGCACAACGCTCCGGCCGCCATTGAGCAGGCCACGCCGACTTCGCCCTGACAGCCCACTTCGGCGCCAGAGATCGAGGCGTTTTCTTTGTAAAGAATGCCAATCGCCGCCGCCGTGAGCAGAAAGCGCACAACCCCGTCTTCATTGGCGCCGGAGATAAAGCGCATGTAGTAATGCAGCACCGCCGGGACAATCCCCGCTGCACCGTTAGTGGGGGCGGTGACGACCCGGCCACCGTTGGCGTTCTCTTCGTTGACCGCCAGGGCGTACAGGTTGACCCAATCGAGCACTGACAGTGCATCACGCAGCGCCGCCTCCGGGTTGTTGCACAGCTGACGGTGTAGCGCTGCAGCCCGGCGTTTGACCTTCAACCCGCCCGGCAAAATCCCTTCATTGCGGCACCCCGCTTTCACGCAATCCTGCATGACCTGCCAGATGTTCAGCAGGCCTTTGCGGGTTTCCGCTTCCGGGCGCCAGGCGGCTTCGTTGGCCAACATCACCTGGCTGATAGACAGGCCATGCGCCGTGCAATGGCCCAGCAAATCCTTGGCGCTTTTGAACGGATAGGTCAGAGGAGTGCTGTCTTCTACGATCCTGTCAGCGCCGGCGGCGTCTTCATCGACAACAAAGCCGCCACCGACGGAATAATATTCGCGGCTACGAGTCTGCAAACCGGCGGCATCAAAGGCACGGAAAATCATGCCGTTTGGATGGAACGCCAAGGGTTTTCGGATCATCGCCAAGTGTTGTTTTTCGACGAACTCGATGCTGTGTTCACCGAGCAGGTTCAGGCGCTGACTGCTGCGAATCTGTTGCAGACGCGCAGAGATGGTTTCGGTATCGACGGTGTCAGGGTGTTCGCCTTCCAGGCCCAGCAGCACGGCCTTGTCGCTGCCATGGCCCTTGCCGGTAGCGCCCAGTGAGCCATACAGCTCGACCTTGACGCAGGCCGTTGTCGTCAGCAAATCGTCGCGGCGCAGACCTTCGGCGAACCGGGCAGCCGCCCGCATCGGGCCCACGGTATGCGAACTGGAGGGGCCGATACCAATCTTGAACAGGTCGAACACGCTCAGCGACATGGTTGCACTCCGGTTTTTTATTATAGACAGGGAGGTCGCGTTTAATTGTAGGAGCGAGCTTGCTCGCGATCGGACTGGCGTGGTGTCTCCGATACGCCGTAATCGCGGGCAAGCCCGCGCCTACCGGGTCATGCGTCGTATCAAGGATGGGGCTACTTTGCACAGTAGCCCCATCTCGATCAGGCGTCTTGATAGCTCTCGATGGACGGGCATGCGCAGACCAGATTACGGTCGCCAAACACGTTGTCGACGCGACCCACCGGCGGCCAGTATTTGTTCTCGATCAACGAGGCTACCGGGTACACCGCTTGTTCTCGGCTGTACGGATGGCACCATTCACCGACGATTTCAGCGGCGGTGTGCGGCGCGTTCTTCAACGGGTTGTCGTCCTTGTCCAGCGTCCCGCTTTCTACTGCGCGGATCTCTTCGCGGATGCGGATCATGGCTTCGCAGAAACGGTCCAGTTCTTCCCTGGATTCGCTTTCAGTCGGCTCAATCATCAGGGTGCCAGCAACCGGGAACGACATGGTCGGCGCGTGGAAGCCGAAATCGATCAACCGCTTGGCAACGTCATCGACGCTGATACCGCTGCTGTCTTTAAGCGGACGCAGATCGAGGATGCATTCGTGGGCGACAAGCCCGTTGCTGCCGGTGTACAGCACGGGGTAGTGCTCTTCCAATCGACGGGAAATGTAGTTGGCGTTGAGGATCGCCAGTTGCGACGCGCGCTTGAGGCCTTCGCCACCCATCATGCGGATGTACATCCAAGTGATCGGCAGAATGCTCGCGCTGCCAAACGGCGCTGCGCTGACAGCGCCTGTTTTGCGCTCCATCGTCCCGTGGCCCGGCAAGAACGGGGTCAGGTGCGATTTGACGCCGATCGGGCCAACGCCCGGGCCGCCACCGCCGTGGGGAATGCAGAAGGTTTTGTGCAGGTTCAGGTGCGAGACATCGCCGCCGAACTTGCCCGGTGCACAGAGGCCGACCATGGCGTTCATGTTGGCGCCGTCGATGTACACCTGGCCGCCGTTATCATGGACGATCCCGCAGATCTCGCGGATGCCTTCTTCGAATACACCATGCGTCGATGGGTAGGTAATCATCAGTGCGGCGAGGTGTTCGCGGTGCTCAATGGCCTTGGCGCGCAGGTCTTCGATGTCGACGTTGCCGCGTGCATCACAGGCAGTCACGATCACGCGCATACCGGCCATGTTGGCGGTCGCGGGGTTGGTGCCGTGGGCCGACGACGGGATCAGGCAGATGTCGCGACGATCATCGCCACGGCTCTGGTGGTAAGCACGGATAGCCAGCAGGCCAGCGTATTCGCCCTGGGAACCGGCGTTAGGTTGCAGCGAGATGGCATCGTAACCGGTCGCGGCGCAGAGCATCGCTTCCAGTTCGTCGGTCAGTTGCTGGTAGCCCAGGCTTTGCTCGGCGGGTGCGAAGGGGTGCAGATTGCCAAACTCGGCCCAGGTGATCGGGATCATTTCGCTGGCGGCATTGAGCTTCATGGTGCATGAGCCCAGCGGAATCATGGTGCGGTCCAGTGCCAGGTCCTTGTCGGCCAAACGACGCAGGTAACGCATCAGCTCGGTTTCGGAGTGGTAACGGTTAAACACTGGATGGCTGAGGATCGCTGACTGGCGTAGCAACGCGGCAGGCAGGCGTGATTCTACGCTGCTGGCCAACGCATTGAAGTCCGGCAGGCTTTGCCCGTTAGTGGCGAACAGCTGCCACAGGGTTTCGACGTCGGCCTGTTGGATGGTTTCGTCGAACGACAGACCAAGGCGCTGAGCATCGATTTCACGCAGGTTAATCTGTTGGGCGCGGGCTTTGACGTGCAGCGCAGCGGTGTCGGCCCCGGTGTTCAGGGTCAGGCTGTCAAAAAAGAACGCCTGATCAACGTTCAAGCCCAACTGCTTCAAGCCCTCGGCGAAGATCGCGGTCAGCTGGTGCGTACGCTTGGCGATTTGTGTCAGGCCGCGTGGCCCGTGATAGACCGCATACATGCTGGCAATGTTGGCCAACAGAACCTGCGCGGTGCAGATGTTGCTGGTGGCCTTTTCGCGACGGATATGTTGTTCGCGGGTCTGCATCGCCAAGCGGTAGGCTGGCTTGCCATGACGGTCGATGGAAACACCGACCAGACGGCCTGGCATATCGCGTTTGAACGCATCGCGTGTCGAGAAGTAGGCCGCGTGTGGCCCACCAAAGCCCAATGGCACGCCAAAGCGTTGCGCACTGCCGATGGCCACGTCTGCGCCGAACTCACCCGGAGGGGTCAGCAAGGTCAGGGCCAGCAAGTCGGCAGCCACGGCGACCAGGGCATGAACGGCGTGGAAACGTTCGACCAGTTCGCGGTAATCGAACAGGTCACCGTTGCTCGCCGGGTACTGCAGCAGGGCACCGAAATACTCGCTGACATCGCTCAGCTCGTTTTCGTCTGCAACGACGACAGTGATGCCCAGCGGTTCGGCACGGGTGCGCAGTACATCAAGGGTCTGCGGGTGGCAATGGCTGGAGGCGAAGAACAGGTGGCTGCTTTTGTTCTTGCTCAAGCGTTTGCAGAACGTCATGGCCTCGGCGGCGGCGGTGGCTTCATCGAGCAACGAGGCGTTGGCGATGGGCAGGCCGGTAAGGTCGCTGATCAAAGTCTGGAAATTCAGCAGCGATTCCAGTCGACCTTGGGAAATCTCCGGCTGATAGGGGGTGTAAGCGGTGTACCAAGCCGGGTTTTCCAACAGGTTGCGCAAAATCGGTGCCGGGGTGTGGCAGTTGTAATAGCCCTGGCCGATGTAGGTTTTGAACAGTTGGTTTTTGCTGGCGATGGCTTTGATCGACGCCAGGGCATCAGCTTCGCTTTGCCCGGCGGACAGGTCCAGAACACTGGTGTTCTTGATGCTGTCCGGGATGACGCTGGCGCTCAGCGCTTCCAGGGAGTCGAAACCCAGGGTCGCGAGCATGGCTTTTTCATCCGCCTGACGTGGGCCGATGTGGCGCGCAATAAACTCGTTGGCGGTGCTCAATTCGATACGGTCAGTCATGTTGGCTCCTCAGGCTTCAGCGCTGGCTTTGATCAGGCGGTCGTAAGCGTCCTGATCGAGCAAACTGTCGATGGCGCTGGCGTCTTCAGGGATGAAGCGGAAGAACCAGCCGGCGCCCAGTGCGTCTTCGTTGACCAGTTCAGGCGTCGCTTCGAGCGCTGCGTTGACTTCGACCACTTCGCCGGTGAGCGGCATGTTGATACTGCTGGCAGCCTTCACAGACTCAACCACCGAGGCTTCAGCGTGTTGTGTGTAAGTCTGCAATTCAGGAAGTTGCACGTACACCACATCACCCAGCGACTCTTGCGCGTAGGGCGTAATGCCGACGGTGACGCTGCCATCCGCTTCGGTACGCAGCCATTCGTGGTCGACGGTGAATCGCAACTCGCTCATAAAAACTCCTCAAGGGGCAAAGGCTCACGGCGCGCATGAGCGTAATGAGGAAAGACCATAGCAAGTTTGCGGCCAATATTATTTAGTCGATATATATCAATGACTTATATATATTTTGTGATGGCGAGGGGATAGGTGCTGTAGCGAAATCGTTACGGTTGGAGCGCGATAAAAAAGGCTTACAGGATCAAAGTCTTGCACACGGGGGGTGTCCGGAAGCTGTAGCGAAACCGTTCCGTTGTAGCGTTTTCGGTACAGGTTGATGGCCGTTCGCAGCTCAAGGAACTGACTTGTCTGCGAAGGTGGCCTGTCTGGTACGCCGTGTACCCGATGGGTTACACAAGACCAAATTCGACTACTGCAACCATTCCAAACAATACCAATAGAGGCACGCAGCCGCCCCAGTGCAATACAATCAATTTACGTTTAAGGTCGGCAGGGAAGCTCTTTAAATCCTCAGCGCTAGCCCCTCCATCGCGGAGATAGAGACGAGGGACGGTCATTAGTCCCATTATTGCACCCAGTACAAACAACCTTCCCGCAGGGCCGCCATTCTTAAAGGGGGCTCTGATCATAACGGCGGGACAGTTCTTCAAGTGGTCCAGCATCATATCCATTTTGGTGTAGGCGAGATGTAGCGCAATACCAAGGAAAACGAACACACCTGCAAAGCCACTTAAGCTGACACAGAGGAAAACTTTGTCAGCGGTACTCACGCTCATTGAGTGACCTCGTAAATAATTTCACCTGTCTTTTCACCAATCTTGCCGAGGGCAAGCCCAGCTGCCAAAGAACCACCTCCGACTACCACAATGCCGCATACAAGCGTTCCTACCCAAGCAGTGGGCACCCCCGAGAGCAACACAGATAGCGCCAGTCCCAGCAGCGCCTAAATACGCACCAACGGCAGCACCCCCTGTAACCCCGCCGATAAAACCTCCGCCTTCGGTGTATTTCACTTTTTCGCAAGCCTCGGCATTGCCAGCTGTGCACACGTCTTGAACTTTCATGTACGAGGCGCCACCGCCGACGGCGGTGCCGATCCAGCCACCGTTTTGACGTACTGGGAAGCCTTGGCCACGGCGCCTATGCGGGTGGCGTAGCCGGGATTCTGGCCGAATCCGCCCGCTCGCCCCGCACGATGCACCAGGCTGCGACTGGAAATACCCAGAGCAGTTTTCAGCTTCGGGTGGTCGGGTAAGCCGATGCTATTTTTTGGTCAGCGAGGTAAGTTGGGTATCGAGTTGGGTAAACAGGCGCTTGCGGTCGGCAAAGAACTCCGCTGAGCGCAGGTGTCCATGTTGCTCAAAGGTGCGCGTATGCAAGGCCTCTATCTCCTGCAGCAGAAATTTCACATCGGCCAGGTGCTTGGCGAAAATCGACTCGCCAATGCCGATCGCGGTGGCGCCGTGCGTGAGGAAGGATTCGATTTCGTCACGGTGGCGGGCCATGAAATCGGCCTCTTCCGGGCTAAGGTCCGCCAACGC